>NZ_JAADJV010000004.1:0-300000 GCF_011684115.1 Rahnella aceris | reverse complement strand
CGGTTTCGCTATCGACCTGTGGGCGATGCCGGTACAGCGTCCGTACAACCCGAACGCACGCCGTATGGCTGAAATGATCCAGGCTGACTGGGCAAAAATTGGCGTGAAAGCCAACATCGTGACTTACGAGTGGGGCGAATACCTCAAGCGTGCTAAGAACGGTGAGCACCAGTCTGTGATGATGGGCTGGACCGGCGACAATGGGGATCCGGATAACTTCTTCGCTACCCTGTTCAGCTGTGCAGCGGCGAAAGACGGTTCCAACTACTCCCGCTGGTGCTACAAGCCGTTTGAAGATTTGATCCAGCCAGCCCGTGCTGAATCTGATCACGCCAAACGTGCCGCGCTGTATCAGCAGGCTCAGGTTGTGATGCATGACCAGGCACCTGCGCTGATCATCGCTCACTCCACCGTATACGAACCTGTTCGCAAAGAAGTCAAAGGGTATGTCGTCGATCCGCTCGGCAAACACCACTTCGAAAACGTCTCAATGGAGTGATCGCTTACTGAATAACCCGGGAGCTGCGTTGTGTGGTGCTCGCAATCTTCGCCTGCCTGAAGGTATGTCTTGATTGCTGTGCTCCTCCGCCTTGCTCGCGGGCCATTCAGTACAGCCTTGATTCTCAAGAAAGAAATGTGAGCCACAATAAGCCCGGCGAGCTACGGTTCGCCGGGCATTTTATACAGAGAGTACGGGATATGTTGCAGTTCATACTCCGACGTCTGGGGTTAGTTATCCCAACGTTTATCGGCATTACTTTGCTGACTTTTGCCTTCGTACACATGATACCAGGCGACCCGGTCACCATCATGGCAGGCGAACGCGGTGTTTCCCCCGAACGTCACGCCCAGCTGATGGCAGATATGGGGCTCGACAAGCCTCTTTACCAACAATATTTCCACTACGTGAACGGTGTGCTGCATGGCGACCTGGGCACGTCCTTAAAAAGCCGCACCCCTGTCTGGCAGGAATTCGTACCGCGCTTCAAAGCAACACTGGAACTGGGCATCTGCGCGATGATCTTCGCGATCATTGTCGGTATTCCGGTGGGTGTGCTGGCGGCGGTAAAACGGGGATCGATATTCGACCACACGGCTGTGGGGATCTCGCTGACCGGCTATTCGATGCCGATATTCTGGTGGGGGATCATGCTGGTGATGCTGGTCTCGGTGCAGCTTAATCTGACGCCCGTATCGGGGCGAATAAGCGATACCGTCTTCCTGGATGACAGCCTGCCGCTGACCGGCTTTATGCTGATCGACACGTTGTTTTGGGGCGAACCGGGTGATTTCGTGGATGCCGTGATGCACATGATTTTACCGGCCATCGTACTGGGCACCATTCCGCTGGCGGTGATTGTGCGTATGACCCGTTCTTCCATGCTGGAAGTGCTGGGCGAAGACTACATCCGTACCGCGCGCGCCAAAGGCGTCAGCCGTATGCGGGTGATTGTCATCCACGCGCTGCGCAATGCGCTGTTGCCGGTGGTGACCATCATTGGTTTGCAGGTCGGTACGCTGCTCGGCGGTGCCATCCTGACCGAAACCATCTTCTCCTGGCCGGGACTCGGCCGGTGGCTGATCGACGCACTCCAGCGCCGCGACTATCCGGTCGTGCAGGGCGGGGTGTTGCTGGTCGCTACTCTGATCATCGTGGTTAACCTGCTGGTAGATGTGCTCTACGGCGTGGTCAACCCGCGTATTCGCCACAAGAAATAAGGGGCGCACAATGTCTCAAACCACTGAGCCGGTCGCTAACGAGTTAGTGACGGCTGCGCCAGTGCCGATGCCGCCTTTGCGCGAATTCTGGCATTACTTCAAGCGTAACAAAGGGGCCGTTGTCGGCCTGGCTTACATCATTATCATGCTGGTCATTGCGATTGGTGCGAACGTGATTGCACCACATCTGCCTGCCGAACAGTTCCGTGACGCGCTGTTGCGCCCGCCTGTCTGGATGGAAGGCGGGAGCTGGAAATTCCTGCTGGGCACCGACGACGTCGGCCGCGATATTCTGTCGCGTCTGATGTACGGCGCGCGTTTATCGCTGCTGGTCGGTTGCCTGGTCGTCGTACTGTCGCTGATCCTCGGCGTGGTGTTCGGTCTGTTTGCCGGTTACTACGGCGGTGTGGTTGACGCCATCATCATGCGTGTGGTCGATATCATGCTGGCCCTGCCAAGCCTGTTGCTGGCACTGGTGCTGGTGGCAATTTTTGGCCCATCGATTGTTAACGCCTCGCTGGCGCTGACCTTCGTGGCCTTACCGCACTATGTCCGCTTAACCCGTGCTGCGGTGCTGGTGGAAGTGAACCGCGACTACGTCACTGCGTCGCGCGTGGCCGGTGCCGGTTCTGCCCGTCAGATGTTCATCAATATTTTACCTAACTGCTTAGCGCCGCTGATCGTTCAGGCATCGCTCGGCTTCTCCAACGCCATCCTTGATATGGCAGCGTTGGGCTTCCTCGGTATGGGCGCACAGCCGCCAACGCCGGAGTGGGGCACCATGCTGTCGGACGTCTTACAGTTTGCTCAAAGTGCCTGGTGGGTCGTGACCTTCCCCGGCGTGATCATTCTGCTGACGGTGCTGGCATTTAACCTGATGGGTGATGGCCTGCGTGATGCCCTCGACCCTAAACTTAAGCAGTAAGGGGTTGGAGATGGAAACAACATTAACGAATGATGTTCAGGTCGGCAAAACGTTGCTGACCGTGGATAAACTCTCCGTTCACTTTGGTGACGAAGGGACGCCGTTCCGCGCCGTAGACCGTATCAGTTACAGCGTGAAACAGGGCGAAGTGGTCGGGATTGTCGGTGAATCCGGCTCCGGTAAATCAGTCAGTTCACTGGCGCTGATGGGGCTGATCGACTTCCCCGGTAAAGTGATGGCTGAAAAACTCGAGTTTGGTGGCCGTAATCTGCAGGGCATCAGCGAAAAAGAACGCCGCCAGATTGTCGGTGCCGAAGTCGCGATGATTTTCCAGGATCCGATGACCAGCCTGAACCCGTGTTACACCGTCGGTTTCCAGATTATGGAAGCCATCAAGGTGCATCAGGGCGGCAACAAAAAGACCCGTCGTCAGCGCACCATCGATTTGCTGAATCTGGTGGGTATTCCGGATCCGGCTTCGCGTCTCGATGTCTATCCGCATCAGCTTTCCGGCGGGATGAGTCAGCGCGTGATGATCGCAATGGCGATTGCCTGTCGCCCGAAATTACTGATCGCCGATGAGCCAACCACCGCGCTCGACGTGACCATTCAGGCGCAGATTATTGAACTGCTGCTCGATCTGCAACAACGCGAAAACATGGCGCTGATGCTGATCACCCATGACCTGGCACTGGTGGCCGAAGCCGCGCAGCACATTATTGTGATGTATGCCGGACAGGTAGTGGAATCGGCAAAAGCCACGGAAATCTTCCGTGCGCCACGCCATCCGTATACGCAGGCGCTGCTGCGCTCACTGCCGGAATTCGCCGCAGATAAAGCGCGTCTGCAATCCTTGCCGGGCGTGGTGCCGGGTAAATATGACCGTCCTAACGGCTGTCTGCTGAATCCGCGTTGCCCGTATGCAACCGATCTTTGCCGTAAAGAAGAACCTGCGCTGCGTGACCTCGCGAACGGGCGTCAGTCGAAGTGCCATTATCCGCTGGATGATGCCGGGAGACCTACTTATGAGTCCTGATAACACCCAACCGCAGCCGCTGTTGCACGCGATTGACCTGAAAAAACATTACCCGGTGAAGAAGGGCATCTTCGGCCAGGAACGCACGGTGAAAGCGCTCGACGGCGTGTCGTTTACCCTCGAACGCGGTAAAACGCTGGCGGTGGTCGGGGAGTCCGGTTGTGGTAAATCCACGCTGGGCCGCCTGCTGACCATGATTGAAGTGCCGACCGGCGGTGAGCTGTATTACCGTGGTCAGGATTTGCTGAAACCTGACGCAACCGCTGAAAAGCTGCGCCGTCAGAAGATCCAAATCGTGTTCCAGAATCCTTACGGATCGCTCAACCCGCGTAAGAAAGTCGGGCAGATCCTCGAAGAGCCCTTGCTGATCAACACCAAACTTAGCCGCGAAGAACGTCGCGAAAAAGCCCTGGCGATGATGGCGAAAGTCGGCCTGAAAACCGAGCATTACGACCGCTATCCGCACATGTTCTCCGGCGGCCAGCGTCAGCGTATTGCTATCGCCCGCGGTCTGATGCTGGATCCGGACGTGGTGATCGCCGATGAACCGGTCTCCGCGCTCGACGTTTCCGTGCGTGCGCAGGTACTGAACCTGATGATGGATTTGCAGCAGGATTTAGGGCTGTCGTACGTCTTCATCTCCCACGACTTGTCCGTGGTGGAACACATCGCTGACGAAGTGATGGTGATGTATCTGGGACGCTGCGTGGAGAAGGGGCCGAAAGACGCCATCTTCAGCAATCCGCGCCATCCATACACGCAGGCGCTGTTGTCCGCGACGCCGCGTCTGAACCCGGACGAACGCCGTGAACGCATCAAACTGACCGGCGAGCTGCCAAGCCCGCTGAATCCGCCAGCCGGTTGCGCGTTCAACGCCCGCTGCCGCCGTGCGTTCGGCACCTGCAAACAGTTCCAGCCGCAGTTGAAACAGTACGGCGATCAGCTCGTCGCCTGCTTCGCTGTCGATCAGGATGAAACCGGTACGACGCAGACGGTCGCCGTAAATCAGTAATCCCCCGCCGTTATAACGAAGCCCGCGAAAGCGGGCTTTTTTCTGGGTAATTTTTCAGACACTTTGGCAGATGAGAAATTGATATGATGCCTGAATCCCAAAAATAACAGGACGTTAATTATGGCATCTGTACCCTTATCTGGACCCGGCTCTCAGGTTGTTCAAAACAATATGAGAGAAGCCCGGCAGCATGGGACATCGAGAAATATGGCGACCGCCAGCACATATTATTGGTTTTATCAGAAAGTAAGGAATCACGGTCCCTGGGATTATAAAGCCTATGATCCTTACTGGGCGGCCTTCGGGAATTTTAACTTTGGTGCTGCAGGAACGGCAGCCGGTATTCCGGCGACAACACTTCTTATGGGGGCTGGATTCGCACAAGAACGTGCAGGGACATCGAGACCTGAGTGGGGAAAATGGACTCAGAAGCCACCTTACGGAGATGACCCAACAGATCAACGTAACATAAGAGAAGGGATCGATTATGCCATTCAAAATGGTTATTAGATGGCTGCATCGTTTTGTCACTCTCGCCCTTTTTCTGCTGGTGATGGGGTTCTGGTGGCTTAATCAGAGCGGGGACAATCCAGCCGGAGATAAATTGCTTCGCACACAAAAAATTAATGATCATATGTGGTTATATCTGACTGAAAGCCAAAGTGGGGGGGCGACGGTTCCTTTCCACTACCGTTATTATCTGGCTGGAGATCTGAAAGGCAGTAACAGTGAAATCGTTAAAAATCTGGCTGAGAGTTTTCCATTTATCTCAGGGAGTGGAACAATTGCGGATATCAGCACCAGTGCAGATAACCGGGTGATGGTTACTTATAGCGGAAATGTTTTTTCTTTAAATAATACCGCCAGCTACAAGTATAACGGGCAGAACTATACGGCTAACTTTAGCTATCAGATTAATTAAATCTCTATAGATATTAAAAGGCCAGTCAGCATCCACTGACTGGCCTTACTATTTCAGAGTACGCTTATCCTTTATGACTTGCCCACCAGCTCAGCAGTTGCAGGGTGGAAGAGTAGTAATCGTCTTTCGGTGCCAGGTTCGGGCTGATGGCGCCAGCGTTGGCCATGGTGAAATCGCGCACGGCTAATAATCCCGGTGACATGTTGTAGCCCGCTTTGGTGCCGGTCATGACATCAATCCAGGCGGGTGTGGCGTCGCGTGGGGATTTTTGCCACCACAGAATAAACGGTGCCAGTTGCGGGCTGCCGGGATGCGCCCAGCCGAGATACAGCGGGATACGCACGGCATCGTAACTGAAACGCGTTGGCCAGCGGCTGGCCGGTTTCAGGGTGCCATCGGCCTGCATATCGACCCAGTCGGTCGGCAGACGGAATTCACCAAACGCCATTTTGCTGAGCATCGCGGTGCTGCTTTCATCCAGATCTTTCCAGACTTTCAAATGGCTGTGCGCATAAAATGCCTGCCAGGCCGGGAAGATGAAATAGGACGGATTGACGGTTACGTTGCTGGTCTGATTGAAACCCTTCACGCCCGGCAGCATCACTTTGTAACCGGCGTAATCAATCACATTGTATTTGATCAGCGCCGTCTGCAATTTTTCAGAGGCTTTGGTGTAACGGCTGTCGTTCCACTTATCACCCGCCAGCAACAGCGCCCAGGCCATCAGCGTATCGCCATCAGAGGCGTTGTTGATATCTGCCACATGCGGAGTGCTGTTCGGGTCATACCGCCATGAATACAGGCCGATATCTTTGCGATAGAGCGTCGTGTTTGCCCACTGCCACAGCTTGTCGAACGTCGCCTGATCGTCATTGAACACCGCGAGCAGCATACTGAAACCCTGACCTTCGGTGTGACTGACGTTTTTATTGGCGGTATCAATGATTCGTCCATCTGGCATCAGAAAGCGACTTTTATACGCAGACCAGCCAGCATCCTGAGCCATTACAGCGGAACTGAAAAACGCGAAAATAAGGCCGAACCACAGCACCAGGCTGTAGCGCCGAAATAACGACATAGAGATTCCTTACAAACCATTTTGATAACGAAAAACGAATGCGCCTTCCGGTGTGCTTTCCTGCCAGCGCAGCGGAACATAGGGTTGCCCGCCTTGTGATAACAACCACTCAGCATACAGTCCTTCAAACAGGGCGATGAGCGCAATAGGCCACAACGCATCATCCTGCCCTTGCGGTGATGCCGGCCAGGCAATGTGCACCAGCGCCAGTTGTTGCGAAGTCGCTTCCAGCTTCACGACACCCCAGTCAAAACGGCTGAGAATATGATTGATATTGTCTTCCAGTTCGCCAAGGGTCGCAGAGGCGGGAAGCGGATGCTGGCGTGCCAGGTTATTGCCCATCAGGGTCAGAAAGCGGCGGCCATCTTCGTCATCGGCGGACGCCAGAATACCTGAAAATAGCACCTGCACCAGGCTTTGCCAGCCGGGTGTGGTGTGGCGCTGGCGGTAATATTCCTGCGCGACCTGAGTATAGTTATGTTCTTGCATGGTTTTATTTCACCGCGATTAATTTTGGCCCATCAGATAACGGAAGTAGACCTGCGCTTTGCTTTCGTTGTAATCGCCGAAAGTATCGTAGCCAACCTGTCCGCCAATCTGCATGCTTTTGTTCAGATGATAGTTGCCGCCGACGCCCGCATTCCAGCCGATGCCATTTTGCGTTTTACCGCTGTAATAAGCTTCTGTGCCGTAGCCCTCAGCCACCAGATCTTCCAGTTGTTTCTGCAGGTCCGGGTTATTCGGGAAGTAGGCGCTCTTATCCTGCGAATAAGACTGATAGCCCACCGCGCCGGACAGTTTCAGATCCCAGTCGTCATATTTCTGGGTGTATTCCACCGGGAAGGAGACGCTGACATAGTTTTGCGGGCTGAAGTAACCGCCCTGACCGAAGCTGTAATAGCTGAGGTTTTTGTCGAAATCCATGTAACCGACGTTGATGCCGGTTTTCAGTTCACGATCGTCATAACGGAACGGACGTACATACAGACCGGCATTGGCGTTCACCGATTTGTTGCTCTTCACGTTGTTACCCAGATAGCTGTAATAACCCGCTTCGGCGTAAAAACCAGCATCGCCATCGTCGTACGACAGATTGACGCTGCCGCCGTTTTTAGTGACCTGACCCCATTCCTTGCCGCTGTAATTATCTTTGGTGCCGACGTAGGACAGAATACTGTCAGTGACGGCACGACGCTCAGCCGTCACGCGCAGGGTGGTGAAGTCAGTCAGTTTCGGTGCCCATTGCACGCCACCGACCAGCGAGTTCAGATCCTGCCCGAGCGGCGTACTGCCGATATCGGCTTTATAGCTGTCACCGGTCAGCGCAGCGTTCACTTCTACGCCGGTTGCGCTTTGATTGCCTGCTTCTGTTGCACTGTAAGTGGTTGGATCAATACTATTTATTGTGCTGTAAGCCGAGCATTTCGCAGCATCACCTGTGGCGGCACATGCAGTGCTGAGGTCGTTAGACGTTATGCTTTTCCTCAATTCAGCCAGGCTTAATGTTGGATCCAGACCCGCCGCTGCTGCGGCTGCGGCGACATCTTTCTGCGCCGACTGTGCTGCAGCCAGTGCGCCCTGACCGAAGCGGGAATTGCCGGTACCGGACGGGTTGCCTGCGCTGAGAGAAACCGGCGTGACGCCAATACTCAGACGGGACGTATCAAACGGCACGAAGGCAAAGGTCATCGGTGCTTTAGCTTCGGTCAGCTGGCTGAGACCGCTTTCGCCGTCACGGCCACGGATCGACATATCACCCTGCGCCCAGGTCGCGGTCTTGCCCTGCAACTCGTCGAGCATGTCGTCGATCTGTTTTTCCGTGGCATTACGCTGTGTGACCGCTGTCGGTTCGGTCGTTGCCGCCGGAATATTTCCCGGCGTGGAAACCTGATCTGATACCTGCCACGGCAATACGGCGCCGTAAGAAGATTGTGTCGCCGGTCGTGAGGCGGAGGTGCGTGTTGAGCGGTTGATGAACGGGTTGTCGCTGATCTGCAATCCGGCCACCTGCGCCTGACTGTCTGTGCCTTCCAGCCCGATCATCTTGCCCTTCGCAGAACGCAGTAACGCCAGCGCCTGCTGATGATCGCCCTGTGCTTCGGCGACGCGCGCTTCGAGTAACAGACGGTCCGGTGTACGCGGTCCGCGCAGGCCTTCCATCAGCGTTTTGGCGCGCTGGTTATCGCCTTCGCCCAGCGCCACGTTAATCGCACCGACGCGTGCATCCTGTGTCGGTGTGTCGTTGCTCATCAGGTAGTTATAGACCTGACCGGCTTGCTTATTGAGTTTTCCGGACTGATACAGGCGCGCCATCGCCAGCATCAGGTCGCGGTTTTGCGGATCAGCCTGCAACGCGACGACCAGTTTGTCGTAGGCCGCTGCGTACTGACCCTGTTCGCGCAACTGATCAGCCTGGGTGATCACGAAACCGTTACGCAGGCTCGCCAGCGCTGTCGGTGACGTGCCGGACTGGATTTGTGGATTTTGCAGGAAGGCTTGCGCCTCATTGCTCAGACCGGCCTGATTCAGCACGCTGACCTGATCGGCGTAATCCCCGGCATTGCCGGTGACGCCCTGACGCATATTCTGGCGAACCAGTTGCACCGCCAGCGGAAGCTGACCGGCCGCCGCCAGGTTTTTCGCCAGCGCGCCGACATCCGCAGGCGCGGCTGGTGGATTCTGTGCCAGCGCACGCAAGGTGTTAGACGCAGCGGCGGCATTGCCCTGTTGCAGATAGCTTTCGGCATCGGCCATTTGCGCATTGAAGTTGGCGCGCTGCGCCAGTTCACGCATCCCCTGATTCTGACTGCTGCGCGGAATACGCGAGAGCAGGGCGTTGGCGGTTGACCAGTTTTTGGTTTCTGACGCGAACAGGGCCGCGGCGTACAGATCGGCAGAAGAGGCACCCGGACGCGCAGACGGCGCCATGATTGACTGTGCCTGCGCGGTTTGCCCCTGCGATTGCAGGATGCGCGCCATATCCAGTTTCACCCAGACATTTGACGGCTGACGTTCCCGTGCCTGCTGAAGAATATTCAGTGCGCGCTGCGGATCGTTGTTCGCTACGGCCTGGGCGGCCTGACGGCGCATTGGCTCGATAACATCCGCCACGGTCGGCGGGTTCATTTTGGCCTGAATCCCGGCTGGCAGCGTTTTCAGCACCTGACTGGCTTCGGCGGTTTTGTTCTGCTGACGCAGCACGTAATACAACCCGGCGCGGGCATCGGCATTATCGCCCAGCGCGCTGTATTGTTGCTCAGCCCCGGCCAGATCGCCTTTGCGGCGCAGAATATCCGCACGCAACAGGCTGGCTGACTGACCTTTCTCACCACCGACCTGCGTCAGCGGAGTGACGGCAGCCAGTGCGGCGTCGTAACTGCCGGAGCCGGCGGCGTCTTTGGCTTTCGCCAGTTGGGCGTAAAACGCGGAATCCTGTGCCTGATTGCTCAACTGGGCGCTGTTCGGGCCGCCCTGTGCGGCAGCTTTGCTCAGATACTGTGACGCCTGCTCAAAGTTACCGCTGCGCTGCGCGATATAACCGAGACCGGCCAGTGCATCGGCGTCATTCGGGTTATCGGCCAGTACGCTTTCAAACTTAGCTTTCGCGCTGTTGACGTCGCCGCTGTTCAGTGCCGTGAAGCCCTGACCTTTCGCCGCGCCGCCGATGTTTTTCTGGAAGTAAGTCATCACGCCGGTGTCGTTCGGGTGACGCGCCTGATAGCCCTGATAAAAATCACGGTCAGCTTCCTGCGGCGTCATCCACAATAATGCCTGACGTAATGAGCGGTCGGCTTCGGTGCTGGAACCGGCCATCGTGCTCAGTAATTTTATACCGTCGCGGCGGGTGGATTCCTGATACGTCAGCACCTTACCCAGACCAAGGCGCGCCTGTGTGTCGTCAGGACGCGAGGCGACACGCTGTTGTAACCCGGCAATGACCTGCGGCTGGAGCGACTTGTCGCCCGCCATCGTCAGATAGTATTCGGTCGCCAGGCTGTCGAGTGGCTGGTTGCCGTTAAAGATCGTGCGGTACGCCGAAAGCGCACCGCTGACGTTGCCCTGCGCGGCCATCTGGCGGGCAGAAGCCAGCTGAGCCGGCGGGATTGACTGCATAGCTTTGGCGCTGTTGAGCGATGTCAGACGCGGATCGTCCGGCGAGGCAGCGGCCAGTTTTTCGCGCCACTGACTGGCTGCGGTTTTATCGCCACTTTGCATGGAATACAGCGACATCAGGTACAGCGCCTGCGCATTGTCTGGCTCAACCAGCAGCACTTTCTGTAAGGCGTCTTTCGCCAGGTCGTCATGGGCGCGTTCATGCCAGTAAGCGGCCTGATCAAACAACGCCTTCATGGCAGGATTGGTGGTATCCGCTGCAAAGGTGGTGGCACTAAAACTCGCTACTCCGGCGATCCCTACCAGATAAATAGCCCTGATCACCGCCAGGGACAGTTTATGTTTCTTCATTTTCCAGCTCCGGTAATCGCCAGAGAGTCGCCGCCCGAAATCGGGGCGATCTTCATTGTTTTTGTTTTAAAGCCGATGCTTTTCATTTCTGACCCAGACGTTTGGCCGCGTGACGACGCAGGACAACGAACAGGCTCAGGCCAACCACCAGCGAAAGCAGGGTCGCAATCAACGACAGGATCACGATGTGTTTGCTGGCATACCAGAGCACCATCATGTACCACGGCATTTGCCCGGTCGGGAATTGCTGACCCACTGAGAAGCTGCGGATGCCATTTTCATCGGTAATAATCGCCAGATCGCCGCGCACGTTGGCGTTGATTTTGGGTGATTTCAAATCGTTATGGATTTTCAGCAACTGTTGATCGTCTGTACCGGTTGCCAGCACGACCACATGGTCGGCAGACCAGCGCGAACGGTAGCTGACGAAGCCACGCCATGCGCCGGTTGAGGACAGATAACGGTCTGCATCGACCGGCTGGCGGTACCAGTCACCGGTCAGCCAGGCGACAACGCGCTGCATTTCGGTCGGCGTTTTTACGCCCATTGAGCCACCGTTGATGCTGAAAGGAGAGTCCGCAAGTAACTGCTGGTTGAATGGCGTGTCGCCCAGCGTGGTGACGGCCAGAATATCGCGGTCAAACAGCGGGTTATTTTGTTCATCACCGTTCAGGCCGAAGGCCACCTGCACATGATTCACCGGCATGCCTGTGGCTTTACCGGCGCGTGAGGCCAGGTTCAGCAGGGTGTGGATTTCATCCGCCGTCGGCGTTTGCGGCAACAGCATCAGGGTGTCGGAGAAATCAGCCAGTTTGGAGTACGGATAAGACGCGCCGACGAAATACGACAGGTTCGGCAACTGGGCGAAGTGGTAGCTTCCGCTCAGATCGATGAAAGATTTTGGATCGATACGGCTCTTAATATTGTCGCTGGTCAGAATGCTGCACGGCGCATCTTTTTTCGGCTTGATGTCGAAATAGAATTGCAACTGGTTGTCGCCGTAAATCAGGTAGGGCGCGAGTTGCAGCGTGTAGCGTTCCTGACGGCTGTCACCGCCCAGGCGACGCCAGATATTTTCCACCAGACCCACTTTGTTGACGGTCAGGCTGCGCAGGAAGTTGCTGTTGATGGAGACGTTGAGTCTTGAACTGTCTTCATCAATCCAGTTTTCGGTGGGGAAACGGTAATCAATGCGCACCGGAATATTGTGTCCGTCCCACATGAACAGATCTGGCGCAGCGCGGAAGGCGACCTGAATGCCGTCGTGATAAATGCCGTTTGAAATCAGCGAATCTTGATCTTTACCCGCCAGTTCACCCAGCGTCACCGGCCGTGAGGTGTCAATCCAGCGCGGCGCGTCATACGGTTTGCTGGACGGAATGGTTTGCTGGGCCACATCCAGATGGTCGGTGTTGTTCGGCATCCCGCCACTGATCAGGCGATACGCAGCCTGACGCAGTTGGTTATCGTCATTACCGAGTACCAGCAGCAGCTTGTAAACCGGATTGATCGGGTTATCGATAATCTGAATCGATGCGCCGTTGCTCGCCGGCAACGTCAGTGAACCGATTTTATCCCCCGGCTTGCCGAACAGAATGCCATTCTGATCCGGCAAATCATTCAGGATGACCGGGAAATCGACGCTGCGATAATCGGACAACATGCCGAGATAAGAAGAGACCATCGCCGCAGCGCTGATATCGCCCGGTTTCATGGCAGCAGAGAAGCCCATGGTGATTTTGGACTCCTGCATCTGCAGGCCATCAAAGAACGGACGCGGGAAGTTACCCAGATTACGGCCAATATTCAGTTGCTGACCTTCCAGCCCGATGCTGGTGGTGGGCAAAATAGTGACCCAATATTTATCCGACTGATCTTTCTCGCAGGTCATGGTGTTGCTGTCATGCACGCGGAAGCTCAGGTTGTTGTTGGATACTACCATGGCTGCCGGAATATCGAGATCGTAAACATCGCCGCCGTTGCTGCTCTGATTCAGCGGCAGGTTACCCAGCGGCTGGCCGTTGAGCATCAGTTCGAGTGTGGTATCGCGGGCAATCAGCGCCGGAGAAATTTTCAGTGCCAGCGACAGGTGCGCGTTGGTCACTACTTCATCGGCAGGCAGGGTGAAAATGATACCGGACTGCAACTGGCCGCCGCTGAGCGTCAGCCCGTTTGGCTGGCCCATTTCGGCAACGGTGACGTTGCTGGTCACCGGCTGAACCAGCGGCATTACCGGCGCAGGGGCAGCGGAAGGATCGGCAGTTACATCAGGCATCGCCGGGCTGTTATTCACCGGCGTGGTATCCGTCTGTGGTGCATCTGCGGCCGGGGCTGGCGTTGTGTCACCGGCTGGCGCCGTTTCACCCGGCATCGGCATGACCGGCGGTAGCCATGACGGCGCGGCTGGCAGGCTGGTTGCCGGATCAACGGCTGGTGCCGGCGCGTCTTCCGCCTGTGACAACGGCAGACTGCTGAACGTCAGCAACAAACCGGTGGTGATTTTTCTGAACAGGGATGCGCCCCGTGCAGCCAATAAACGGCGCTTACTCATGAGGTTATAAGGTCGGTTCATGCTGCTTCACTCTTGCTGGTGGCGTCAGCGGGTTTATTTTTAGCACGGCGTTCCTTCCACGTGTTATAGAATAACTCGAACACGCAACGGATGATGCTTACCAGCGATCTGAACGGGTTATCCGGCGGGTATTCTTCGCCAATCCAGGCATCAGCACGGCATAAGACCACGCGAACCAGCTCGCGGCGTTTCGATAACGGCAGGTTTTCAAATTGCAGACGCAACCGCTCTTTGTCTCCGCTGATTTGCGTCACCGGGAAACTTTCCGCGCCGGAAGACAACTGAATTTCTACTTCTTCAATTTCTTCATCCAGATAGCGCACGTCCGGCGTCACCAGTTGCACACCGCCCATCGACATATCGATAGTGGTGGTGCGCAGTGAAATACCATTGGCGTAATGAATAATCGCCGGGATGGCCACATCGATACGGATAGTTTTACGTACCTGACGGGTTTCTTTCGCTACTGCAATCGCTGCCAGCAAAATCAGCACGCTGAAACTGCCCCACGCGATATTCAGCGCAATAACATTTGGGTCGATGGCAAAGTAATTGTGGAAGATGGCGCGCACGATGCCGTAACCGATGCCGATAATCATCAGGATGGCGACAATCAGGTGAGGTTTGACGATGTTGAAGTCGAAGAACCCGACGTCCAGCAAACCGCCTTTATCCGTCACGTTAAACTTGCCGCGTTTGGGTGCGAACATCGTCACCAGCGTGGGCAGGATCAGGTGGAAGGCCATCACGGTCTCGTAAATCTCACCCCAGAAGGTGTAGCGGAAACGCCCGTTCATGCGGGAGTTGATGTACAGCGACATCACCAGGTGCGGCAGCGCGTAAGCAAAAATCAGGCTGGCGGACGAGGAAATAATGTTCAGGTTGAACAGCAGGAACGCCAGCGGTGCGGTCAGGAACACCACACGCGGCAGACCAAACTGGAAGTGCAGCATGGCGTTCAGGTAACACAGGCGTTGCTGCCATTTCAGACCGCGGCCGAGCAGCGGATTATCCACCCGGAAAATCTGCGTCATACCGCGCGCCCAGCGGGTACGCTGAATGACGTGCAGACCCAGACGTTCGGTCGCCAGACCGGCGGCCAGCGGGATATCCAGAAACGCGGTATTCCAGCCACGACGCTGCATTTTCAGCGCGGAGTGTGCATCTTCGGTAACCGTTTCAACCGCAAAACCCCCCACTTCTTCCAGAGCCACACGGCGGATAACCGCACAGGAGCCGCAGAAGAACGTCGCATTCCAGTTGTCGTTACCTTGCTGAACCGGGCCGTAGAACAGGGCACCTTCGTTGGGCATGGTGCGGCCCGCAGACAAGTTACGTTCAAACGGGTCAGGTGAATAGAAGTAGTGCGGTGTCTGGATCAGCGCCAGACGCGGGTCTTTCAGGAAGCTGCCGACCGTCGCCTGCAGGAACGCGCGGGTGGCCACGTGGTCACAGTCGAATACGCAAATCAGCTCGCCTTTGGTGAGTTTCATTGCATGGTTCAGGTTGCCGGCTTTGGCATGGGAGTTGTCGTTACGGGTGATATATCCCACGCCGGCGTCAGCGGAGAACACCGCAAATTCGTCCCGTTTACCGTCATCCAGAACATAAATTTTGATTTTATCTTTCGGATAATCGATGCACTGCGCCGCCAGCACGGTGTCACGTACTACGTCGAGACTTTCGTTATAAGACGGAATATACACATCGACGGTTGGCCACAGCGTGGTGTCATCCGGCAAAGGTTCGATGGTGCGTTTTAATGGCCAGGTGGTTTGCAGATAACCCAGCAACAAAATTAGCCAGACATACAGTTCGGCAAGGAATAAGCCGATCCCTAAAATAGCTTCTATTGTTGAATTAAAATGCAGCGTTTCCGTCGCGCGCCAGTAAATATAACGCGTCGACATCATGACGGACATGATGACCATCACCACGCTAATCCGTCGGCTTTTACTGATGCCAAGCAGGAATAACAGACCGATGCTGATCAGGCCAAAAATGTACTGCTTCTGGCTGTCCATCGGGGTAATGATGATGACTGCTGCCACCGGCAGCAGCAGAAGTACAAGAAGAGAAAACAGGAATTTATTCATCGCTTTTGGGGTCGCTGTTAACAGTGATAGCTAATAACTGCCAGATTTAGGCGCGGCGTGTAATTCACCATCACCGACTTTAATCCCTAAAATGGCGGCGACTTTTTTGCTGATCAGTTCAATATCAAATGCCGAAGCCGATACCGGACTGAAATCAATAATAGAGCGCTGCGAGGCATTGGCCTCTGGCACACATTCATCCCTGTGGATTGTGCCTAATAATCTTTCATTTAAACGCTGTTCGAAAAATTGGGTGACGTCGCGGCTTAATGTCCGGCGGGTGTCACTTTGGTTAACAACATAATATTCACCCAACTTGTTATTCAAAGGGGTGCCAATTAATTTGTTTTTTTCCATTAAGGGTAATAAAGATAATGATGCGGTGTCGGCCAGCATTACCACCACATGTAAATCAGCAATGGCCTGAACGGCTTTTAATGCCGGACTCGGGCCGGGAGGGAAATCCGCGATAATAATTAATCCCGGATAATTCAGGACGGTATTTAATCCGCGCTGTAAAAAATGCGGATCGCTGGCAAGCTGATGTTCGAATTCCAGCCGCTGATCTTCCGTCACTTCGCCGTAAGGTAAGACAAACGTATTGGAACCTGCTTTCAGGATGAACTGGCTCCAGTCGGATTCATTACCCGAACCGGCGACAAAACCGCGGGTATCGGCAATAGGTACACCGAAATGAAGGCGAAGGGCGTTCTGCACATCAAAATCGATGACCAGCACTTTACTGCCACTGCGGGCAAGCGAATAGGCCAGGTTGGAGGCCACCGTGGTTTTTCCTACCCCACCTTTCGGTGAACAAACGCAAACTAACGGCATGAGGCAATCATCTCTAACAGGGGTTGAAGCGGTGTGTCGCGATGTAAATAAGCGCTGGCAGGCTGCGGCGCTCGCTGTTTAAACATTTGTTTAAAGCGCTGGTTAACCTCAGCAGACGCCGGGGATGCGGGCACCACTGGCGCTGGATTTTGTACCGGCGGCTGGTGGTAAACCGGCGCGGCGGGGTGTTGTTCTGGCTGAGGCGTCTGAACCGGCGCAGGTGCAGGCTTTGAAGGCGCTTCGGGCATTGCTTTACGCAATGAATCGAGTAAACCTGAGCCGCTGTCAGGAATGACTGACTGGGCGTGCAATGTCGGTGCTGTGTGAACAGGCTGATGTTGCGCGGGCTGCACGGACACGGGGGCTGGCTGAACGGGTGCGGACGGCAGCGTTTCGCGCAGGGCATCAAGCAGACCAAAACCGGCTGGCGGAGGAGTAACCTCCGAAGACATCGGCGTGGCTGGTGTGTGCATAACAGGCTGTGCGGCAGAAGCATGCGGTTTCTGCTGCTCATTGACAGACTGAGAAGCAGAAAGCGAAAACTCGTCCGCAGAAATGGATTGTGGCGTTGGCTGCGTGGTACGGCCGTTATCAAGTGGACCGGCAGGCTCTTCGCTGGCTGAGACTTGTTTAATCAACGTCCACTGATTCATTGAACCTGTTATGGATTCTCCCGTTGATTTTTCATTAAGCTCTTTATAATCAAGATTTTCCAACTTCGTCTTATCCATAAAACGTTTAATGTCATCATATTTATTCATAAATCCCGCCCGATAGGATTATATATTTCGGTGTTTTCTGGACGTCAAAACGACTGTGATTGGCCGTTAACAAAGAGTGTAAAAAGATGAATATTTTTAAAGTTTTATGTGGGAATAGGACTCGTCTTAATATATCAGTTCTTTTACAGCATAGAGCAGTTTTTACAAAAAATAGGATTAACCCGCATAAAAAACAACACGGGCATAACTGGCTGGCGCAAAAGGTTTTTGATGTTGTTTTGCGATGCGTTTTTGTTAAATTAGTATAATGTTTGGTTTTTTATGTGATGAATAGCACATAATATTCATCAGGTGCGCCGGGCTCAGGATGTTCTTATGCTGTGAATTATTCGATTAACCTGAGTAATGTATGTTTTCTCTAAGTTGAACAACATAAAGAATATTCATTGTAGGTGTGTACCGGCAAACATGTTGTTTTTTATAGCCAAAACTTCGTCTTTAACCTCGAAATAACACGTTATAAGGTATACTGCGCACAAGTACCGTTTATGCCCGGATGGGCGCGGAAAATCATGTCGGTGGTTGATGGAGAATTAAGTTGCGGGTCAGGCGTTCATTAACGATTAAACAGATGGCGGCCGTGTCGAGCATTGCGGCCATCACCATTTGTATTTTTATCGTCATCCAGCTGTTCCACTTTGTACAGCAACGGAGGGACGATTACGCCCAGCAACTTGAGAATATTGCGCATTCTGTTCGGGTTCCGCTCTCGCAAGCCGTGCTGGATGTTGATCTGGAAGAAACGCAGGACATTCTGAATACGCTGCAACCGGTGGGCATTCTGAGCCGTGCCGACGTCGTGTTACCCAATCAGATCGCCGCACTGCATACGCATTTCCCACCTGGCCGCCCGGTGCCGCAATGGGTGACCCGCGGTTTCAATCTGCCGGTGACGATCTCCGTACCTCTCTATTCTGCGGCTGCCAGCCCTAAAGCCCCCAAACCCCTGGCTTATCTGGTCCTTCAGGCTGATTCCTACCGCATGTATCAGTTCATCATCAGCGCGCTCTCGACCATGCTGACGACATATCTGTTGCTGGCGCTGATCCTGACCATTTCCGTGAGCTGGGTTATCAACCGTTTGATCGTGAAACCGCTTCGCGCGATTGCCAGCGATCTGGAATCCCTGCCGGAAAGCGAGGTGCCAGGCCATCAGTTGACCCTGCCGCAACGCCACGAAGACGATGAGATCGGCATGCTGGTGCGCAGCTACAACCGCAATCAGCAACAGCGGGAGAAGCCGCAATGCACTGCCCGTGAAGCACTGCTGCCTTCTCAAACCATGCTAAATAATGAAGAACAGTTTATGCAGCATCTGGAACACCGCCTGCATTGCGCTGAACCGCAAAAAAGTTTCCACCTGCTGTTAATCGGCATTGAAAGCCTGCGCGATGATGGCCATGTGGATTGCCCGCTGATCTCTTCCATCATGAATGTGTTGCCTGAGAACTGCCTGCTGGCGCGCCTGAGTTATAACGAATTTGCTCTGCTGGCGGCGGATATTCCGCGGCCCTTTATGGCGATGCGTCTGGCGCGGCAAATCATGGAGCGCATCAATGCGCCGCAGGAAAGTCATGCTGGCAATATGTCTCTGCATCCGACCGGCAGCATCGGCATCGTGCAATACACCGGCGAATTCCCGGTGAGTGCGCAGCAACTGATGGTGAATGGTCGTGCGGCCAGAGTCTCGGCCTATCAGCAGGGGAAAAACCAAATCCTGTTCTTCGAGCCGGAACTGACCGAAAAAATTCAGAAACGCTTACTGCAGGAAAACGAAATCCTGCATGCGATGGAACAGAATGATTTCACGCTGTTTATCCAGCCGCAGGTGAATATGGCAACCGACACGGTGGTCGGGGCGGAAGCCCTGCTGCGTCGTAAAATGGCCGATGGAAGTTACGGCCTGGAAAGCGATTTTATTGTGCTGGCCGAAGAAATCGGCGTCATGAGTCAGCTGGGTTACAAAATTCTTGAGCTGGGCTGTCAGATCCTGGCGGACTGGCAGCAACGAGGCATTCCCCTGCCGCTGTCAGTCAATCTCTCCGGCGCGCAGGTACAGCAGCGTAACTTCCTGCCGGAACTGCGCAGCCTGCTGAGCCGTTACAAAATTAATCCGGGACAACTGGTGCTGGAAATCACGGAAACGGCCCGCATTGATGATCTCGATCGCGCGCTGCTGTTGCTCAGCGAACTTCGCGCCGTGGGTGTTTCCATCGAGCTTGATGATTTTGGTCTGGGTTACTCCGGGCTGGAATACCTCAACCGGCTGCGCACATTGCCTATTGATGTCATCAAAATTGACCGCAGCTTCGTCAGCGTGCTGCCGCAGGATGAAGTGATGGTGAATATTGTGGCCTCGATTGGTCGCGCCATGAATATTCAGCTGGTAGCCGAAGGCGTAGAAACTGAGGAACAACGTCAGTGGCTGCTTAAGGAAAATATTCAGCTCGGACAAGGCTATTTATTTTCCGCGCCGCTTTCCAAAACTGACTTCGAACGGAAATTCTGCCAGCCTTCCTGACCTGTACCACGGACAGGAAAACCTCTTCTTGTCCGGCATTTCCCCCTCCTGACGCTTTTTTTACTTACATTACTTCCTGCTGAATCCTTTCCGCTCCGGTTTTTCATGACTCGTGATTGCGGAGGGAAACGAAATATTTCCATCATGTTGTGCTTGTGTTATTTACCTGCTGCCACTCATTACCTTTGACCTTACAAAAAATAGAAGTCGGCGCAATCACTTCAGGATGGGTATTCATGAAAAAATCACTCTTCAGAAGCCTGTATTTTCAGGTGCTTTTGGCTATTACCGTCGGTGTTCTTCTGGGGCATTTCTACCCTGAGATTGGCGCTCAAATGAAACCACTTGGTGATGGTTTTGTTAAATTAATCAAGATGATCATCGCGCCGGTGATCTTCTGTACTGTCGTCACCGGTATTGCGGGTATGGAAAGCATGAAAGCGGTCGGCCGCACCGGTGCGATTGCGCTGCTGTACTTTGAAATTGTCAGTACACTGGCGCTGATCATCGGGCTGGTGATCGTCAATATTGTACAGCCGGGAGCCGGGATGAACGTGGATCCTGCCGCGCTGGATGCCAAAGCGGTAGCGGTTTACGCCGAGCAGGCGCAAAGCCAGGGCATCATTCCGTTCCTTCTGGACGTGATCCCCTCCAGCGTGATTGGGGCATTCGCCAGCGGGAACATTCTTCAGGTGCTGCTATTTGCTGTGTTGTTTGGCTTTGCGTTGCACCGTCTGGGCCACAAAGGCCAGCTGATTTTCAATGTGATCGAAAGCTTCTCTCAGGTCATTTTCGGCATCATCAATATGATCATGCGCCTCGCACCGATTGGCGCATTTGGGGCCATGGCGTTTACCATCGGCAAATACGGCGTCGGTTCGCTGGTGCAACTGGGACAACTGATCCTGTGCTTCTACCTGACCTGTATTTTGTTCGTGGTGGTGGTGCTCGGGCTTATCGCGCGCTTCACCGGTTTCAGCATCTTCAAGTTTGTGAATTACATTAAAGAAGAGCTGCTGATCGTGCTGGGCACGTCATCTTCTGAATCAGCGCTGCCGCGCATGCTGGATAAAATGGAGCGTCTGGGTTGTAAGAAATCGGTGGTCGGGCTGGTCATTCCGACCGGCTATTCCTTCAATCTGGACGGCACCTCGATTTATCTGACGATGGCAGCAGTCTTCATCGCGCAGGCGACCAATACCCATATGGATATCTGGCATCAGATCACCCTGATTGTGGTGCTGCTGTTGTCTTCAAAAGGGGCGGCAGGCGTAACGGGCAGCGGATTCATCGTGCTGGCGGCAACGTTGTCTGCTGTGGGCCATTTACCGGTTGCAGGACTGGCACTGATTCTGGGCATTGACCGTTTCATGTCCGAAGCGCGTGCGCTGACCAATCTGGTGGGTAACGGCGTCGCCACCATCGTGGTCGCAAAATGGTGTGATCAGCTGGACGAAGGGCAGTTAAAAGCGACCTTAAACGGCCAGAAAGGTCTGACCGAAGCCGAAAAGTCCGCCTGAAATTTCTGAAATATGGTGGCTGAATGGATGAAAATATTGAGAAAGGTTTCTAAAAACGCATTTATTTAGCCCCAAACCCACCTAATATCCACCGGTTACTTGATGCAACCGGTGGATTATCTTCATAATATGTCCCTCAAATGCCTCATCTGGCGTTCGTTCCCATAATATTTTTGCGGGCTGCGTGACATTGCGAAAAATGCGCGGTCTAACGAAGGGCTGTATTTTCCGTCCTTAAACTTACGCATTCAATTCCTGTGGGCCAGTCGACCGACACCGGCAGGACAGCATATTGAAAATTGGATTGTCATTACGTAGGGGTTCACATGCAGGGCACCAAAATCCGTTTACTCATTGGTGGATTGCTGCTGGCAGCAGCCGCAAGTCATGTGCAAGCTGAAGCATTACAACCAGATCCGGCCTGGCAGCAGGGGAAACTGGACAATGGATTTACCTGGCAGTTGCTGACCACGCCGCAACGCCCGAGCGATCGCATTGAATTACGCCTGGTGGTTCGCACCGGCTCGCTGGCGGAATCAGCCCAGCAAACGGGCTATGCCCATTTCCTTCCCCGCCTTGCGCTGATGCACAGCGAAGGCTTCAGCACGGCTCAGCTCCAGTCTCTGTGGCAGCAAAGTATCAATCCGCAGCGGCCCTTGCCGCCAGCGGTCAGTTCTTATGATTTCACGATGTACAACCTGAGCCTGCCCAATAACCGTCCTGAGCTTCTGAAAGATGCTCTGAACTGGCTGGCAAATACGGCGGGCAAAGTGTCTGTCACCCCGGCGCTGGTGAGTGCAGCCCGTCAGGAATCTCAGGATCCGGTAGGTTCTCTGCCTCAAAATACGCAGGATGCCTGGTGGCGTGCGCGGATGGCCGGTTCGACGCTGGTTGGTCACAATCCAAACCATTTACCGACCAAACCTGTCAATATCGAGGCATTAATCAAATTTTATCATCAGTGGTATACGCCTGATGCGATGACGTTATTTGTCGTCGGTAATGTCGACAGTCGTGGCCTGAGTGAACAAATCAATCGCACGTTCTCGTCACTCAAAGGCAGCCGCCAGACGCCGCAGACGTTGCCCACGCTGTCTGAAGTGACGACAAAATCCATGACCGTCATGGATGAAAATCTGACTCAGGATCGTGTCTCATTAATGTGGGATAACGCCTGGCAGCCCATTCAGGATTCACAGGCACTTGCCGCATACTGGCGCAGTGATCTAGCCCGCGAAGCGTTGTTCTGGCATTTGCAGCAACAACTGAAAAGTGCGTTTGAAACCAAAAAAGACACCCCGGCACCTGGCCCGGGGCTGGGTTTCGACTGTAATGTGCAATATCAGCGCGCGCAGTGTGCAATCCGCATTGAAGCACCGCAGGCTAAGCTGACGGAGTTGTTTAAACGTTTGTCAGAAGAACTCCTGGCTGTTCGCGATAAAGGCATTTCTCAGGCTGAATTTGACGCACTGATTGCGCAGAAAAACGATCAGCTGAGCAAACTGTTCGCGACTTACGCCCGCACCGATACCGATGTGCTGATGAGCCAGCGTTTGCGTTCCCAGCAAAACGGTGTGGTAGATATCGCCCCAGAACAGTATCAGCAATTGCGTCAGCAGTTCCTTTCCACGCTGACCCTGCCGGTGCTGAATCAGGAACTGAAGCAACAGCTTTCCCGCGCTCCTGCGTTATTAGTGGCGCAGCCAAAAGGGGAACCTGAGGTGAATGCCGCAGAGCTGCGGGCGGTTTATGACAAGATAATGGCACCGGTGGAAACCGCGCCTGCGGTTGATGCCCCTGCGGGGGATGTGCCAGCGGCATCGGCGACGACTGCGCAATAAGTAGATCGTTGAGTAAGAATTCGGTCGGCTCCCTCCCCTGCGAAGGGGAGGGTTGGGGTGGGGTATTAAGGTCTAAATCAAAAAGTTTAAGTGTGCTTTAGCAAAGAGTTAGTCATTAAAACCCCCTCCCAGCCTCCCCCTTCGCAGGGGGAGGAGTAAAGAAAAACTCCCCTTATACCCGCCCCGGCATAAACTCCATCGGAATGATCGCACCGCGATGCTGGATAACCGTACTCGCTGTTTCATGTCCACGCACTGCGGCTTCCACCGCGCTGCCACCGGTGAGCCTCACCGCCAGATAACCGGCGCTGAAGGAATCTCCTGCTGCCGTCGTATCAATGACTTTCTCTTTCGGCAATTTCACCGCAGGGACATCATGCAACTCGCCTTCAGCGCTGGAGACGATGCAACTGTCGGCTCCGCGTTTGACGACCACTTCGCTGACGCCCAGCGCATGGGTGCGCGCAATCACGTCGTCGTACGGCTTCTGGCCCCACAACATATCTTCGTCATCGAGGGTCAGAAAGGCGATGTCGGTGCAGGAAAGGATGGCGTTATACGCGGCCTGCGTCTGTTCTTTGCTGGCCCACAGACGCGGACGGTAATTGTTATCGAAAATCACTTTGCCACCGCGTGAACGGCAGGCTTTCAGCAAGGTCATCAGACGGTCACGGCTTGCGTCGCTGAGGATCGCCAGACTGATACCGCTCAGATACAGATAATCAAATTCTGCCAGTTTCTGGCAAATCTCTTCGGATTGCGGACTGTCGAGCCAGTAGCGCGCGGCAGCATCATTGCGCCAGTAATAGAAGGTGCGCTCGCCGGTGCTGTCCGTTTCAATCACATACAAACCGGGTAACTTGTTTTCAAGGCGCTGGGTCAGATCCGTGTGAACCCCTTCCTGCTGCCAGGCCTGCAACATTTCATTGCTGAAACTGTCATTGCCGAGCGCGGTGACGTAATGCACGTTCAGCGCATCAGGGGAAACCTGGCGGGAGATATAAACAGACGTGTTCAGCGTGTCGCCACCAAAACCGCGGTGGAGCGCATCGCCTTTCTGAGATAATTCGATCATGCATTCGCCGATAACGGCAATGTTTTTGCTGGTCATGGTACCTGGCCTATGTCTGAAGCATTAAAACGAAAGGAAAGAAAAGACCGTCATTATTGCGCTCTAGTCTCTTCATAAGAATGCGGTCAGTCAAATAAATTAAAACAAGGTTTTATTTTTGTAGGCAGCAGGCAAAAAAACGAAGAAAAAACGAGGGGAAAAGTGGAAGCGTCAGCACTTCCACCTGAGGCAGTTACTTATTTTCCTGACGCAGTTCGGTCACCGGACGGCCACCCACTCCCCAGTTATCGGTGTCGACCTCGTCAATGACGACCACGGTCGTCGCCGGATTTTTGCCCAGCGTGTCCACCAGTAATTGTGTCACCCCGGCGATCAGCGCTTTCTTCTGTTCAGCTGTCGCGCCTTCGCGGGTGATTTTGATATTAACGTAAGGCATTTTTTTCTCCGGCTTGTGAATGAGGCGTCAATAAAATATTCAGTGCTTCCACTGTAGAGCCTGTGTAAAAGAACTTCCAGCCCGGATTTTTGGCTGATTTAGGCGCACAGATTGTAAGGTTATATCGAGTGATTAAAGTTTCCCCGCGCAGCGCCGATAGATAACTCTACTAAAGAAAGCCAGGAAACCGGGCTACTTTGCCTCCATGAAACACAGTGTTCTGCGAACACACGCTGTTGACATGAATCACATTGTAGTCACGCGACACATGTTGCCGCATGTCCCCCTGATTATCTGATTCTTATTCATGACGGCAGAAAAATATGATAACTAAGATGATGTTAGGGCTGATTACGCCTTCTTTTACCGCCATAGAGCGCGTAAAAGCACAGTCTTACTGGCGTCAGTGTCAGAGAGTGTACCGTTTTCAGCCTATTTATCGCACCACAGGAAAGCTGTTGGGAATTGAATTGCTGACAGGGATTTTTCACCCTGCGAGCCCGCACAAATTCATTTCGCCGGAAGAATATTTTGTCGCGATCGCTGTGGGCAAACGTTTGCAAATCGTGCAGGAGCAGCTCGACCTGTTGCAGCGCTGGCAGCATCTGTTCATTGAAAACGAATTACTGGCGTCGATTAACGTAGATGGTCAGGTACTGGAAATGCTGCAATCTGATTCGGCGCTGCGCGCGCAAATCAGCGCGATGCCGTATGTCCGTTTTGAACTGGTTGAAAGCGCCGAAAATGCGCTGAGTATCCCGCTGTCGCAAATCGAGCAATCTGACCGGTTGTGGCTCGATGACTTTGGTCAGGGTATCGCTAACTTCTCTTCCTTCACCACCTGGCATTACGAATACATCAAAATCGCCCGCGATCTGTTTATTTTGCTTGGCCAGAGTGAAGAGGGGTCGCGGCTGTTTTACACGCTGGTGACGCTGATGAACCGCTATAGCAAAGGCGTGATTATTGAAGGCGTTGAAACGGCCTCTGAATGGGCGATGGTCTGCAATTCTGATGCGCTGGCGGCACAAGGCTATTATCTGGCGCGTCCCACCATTTTCGACAATCTGGATAATCTGCCCATACATTTCAAAGGATAATGGATCACGCCTGACCTGCTGAGGCAAACTCTCAAAGTTGCTGGTGACTCGTTGTGGTGTGATGCATTTTCATTTCACTGATTTAAAAAGCATTACCTTCCGACTTCCTGCCTGATATGCCCCCTTCACGAATGCCCCTTCCTGCAAGCTGTTGAGAATTCTACTATGGTTAAAACTTGGGATTGGTTAACTGTCTGAAAGGAACAGATTTATGACACGCACAGGTAAAGTGATTTCCTGGGTTGTGGGTGTGATTATCATTGTGTTGATTGCTGTCGTGATTTTCATTGCGACATTCGACTGGAACCGCCTCAAACCGACCATCAATCAAAAAGTCAGCACCGAACTGAACCGCGCATTCGCGATCCGCGGTGATTTAGGCGTGGACTGGTCGCGTCAGAAAGACGAAGCGGGGTGGCGCGCGTGGGTGCCGTGGCCGCACATTCATGCTGAAGATATCGTGCTCGGTAACCCTTCCGATGTGCAAACCGGCGAAAAAGACGCGCAGATGGTGAAACTCGCCCGCGTTGACGCCAGCATTGCGCCACTCGCCTTACTGCATAAAGAAGTGCTGATCCCGCGCATCTGGCTGAAACAGCCTGATGCTTCATTGCTGCGTCTGGATAATGGCAAAAATAACTGGACGTTCAATCTCGCCAACAGCGATACGCAGGATCCGGCGCAGCCGCCGTCTGCCTGGTCATTCACGCTCAATGATATCGTGTTTGATCGCGGGCAAATTGACTATAAAGACGCGAAACTGAAAGCTGATTTCCGCGCCGTGATTGATCCGCTGGGCAAACCGCTGCCGTTCACGGAAGTGGTCGGTGATAAGAAAGATGCACCGAAAACCAAAACCCCGCCTTATGTGTTTGGCTGGAAAGTTGACGGCAAATACAACGGTGAATCGCTTTCCGGCAGCGGCAAAATCGGTGGCATGCTGGCGCTGAAAGACCCGGATGTGCTGTTCCCGTTACAGGCAGATGTCCGTTCCGGGAATACGCGGGTGGCCGTCGCGGGGACATTGCAGGATCCGATGAATCTCGGGGGGCTGGATTTACGTCTGAAATTCTCCGGCCAGACGCTGTCTGACTTGTATGGCCTGACCGGCGTGCTGCTGCCGCAAACGCCACCGTATTCCACCGACGGGCATTTATCGGCGACGTTGCATGATAAAGACGGCGCAATTTACCGTTATCAGAACTTTAACGGTGAAATCGGCGACAGCGATATTCACGGCTCACTGACTTATCAGGCCGTTAAACCGCGACCTAAACTGACCGGTGAGGTAGTTTCAAAACAGCTGCGCTTTGCTGATCTGGCTCCGCTGATTGGTGCCGATTCTAACCAGGACAAAGCCAAACGTGGTGAAACTACCCGGCAGCCTGCCGACAAAGTATTGCCGGTGGAGAAATTCGATACCAAAAGCTGGCGGGTAATGGACGCTGATGTGAAATTCAGCGCCAAACGTATCGAGCATGGTAAATCCCTGCCGCTGAGCGATTTGAGTACTCACCTGAAACTGACCGACGGCGAGATCCTGCTCGACCCGCTGCGTTTCGGTCTGGCTGGCGGTAATCTGAATTCCACCATCCGCCTCGAAGGTGACAAATCGCCGATGCAGGCGCGCGCCGATATCCATGCCCGCAAACTGAAGCTCAAGCAATTGCTGCCAAACGTACAGTCAATGGAGCGCAGTCTGGGCGACCTGAACGGTGACGCCACGCTGACCGGCACCGGGAATTCGGTCGCAGCGCTGCTCGGTACCAGCAACGGTGATATGAAAATCCTTATTAACGATGGCGTGATCAGCCGTGGCCTGATGGAACTGGCAGGGCTGAATGTCGGTAATTACGTGGTGAGTAAACTGTTCGGCGATGATGAAGTGGCGATCAACTGCGCGGCCGCCAACGTCAATGTGAAGAACGGACTGGTCACGCCACGGCTGTTTGTGTTCGATACTGAGAATGCGGTGATTAACATTACCGGCAACACCAATATGGCAACCGAACGGCTGGATCTGTCGATCAACCCTGAAAGCAAGGGCGTGCGTATCCTGACCTTACGTTCACCGCTGTATGTTCGCGGCACCTATAAAAATCCGGATGCCGGCGTGAAACCAGGGCCGCTGATTGCCCGCGGTGCCGCAGCCGTCGCGCTTGGCGCTGTCGTTGCCCCGGCTGCCGCGCTGCTGGCGTTGATCTCTCCAAGTGATAATGAAGAAAACCAGTGCGGCCCGATCTTGCAGCAGATGAAACAGAAGTAATCGTGTTGGATTAACGCCTCCCCCTGCGAAGGGGAAGGCCGGAAGGGGGCTTTAAGGCTGAGGCACCGGATCCAGTACCGCACATTTGTGGTCCTGGATTTCTTCGGTGGAGGCGTTATTGAGTTTGAGTAGGTCACGCTCGCTGGCGAGCAGCAGGAAATCGCCGCCCGGCAGGCTGACCATCGCCATGCCGAAATGTCCCATCTTTTTATCGGCTTCAGGCACACCTTCGGCCAGAAGCCGGAAAGCGCCTTTCTCATTCAGCTCAGCCTGCGTCACTTTACGCGCCAGATAGGTGTGTCCGAGCAGCTTATCCGGCAGTTCCTGCCAGTTATATCCCATCTGCCCGCCATCTTTGCTCAACGTGGTTTTTACCTGTGGCAAAAGACAGGAGATGTGGATGTGCAGCTGATTCTGCGACCGTCCGTATTGCGAGTTAATCGCCAGCGAGACATTGCTGTCATCAATCGGTTTACCGTATTTATCCGCCATAAAATGCCGCGCATTCCATGCCTGGCTGAAAAAGTTTGGCGTTGACGGTTCCAGCAACGCAGGGCTTTCCATACCGGTGATCCGCGCGGTCGGCATCAGCAAATATTGCAGCGGGCCGTTCAGATCTTTCAGCACCACAAAACCCTGTTGTTCATCGACCTGCGCGCAGGGCTCAGGTTTGCCCGTGCTTTGCTGATTCGGCACGCATTTCTTGCTGATGATGTTCCACAGAGCGTTGGGATTGGAGGTGTGTGGCCAGAAATACCAAAAGGCCGCAGTAATAAGGATAAGCAGGATCAGAACAGGCAGGATAAATCGACGCAAGCGCATAAGAGACCTTCGCAGAAGGCACCGTGCCGGGCGCAAACCGGGCACGGTATCCGGGTCAGTTACAATGACTGATGGGCGGTTTCTTTGGACAGCAGCAGCGCGATCAGCGTCAGCGTTGCCATTGAGGCCAGATAAACGCCCACATAGAACAACCCGTAATGGGTTGCCAGCCAGGTGGCGATGTACGGCGCGACAGATGCGCCCAGTATCGAAGACACATTATAGGAGAAGGACGCGCCGGTATAGCGAACTTCTGTCGGGAACAGCTCCGGCAGCAGCGCACCCATCGGACCGAAAGTCAGCCCCATCACCATGAAACCACACAGCAGGAATACCATCACCAGCGCCTGTGAACCGGCACCCAGAATGGTCGGGAAACACAGGGCGAAGACGATCATCAGCAGCGTAATACAAATCATGGTTTGCGACGGCCAAACTTATCCGCCAGCTGACCGGCAACCGGCACCATCACGCCGAAACCGACCACGCCGATCATCAGCATCAACAGGAATTCATTGCGCGGAATGCCCAGCCCGACCGGCTTTGCGGCAGTGCCGTAACCCAGTGAATACACGGTCATGATGTAGAACAGCGTGTAAGTCGCAACCATGATAAAGGTGCCGAGAATCGTCGCCTTTTTATATTTAGTGAACAGCGTGCCGATTGGCACTTTCACCTGTTTACCGGCTTTGGCAATTTTGGCAAATACCGGTGTTTCGTGCAGGGAAACGCGCACATACAGACCGACGATCACCAGTACCGCAGAAAGCAGGAACGGCACACGCCAGCCCCAGGAAATAAACTGTTCGTCGGTCAGCAGCCACGACAGCAGCAGGAACATGCCGTTCGCGAAGAAGAAGCCAATCGGTGCGCCAAGCTGCGGGAAAGAACCGTACAGGGCGCGTTTCTTCGCCGGTGCGTTCTCGGTGGCGAGCAGCGCCGCGCCGCCCCATTCACCGCCAAGGCCCAGACCCTGACCAAAACGCGCCAGCGCCAGCAGCATCGGTGCGAAAACGCCAATGGTTGCGTAGGTCGGCAGCAGGCCGATCACCACGGTAGACACGCCCATCGTCAGCAAAGAGGCCACCAGCGTGACTTTACGTCCGACGCGGTCGCCGAAGTGGCCGAACAGCGCGGAACCGATCGGCCTGGCGACAAAGGCGATGGCAAAGGTCGCGAGAGACTGTAGCGTGGCCGCCGTCGGGTCACCCTGCGGGAAGAAAATGTGCGGGAAAACAATCACCGCAGCAGTGGCATAGATATAAAAGTCGAAGAATTCAATGGCCGTACCGATAAGCGATGCCACGATGACTTTGCTGCGGGAGTTCTGACTCACCAATTGCGCGTCAGCTTCTAATTCTGGAGTGATAGTGGCTTGCATAAGTGTTTCTTATTTGTAATGAGTGGGAGGGATCTAATGTAAATAAATGTATATCGAAAAGGCATCTTATGCAGAGCGCGGCGGTATTTCAACGCAGCGGAAGCCGCGAAAAAAGGCGTTTAAAGCCGGATCGGGGGATTATTTTATCAGGGCAGGATTTCGCCAGTCATAAGTTTGGCGAATGGGTAAAAGGCAGAGCAACTGACTGCAAAACCGCAAAATAAAAGTACGGCTCTCAGTCAGTTATTCTGGTTTTCACGGCGGCGCCATGCCTGACTTAGCATTATTCACTGCTTTTTAACTTCATCTTCAGCATTAACTGTGGATATATGCATTTCGTCTGGCACGATGAGGTTGTCCGGCGTGTATTCACTGTCGTTTTCCGTGGCATTTTTCGCGTGTTTGGCGGCTTTTTGCTTCGGATCCGGCATCGGCGGGTCATCTTTGTATTTCGCCGTCGCTATCCACGCGGCGACAAACAACGTCAGGCGGGCGAAGAAATAGAAGAAAGCCATCAGGCCGATCACTGAACCAAAGGCTGCGCCGGAAGGTGAGGTCGCCAGCTTCGGCAGTGTCATGGTCATCACGAATTTAATCACCTCAAAACCCATCGCCGCCAGCAACGTCCCGCGCAGCAGCGCTTTTTTGCGTGGTTTGTGGCGCGGCAACATCCAGAAAATCCACAGGAACAGCAAATAGTTAGCGGCAATGGAAATCACCAGCGTGATACTGGTCATCACCGGGCGGAGCCAGTCAATGCCACCCAGACCCAGCGCATCGACAATGGTTTTTTGCGCGGCACCGGCAATCGACGTCAGCGACAGCGTGATAATCAGCGCCAGCACCAGCCCGGTCAGGGAAATAAAATCGCGAATATAGCGGCGGTAAATTTTCTCCTGATCCTGCGGATTACGCTCCCAGACATCGCGCGACTGGGCACGGATCGCCTCGCGCAAATTCCCCATCCAGCTCACGCCGGAGTAAAGCGCAATCAGCAAACCGGATAACCCCACGGCAGTACGCTGCTGGATGGCAGTATTTACCGTGCTTTTCAGCGTATTCGCCAGATTCGGGTCGCTGATGCTGTTGACGATTCGGTTGATCAGTTCTGCCAGCAAATCAGGATTTGAGGCCAGCACAAAACCGACCGCAGCGAAGGACACCATCAGAATCGGGATCAGCGACAGAAAGGAGAAATAGGTGATGGCCGCGCCAAACTGGCTGCCAAGGCGATCGTTAAAGCGTTCCGTGGCACGCAGCAAATGTGCCACCCAGCCCCAGGACTGCACGTATTCCACGAGTCGTGAAAATCTGCCGATGTTTTTATCCACCGTCTGATTGCCGGTTTTGATGTTGATCAGCGGGGTCGGTTTTTCCTGTGTGGCCGGTTCTTGTTTTGAAATGATGGGCATTGATCCATGTTGTCCTTAAAAATTCATCCGGCCTTAAGTATAGACGCCTGAGCGGTGAGGGCTAAGCCAGAGGCGTCTGAAAGCTCAGGCAATGAACGTTTGGGTGATATCGGTCAGCCAGTCCATAAACACTTTAACGCGGCGTGACAGATTCAGACGATGGGGATAAACCAGCGTCACCGGCATTGGCGGTGCACGGAACTGCGGCAAAATACTGACCAGCTGACCACCCGCCAGCGCGTCGCGTACACCAATCAGCGGAACCTGAATGATGCCCAGGCCGTTGATACAGGCGCTGACGTAGGTTTCGGTGCTGTTAACCGTCACCGCGCCGCCGCTTTTGACCGTTTTCACCTGTTTGCCGTCGAGATATTCAAAGGCCGACGTATGGCTGCCGAGGATTTGTTCATAATGCACCATGGCGTGTTGTGCCAGCTGGTCAGGGTGATCCGGCGTGCCGTAGCGGCGCAGATAACCGGGGCTGGCGCAGTTAACCATGCTGAGATGCCCCAGCGGACGCGCAATCAGCCCGGAATCTTTAAGGGTGCCGGAGCGGATCACACAGTCAAACCCTTCCCGCACCACATCCACGCGGTGATCAGTGCAGCTCAGTTCAATTTCCAGCGCCGGATAACGGTTAAGAAACTCCGCCAGACGCGGTAACACCAGATGCGTCGCCATACCGGTGGTCATATCAACCCGCAAACGTCCGCTGACACTGGCCGGATTCGACTGAAACATCGATTCCAGTTCATCCATGCTGGCCAGCAACTCTTTGCAGCGCTGATAAAACACCTGTCCGTCCTGTGTCAGTTGTACGCGGCGCGTTGAACGGTGCAGCAAACGTGCCGACATCCGCGTTTCCAGTTGCTGCACCAGCCGCGACACACTGCCTTTGGGCAATCCCAGGCTTTCAGCCGCGCGGGTAAAATTACTCAGTTCAGCGACGCGCACAAACACCTGCATTGATTGAATTTTATCCACAATTTGCCTGATTGTTGTTGAGAATGAGACAGTGAAAATCATTATGGCTCATTTATCACTCTGCGGTAATCCAATAGGCTGTGTTTCATCCGATGCAGAAGGTACAAAAAGCCAATGAGGTCAGATATGAACCGTAAAATCGCAATAGTGACCGGCGGAAGCCGTGGTTTAGGTAAGAATGCCATTGAAAAGCTGGCAAAAAAGGGCGTTGACGTGATTCTGACTTACCACAATCAGGCCGCTGCGGCACAGGAAGTGGTGATTTCTGTCGAAGCACAGGGTGGAAAGGCCGTTGCGTTGCAGCTCAATACCGGTGAGTCCGGCAGTTTTGATGGCTTTGTTGTGCAGGTAAAAGCGCAACTGCAACAGGTCTGGCAGCGCGATACTTTTGATTTTCTGATCAACAATGCCGGGGTAGGTTTACATCAGTCTTTTGCCGATACTACCGAAGAACAGTTTGATCTGATGATGAATGTCCATCTGAAAGGGCCGTTCTTCCTGACGCAAAAACTGTTGCCGCTGATGGCCGACGGTGGCCGCATCCTGAATATCTCCAGCGGGCTGGCGCGTTTTGCTCTGCCGGGCTCATCGGCTTACGCCATGATGAAAGGGGGCATCGAAGTGCTGACCCGCTATCAGGCGAAAGAACTCGGCGCACGCGGGATTACCGCCAATGTGCTGGCTCCTGGCGCAATTGAAACGGATTTCAGTGGGGGTATGGTGCGCGATAATCCGGATGTGAACAGACTGGTTGCCAGCAATACTGCGCTGGGCCGCGCCGGTTTGCCGGATGATATCGGTGATATGGTGGCGCTGATGCTCAGTGATGAAGCGGGCTGGATGACCGCCCAGCGCGTTGAGGCCTCAGGCGGTATGTTTATCTAAACGTTAATCGTGCTGGAAACGCTTCGCTTTCATATGCTGCTGTTTTTCCAGCTCAAAAATCGCCCGTTGCAGGTCGCGTTCCTGCGCGGGTGATAAATTCGGAAACTTAAAACTCAGCCGCTGCGACGTCACGGTTTCGCCTTTATTGCTCACCGATTTACGCACCATCGCGCCGAGATACTGCAGATCTAATGTAAAGGTTCCCAGCTCCGCTAGCTGAATCAGCGAATCTTTCAGCATTGACCCGCTGGTGATTTCCGGCGGTGTAGCCCCTTCAATCTCCAGCCCCAGCCCGCCAAGTGAGATATCACGCACGCGATAAGCAAACTCAGAGGAATCAGGCAATATTCCGCTGCAACGGAAATCCGACATCCGCGGTACACTCACGCGGAAATACTCACGGCGCTGAATGAAATACAACACGGGCGGAAGATCGCAGGTAAATGTCGGCAAACCTTCATAGCTGACCTGGCGGACTCTGCTGCAGGAAAACTCAACCTTGGCACCGGCCGGTTCCGCAACAAACGTCAGTGTGCCGGCTTCAGCGGCCAGAGTGTTCTCGTAATCTGAACTGCCCAGATCGAACAGGAACTGATGGTTGTCAGCATCAACGTCCAGAATTTTACTGATAAATTGTCCGCGGGAATGGCTGACCATGACCAGGGTCTGGTTCTTCTTTAAGTCTCGCAGAACGGACAAAATTGCCAGCGTGTTCCGCTTCGCAAACGACTCTTTCGATACTTCGCTCACCTGCCACACCTCATAAGAAATAAATGCAAAATTATGGCGCAGCCGTTGACGTATAAGGCGCCCAATACGGATTATCGGCCACTCAGAGCAAAACTTTATCGCGCAATAACGTCTATTTTGACCCGCAAAAAGGGACATTCCGGGCGCGCAGGGCGCTGTTTGCGCGTCTCTGATTTATATATAGGCTATCTTTTCGCGTTCTGATGCCTATTTTCTCCTCAATTTTTTTCATTTAAAACCTCACCGGAGAAAATTATTTCCCTTCACGGCGAATAAAAATCGCTGCTCAGGTGTTTACCTTTATATCGAACACTGACGGGCACGGTTTTATATGCAAACTTCATCTTCTGTTCTTCGCAGCCGTTACGACGGCCTGACTATTTTGCTGCACTGGCTGACGGCCCTGGCCGTCATCTTCCTGTTTGCCAGCGCGCATATCTGGGAAGTGCTGGAGCGCGGCACGCCGCTGCGCAAAGGGCTGCAATCGGTGCATATCTCAGTGGGGATACTGCTGGCGGCGATTATTATCGGGCGTCTTTTATGGCGTTTGTTTACCGTCAGCACCGGTCGCAGTAAACAGCAACCGGTCGCCATGCCGACGCTGATGAAAGCCGCCGCGCACCTGACCCATCTGGCGCTCTATCTATTGCTGGTCGCGCAAATCATTCTGGGCTTTTTATTCCGCTGGTCGCAGGCCGAACCGTTCTACTTCTTCGGTTTATTCCCCATTCCTGACGTGTTCAATTTCGACAGTGTGATGACCAGAACTTTCGGTTCGTTGCACAACAACGTTGCCTGGGCGCTGATCATTATTGCGGGTATACATGCGCTGGCGGCACTGTTCCACCATTACGTTCTCCGCGACGGCATTTTGCGCCGCATGTTACCGGGCAGCACAAGCCGCCCGTAAGTCATCAGTTAATTCCCTACAGGACATCATTATGAAGACAAAAACGGTAATACAGGCGCTGTCGGTTGTGTGTCTGGCGGGCAATCTGCTGTTTTTCAGCGCCGCCGCTAACGCGATGGGTGATGATTCCGACGCTAAAAAAACGCCGGACTGCCCGAAGGGGCAAATCTACGACAGCAAAACTAAGAGCTGCATGGTGGATAAAGGCAGCATGATTTCCGATCAGGATAAAACGCAGTACGCTTATCATCTGGCGAAAACCGGTCGTTATCAGGAAGCGCTGACGGTGCTGGATACGCTGAAAGATCAGAACACCAAAGAAGCCTGGAACTATCGCGGCTATGCCACCCGTAAACTCGGGCGCACCGACGAAGGTATCAGCTATTATCAGAAGTCGATTGCGATTGACGCGAAGTATGCCAAAGTCCGGGAATATCTCGGCGAGGCTTATATGATTAAAGGGCGTCCTGATCTCGCCAAAGCCCAGTTAGCGACCATCAAAGGCTTGTGCGGCACCGGCTGCGAAGAATACCGCGACCTGAGCGCCGCCATCGACGGTCATCCGGAATCCTGATCACGGAGAATCGATAAATCTCACCGGCAGACTTACGTTCTGAACTGAGCCAGTGCCTGTCACGTCTGTGGCGCTACGCGATGGTACTGTCGCGCAAGCATGATGTGGCGGACGATCTGGTGCAATCCACCTGCGTGCGGGCGCTGGAACGCTGCGCGCAGATTAAGGACAGCACCGGTGTGGACCGCTGGCTCTTTTCTATCCTGCACTCCATATGGGTTAACGAACTCAGGGCGCAGTACGTCCGTCAGGGGCAGGGTTTTGCTGATGTTGATGAAACGCAGGCGCCCGCCGATACGCTGTCTTTCGAGGAACGTCACTGGCATACGCAGGTTATGCAGCGGGTGAACCGGCTGCCGGAAGCCCAGCGCAACGCAGTGTTTCTGGTGTATGTCGAAGGTTTCACCTATCAGGAGGCGGCGAAGACGCTTTCCGTCCCCATCGGTACCATCATGAGCCGTCTGGCGACCGCCCGGCTGACGCTGGCAAAAGACGCCGGTACCGCCACCCAACCGCAGCAGGGAGAGAAAAAATGACCCGTGAAATCCCGGCTGCGCCTTACGCCGATGAAGTTCTGGTGGCATACCTCGATAACCAGCTAAGCGAATCTCAGCGTGCAAAATTTGATGCACAACTGGCGCAGGACGACGTGCTGGCGCAGCGGCTGGCGCAGATGTCACGCAGCAATTTACCGTTCCACGACGCCTTTGGCGCGCTGTTGCAGAAAGCGCCGGTCGGGAAATTACAGGCTGCGCTCGACGCTATCCCTGATGCACGGATTGCCGGTTCGTCCGGATTCAGCCGTCGCGCACTGCTCGCCGCGTCGTTAAGTTTTCTGGCCGTCGGGCTGCTGGGTGGACGTTATTCCACGCTTTTTGCTTCTGACGATAACTGGCGTGCGCGCGTGGCGGATTACATGTCGCTGTATACCGCGCAGACGCTGGCGGATGTGGATGATTCTGCCGGACAACAAAAAATCCAGCTCGCGCGGGTGCAAAACACCTTAGGCATTGCACTGAGCCCGGCGGCGCTGGCGGTGCAGGGCGCGGATCTGAAAGATGCCCGTATGTTGCATTATGACGAATATGACATCGCGCAAATTACCTATCTTGACGCGCGCTACGGCCCGATGGCGCTGTGTATTACGCGCAGCGAGCACCGCGACAATACGGCATTGCAGCGAGAAATCCGCCGGGGAATGAACGTGGTTTACTGGCGCAATGCCGGTTACAACTTCATGCTGATCGGCCACAGTCCGGCACCGGCTCTGGCCGCGCATGCTGCGGCTTTACAGGCGAATCTGGCCTGAATGATTTCGTCACGTCACTAACTTATGTAATTATTTAAAGTATTAAACTATTTTTAATGCACGTAACGATAATGTTAAATTGTTTACGAAATCTCGATAATATGAGTATTCGGTAACATTTGTGTGGTTGATTTGTCGTTCTTCGCCGCGGTTTTCGTTGCTCCCCATTATTGTCCTTTCATACTCTGTGGAAATAATCGCTTATTTCCCACCGCACCGCCGGGTTGTTGATTTCGTTTATCCAGAGGAAATCTGGATAGCTTTCACCTGCAAAACTAAAACTAAACATTCAGAGAAACAGACGTCATGAGAAAGATACTCGCCATGATCCTCTGCCTTAACGTGGTTGCTTTCAGCCAGTCAGCGTTGGCAGAAGATGAAAAGCCCGTTGATGTGTTACTGATCGGCGGCGGCATTATGAGCGCGACGCTGGGGACATACCTTCAGGAATTAGAGCCAGACTGGTCAATCGACATGGTTGAGCGTCTGGACGGCGTAGCGCTGGAAAGCTCCAACGGCTGGAACAACGCCGGTACCGGCCACTCTGCGCTGGCAGAAATGAACTACACACCGGAAAAAGCCGACGGCAGTATCGATATCTCCAAAGCGGTTGAAATCAACGAATCCTTCCAGATTTCCCGTCAGTTCTGGACCTATCAGGTTGAGAACGGCGTGCTGCACAACCCGCGTTCCTTCATCAACAGCACGCCGCACATGAGTTTTGTGTGGGGTGATGACAACATCAATTTCCTGCGTAAACGTTTTGCGGCATTGCAGCAAAGCACGCTGTTCCGTGGCATGGAATATTCAGAAGACCCGGCGCAAATCAAACAGTGGATCCCGCTGGTGATGGAAGGGCGTGATCCGGCGCAGAAAATCGCCGCGACCCGCATTCCGATTGGTACCGACGTAAACTTCGGCGAAATCACCCGTCAGCTGGTGGCCTCGTTGCAGAAGAAGCCTAACTTCTCCCTGAGCCTCGGTCATGAAGTGCGCGACATTAAACGTAACCCGGATAACACCTGGGACGTGACCGTTGCCGACCTGAAAAACGACGGCAAAGAAAGCGTTATCAAAGCGAAATTCGTGTTTATCGGTGCGGGCGGCGCGTCCCTGACGCTGCTGCAAAAATCCGGCATTCCGGAAGCGGACAACTACGGTGGCTTCCCGGTGGGTGGCGAGTTCCTGGTGACTGAGAACCCGGACGTGGTGAAACGTCATCTGGCGAAAGTGTACGGGAAAGCGTCTGTCGGCTCACCGCCGATGTCCGTTCCGCACCTCGATACCCGTATTCTGGATGGCAAACAGGTTCTGCTGTTCGGGCCGTTCGCCACCTTCTCCAGCAAGTTCCTGAAAAACGGTTCCCTGTGGGATCTGTTCGGCAGCGTGAATTTCTCCAACATCATGCCGATGACCCACGTGGGTATCGACAACTTTGATCTGGTGAAATATCTGGTCAGCCAGGTGATGCTCTCCGATGACGACCGTTTCGATGCATTACGTGAATACTTCCCGGATGCGAAGAAAGAAGACTGGCGTCTGTGGGAAGCCGGTCAGCGCGTGCAGATCATCAAAAAAGATGAGAAAGAAGGCGGCGTTCTGCGTCTCGGCACCGAAGTGGTCAGCTCGAAAGACGGCAGCATTACCGCGCTGCTGGGCGCTTCTCCGGGCGCATCCACTGCGGCTCCGATCATGCTGCACCTGATGGAAAAAGTGTTTAAAGACAAGGTCGCCACACCGGAGTGGCAGGCCAAACTGAAGGAAATCATCCCTTCTTACGGTACAGAACTGAACGGCAACGTGGCGGCAACCGAGAAAGAACTGGGCGACACCAGCCGCGTTCTGATGCTCGACAACCCGCAACCGAAAGCGGCGGAACCGGCTCCGGCGGCGGACAATTCTTCAGCTCCTAAAAAGGGCGAAGAGCAGAAACAAGTGGCAGACGTCGCGTTGTAATCTGATTCCGTAAAAAGTGATCGTAAAGGCGCGGGCAACTGCGCCTTTTTAACATCTCGCTTTCACCACAAAACCCGATTTAGCACGAATAGCTCGTTCTTTGACCGCCCCCAGGCCCTCTAAAACGCCTTTGCAAAACCCTTCAAATCCAGCGGTGACGCGGCCTGAAGCGCTGTCCGGTATCCCGTTTGCCTGTTTTTTTGAAACGTTAAATCCTTTTTTAATTTTTGTAGTGATAATGTTATATTCGTAGCCATCATTTGAAAAAATGAAGTTTCAGTAACGATCCCGCGTGTTTTTTTGCTAATTTCTTGTTCGATAGTCACAACAACGATTCATAACAGAACAGAACTGAACATTTAGAGAAACAGACGTCATGAGAAAGATACTTGGTATGCTTCTCAACCGTGACTCACTGGGTGCCAGCGAGCCTGCGGCCGCAGAAGACGAAAAATCCGTTGATGTATTGCTGGTCGGCGGCGGAATTATGAGTGCTACCCTGGGGACCTATTTCCAGGAACTCGAGCCGGACTGGTCAGTCCATATGATTGAACGCATGGACGGCGTGGCGCAGGAAAGTTCCAACGGCTGGAATAACGCCGGTACCGGCCATTCCGCGCTGGCAGAAATGAACTATACCCCGCTGATGCCCGACGGTTCTGTCGATATCACCAAGGCCGTGGCGATCAACGAAGCCTTCCAGGTTTCCCGTCAGTTTATGGCGTATCAGGTGCAGAAAGGCGTGCTGAATAACCCGCGCTCGTTCATCAACAGCGTGCCGCACATGAGCTTTGTCTGGGGCGATGAGAATATCGATTTCCTGCGCAAACGTTTTGCTGCGTTGCAGGAAAGCACGTTGTTCCGCGGGATGGAATATTCGGAAGACCCGGAACAAATCAGACAATGGATCCCGGCAGTCATGGATGGCCGTGATCCGAAGCAAAAAGTTGCCGCGACCCGCACCACCGCAGGTACGGACGTGAACTTCGGCGAAGTGACCCGACAGCTTGTCGAGGCGTTGCAGAAAAAATCCAATTTCACGCTGGCAAACGGTCAGGAAGTGCGCGATATCCAGCGCAATCCGGATAAAAGCTGGCGCGTGACGATTACCGATCTCAAACACAGCCACAAACATCGCGTGGTGAATGCGAAATTCGTGTTCATCGGTGCGGGCGGTGCGTCCCTGACGCTGCTGCAAAAATCCGGCATTCCTGAAGCGCGTGAATACGGCGGTTTCCCGGTCGGCGGTGAATTCCTGGTGACAGAAAATCAGGATGTGGTGAAACGCCATCTGGCGAAGGTTTACGGCAAAGCGGCCGTGGGCGCGCCACCGATGTCCGTTCCGCATCTCGACACCCGCATTATTGATGGCAAACAGGTTCTGCTGTTCGGGCCGTTCGCCACTTTCTCCAGTAAGTTCCTGAAAAACGGTTCCCTGTGGGATTTGTTTGGCAGTGTGAACAGTTCCAACCTGTTGCCGATGACACATGTCGGCATGGGTAACTTCGATCTGGTGAAATATCTGGTCGGGCAGGTGATGCTCAGCGATGAAGACCGTCACGCCGCGCTGAAGGAATTTTTCCCCGAAGCCGAGCAAAAAGACTGGAAACGCTGGGTGGCCGGACAACGTGTGCAGGTCATCAAAAAAGATGGCAAACACGGCGGCGTATTGCGTCTGGGCACTGAAGTGGTGAGCGCAAAAGATGGCAGTATTGCGGCGTTGCTTGGTGCATCACCGGGTGCGTCAACCGCAGCGCCGATCATGATGAAACTGCTGGAAACGGTCTTCAAAGAGAAAGCCGCGAGCCCGGAATGGCAGGCCAAATTCCGTGAAATCATCCCGTCTTACGGCACCAAACTGAATGGCAATATCGAAGCGACCGAGAAAGAGCTGCTGGAAACCAGCCGTATTCTGCAACTGGAAACGCCGTCGATGATCACCACGCCGGTCGCCGACGTGGTTCAGCTACGACCGCTGGATGTTCAGGCCAAACAAGAGCCAAAACAGCCTGCGGATATCGCTTTGTAAGTTCTGCGCTGTAAGTTCTGGTGCAGAAAAATAAAAACCGCCTCTTCAGGCGGTTTTTTTATGTCCTTATTTTCGCTTTGCAGGGCGCAGTCTTACGCCCCGGAAAGTGACTTTGCCATATTCTCTTTCTTCACCCGCGCTGTTTCATTCTGCGATTCCAGCACAATTCTCGCCAGCGGCGTGTCTTCGTGATAACGGGTTTTATCGTCCAGTCCTTTGGAATATTTATTGTATTTCCACCAGGCATAGCCGAGGAACAACACCAGTCCGCCGACGTTATAGAACACAATCGTGATAATACTGGCACCGGTCGGGAAGGTTGAGGCGATGAACCCGACGGTGAAAATCACAATCAGTGTACCGACGATAGTGATCCCCTGCATTCTGGAGCCCATCTTAAAATCGCGCTCGACGCTGTCGTATTTCAGACGCAGATTCAGGTACGCCAGCATAATAAACAGCGGCGGCAGCATCGACGCGGCAGCGGTCATGTTAATCAGCGTATTCATTAAATCTTGCACGCTGTCTGAGCCTAATGTCGGAATTAACATCAGCGGGATAACGATAAGGAACTGGATCCACGCCGCGCGGGTCGGAACACCGTGTTTATTCAGACGAATAGTTTTCTCGCCAAAAATCCCCTTAGGAATCTCAGTAAAGAAGATTTTTACCGGCGCTGCCGTCCACATCAGTAATGAGCCAAACATGGCGGTGAAGGAAACCACGCCGACAAAGCGGTTCATCAGCACCGCCGGTAATCCAAAGTGTGCGGATAACCCTTCAAATACCTGCACCGTGCCGCCGGTAAAATGCAGCGCGGATTTGGCCACAAACACGTTAATCAGCAGCGAGGCGATGGAATACAGCACGCCGATCACCAGCCCGGAAATAATGATGACTTTCACGAACGCGCGGCTGCCGCCTTTGACGTCATTCACGTATACCGCGACCGATTCTGCGCCGCCTGCTGCCTGGAATATCCACGCAATAATGCCTAAGAATGCCCAGTTAAAATGCGGCGTCATCGCCTGAACATTAATCGGATCCGCCGGTTCTGCGCCGCCCATCAGCGCAGCGCCCGCCAGCACGATATAAGAGAACGTCAGCAGCAGCATTAATGTCGAGGTGACGGAGGTCATCGGCCCGAGTAGTTTCGCACCGCTGTTGGAAATCATCGTGGAAAAGGCAAACAGACAGATGCTGATAATCGCAGTCGTGAAGGGCGTGAAAATATAATCGTGCCCTAAAAAGGCGTAAGACGCATAAGCGATAACGCGGGGAAGCAGCGCCGTGAAGAAAAACAAATTCACGAACCAGTAAGTATAGGCGGTCATAAACGCCCAGCGGCCGCCGAGGGCACTTTTCACCCAGGCATACACACCGGCTTCCGAACTCTTATTCAATGAGACAAATTCGGCGATGATCAGACAAAACGGAATAAAGTAGATGATGGTCGCCACCAGAAATACCGGTGCCGAGGCGATGCCTAACTGGATGTTATTGTTGATGACGTTATTGAAGCTAAAAACGGCGGCAAATGTCATGGATAACAATCCAAATTTGCCTATGGTATTTCGACTGGACCCGGCCATAAATACTCTCCAACTGCGATGTTTATAGGGTAAGTGGTTCTTGTTTTTTTATTATTTATTAACGAAATAACTCTCTTCGACGGTCACTTTTAAAATGACTTTTCTGACGTCTTTTTCCGGTCTGAACCGGTACGCTTCGTGGTTTTCAAAAATGATCACGCGGCCTTTAGGTACCTTTATCGTTTCACCCTGACCGGTAAAAAATTCGCGATCCGTTTCATCGTCATAAGGCGACACGCGGTGCAGGGCAGATTTCGCAGAAAACTCGATTTCCTCCGTGCCTTCAAGGTAGTAATGCACATCGAAATAACGGCGGTGACCCTCGAATTCCGCCCGCTGTTTTTCGCTGCCGCTGGCGAGCCGGTAAACCAGCGAATCGCCGACGGAATGGAAAACGCCGGGACGAATATTGTCCAGGTTATTAATGGCTTCCATGCAGCGCTGCCATTTTTTTCCGCTACGGTAGAGCCGCTGAAATTCGGTTAAACAGTCGAGAATAATCATCAGTTTTCCTCCGCGGGATGAAAGGTGAATTCCGCAAGCTGCTGGCTGTTGGTGTCATGCTGGCTGAACGGCACCATCGTGAAGCCGTAGCGGAATGCCGAGAAATAGACGCGATAAGAATCGAGCACTTCGGAACCCCAGGAATTGGAGCCCAGACCGGAAATTTTGTGATCGAGATTGAGGGTCAGGCAGCCGTCCGGCGTCAGTTCATCAATATGCTGCGCCTGTTGCAGCATCTGCGCACTGTATGGCCACAGGCTGAAATTGAGCGGCTGGCGCGGCTGAATGAAAATCCCTTTTCCAGCGTCATCGCACAGACTCAGCCAGCGCATATCCTGCCGGTTACCGTTGTCCTGCGGCATCGGGTAATTTTCAAATAAACGGCTCACCGGCTGCTGATAATGGCCGATGAGATTGGCCTGACAGCTGTCCTGATAGTTTTCATCCGGCCCGCGCCCGTAATATTCCACCTGCGTGAAACGACGGCTGACGCCAAAATCGAGGCCGATCTTCGGGATAATTGAATCGAAATTACCGTAAGGCGAGCCGGATAAATCGAGGGTGACGACGCCCTGAGGCGATATCTGCCAGCGATAAGTGCAGCGCATACCGAAATCGAAAACAGGCGGCGCAATGATGCTTTGCACTTCAATGACGACGTCGTCCTGCTGGCGCGCCCAGTGTATCTGCCGGAAATGCTGTTGCATGATATGCAGATGATGGGGCTGCCAGAGGCCTTCGAACTTCTGTTTATGGTTGTCGATGACCGGCTTAAAGAAATTGAGTTTCGGCGCACGGCCTGTGATCTCTTCGTCATCCACTTGCCAGCTTTTCAGTTCGCCGTCCAGACGGGAAAATGCCAGCCGGAAGCCCTCGCCGCTGACGATAAGCTGATGTTTTTGCTCATCACATAACAGCGTTGCGGCCTTTTGCGGCGCAGGTTTCATGGCTGACGGGCGGGCTGCCTGCAACAGCATCTGATACTGTCCGAGCGGATGTTGCGCTTCGCTGTACACCGTCGGGCTGTTTTTGCGAATGCCAACATTCAGGAAAACTTCCTGACCGCTGGCGGAAAATTCTGGCAGCGCCAGCGTTTCGCCTTCGCCGGGTTGCAGGTGCGGCAGGGAAATTTCGCGGGTTTCGAGGCCGCGTCCGGCGACCTGAACGGTCAGCGACAGCGTGATGTCTTCCAGTGAGCTGAACCAGTAACGATTTTTGATGTGCAGCGCGCCGCCGCGGAGACTGACGCCGACCGGGCACAGCACCTGTTTATATTCGCGCAGGCCGGGGCCGGGCGTCTGGTCGGGGTAAATCAGCCCGTCCATGCAGAAGTTGTAATTGTTTGGATAATCGCCGTAATCGCCGCCGTAGGTATAACGCATCTGGCCGTTTTCACCGGTTTCCAGCAATCCGTGATCGCACCATTCCCAGATGTAATGCCCCTGGAGGCTGTCATGGCGATTCAGAACGGCCTGATATTCGGCTAATCCGCCGGGACCGTTGCCCATTGCATGCGCGTATTCGCAGATGATGCGCGGTTTGGCGTGCGGGTATTCGCCGAACGCATTCATCATCTGTACGCGGGAATACATGGTGCTGATGACGTCGGTCACTTCGGCGTCGCGATCTTCTTCGTAGTGAACAAGACGCGTCGGATCGAGGGCTTTACAGTGTTTCGCCATGGCGCGGATATTGCAGCCATAACCGGATTCGTTGCCAAGCGACCACATAATGATCGACGGGTGGTTTTTTTGCGCCATGACGTGACGCCCGATACGCTCCACATAGGCGTGTTCCCAGTGCGGATCGTCGGAGATGCGGCTCAGATCGCCGACGTTCGCGAAACCGTGACTTTCCAGATCCGTTTCGGCCATCACGAATAATCCGTAGATATCGCACAACTCGTAAAAGCGAGGATCATTCGGGTAATGCGCGGTGCGCACCGAGTTAATATTGTGCTGTTTCATCAGGATGATATCGCGTTCCACCCGCGCCATATCGACCGCGCGCCCTTTGCGGTGATCGTGATCGTGACGGTTTACGCCGTGCAGCTTGAGATAACGTCCGTTGACGTAAAACAGCCCGTCACGCACGCCGATATCACGAAAGCCAACGCGCTGAGGTACCACCGAAATCATCTGTCCCGTGTCGTCATACAGCGTCAGCAACAGCTGATATAACTCAGGATGTTCCGCGTTCCACTGGCGCGGATGACTGACCGGAATGTCCAGGCGACAGCGCGTTTCATCGCCGATATTCAGGTTATCTGCTGATAACTGTGCCACGCAGACGCCATCGTCGAATAACTGCGCGTGCAGACGATAACCGCTGACGGGTTGGAGTAAATTACGCAGCACGGCATCAATGTTGAGCACGGCGTCGCAGTAGTTTTCATCGAATGTGGTGACTACGGTGAAATCGTTAAGATGAACCGGATCCTGACCGATGAGATACACATCGCGGAAAATTCCCGCCATCCACCACATATCCTGATCTTCGATATATGTTGAATCCGCCCACTGTAAAACACGCACCGACAGCAGGTTTTCACCCGGTTTCACGCTGGCGCTGATATCGAACTCTGCGCACAGGCGGCTGCCTTTGCTGAATCCGACGTAGTGCCCGTTCACATACACCTCGAAATAGGTTTCCACGCCGTCAAATTTGATCAGCGTTTGTTTGCCTGTCCAGGCTGCATCGAGGGTAAAACGCTGCTGATACGCGCCGGTCGGGCTATTAGTGGGAACGTAAGGAACGTCGATCGGGAAGGGGAAACCTTCATCGGTATATTGCAGCTGGCCGTGGCCTTCCATCTGCCACATGCCAGGGACGGTGATGTGACCCCATGCAGTCATCGGCTGATTGTAGAATTCATCCGGGACTAACGCCGGGTGCTCGAAAAAGCGGAACTGCCAGCGGCCGCTGAGCAACTGAAAGCAGTGACTGGCTGCGCGATCGAAACGCAGCGCCGCCTGTGGATTTTCATAGCTGAAAAAGGAGGCGCGTGGCGGTAAACGGTTCTCCGACTGCTTCTCGATATTTTCCCAATTATTCACGTGATCTCTCCTGAGACGTGTTTCTATGGGAGAGAAGATAGTAAATATTTAGTAAAAATAACTAAAAAGTTTTACTGGTTGTCAGGGCGATCACAAAAAATAAAAAATCGGTTTGAGGATCATGCAGTTAAATTTTACCGGCGGGTAGTGTCCCGGAGTTGCAGCGATCCTGGCACAAATACCGACAGCGGCACGGTGCGTTCATCGCGCAGACGCTCGGTCAGCAGGTTGACCGCCTGTGCGCCCATGGTTTCGGAATGGATGCGAACGGTCGATAAAGAAGGGAACACAAAGCGGGCTGTCGGAATGTCATTAACGCTGATCAGCGCGATTTGCTCGGGGATTTTAACGCCGTGTTCCAGTAGCGCACGGGTCACGCCCAGCGCAATGGTATCGGTGGCAATCAGCAACGCCGGGGGATAAGGCGCATTTTGCTGCAACATTTTCCTGGCGCACTGATAGCCGGACTGGCTGGTGAAATTGCCGTACCAGATATCGTCCGGCTGGACGACGTTTTTCAGACGGCCATATTCCACAAAGGCCTGCTCGCGCTGATCCGGGAATTCAGGGTGATCGCGGCCGCCGATAAAGCCGATGCGCGAATAGCCCTGACCGATAAAGAAGTCGATGACCTTCTGGCTGATCTTAAATAAATCCACATTAACGCAGTCAGATTGCGGGTCTTCCATTACGCCATCAATGAAAACGACCGGCGTGGATTGTTGCGCGAGCTGCGTATGCAGTGCGGCCTGAGGTTGTCCGATAACCAGAAAACCGTCCGCCGGAGGCAGCGCTTTTTCGCCGGTAAAGTCATAGCCGGAAATCAGGGTGATACCCAGTTTTTCGCATTGTGTTTCAATGCCATAGCGCATGGAAAGATAATAAGGATCGTCTATTTCCAGCCCCTGCCGGTAAGTAAACAATGCGGCAAACGTCATGCGTTGCGTGGCATTGCGGCGGGAAGGCGAGACTTTGTATTCCAGGCGTTCCGCCGTTTCTAAAATCTTCTGGCGGGTCTGCGCTTTTACGCTCAGGCTCGGATCGTCATTGAGCACACGTGAAACCGTCGCAACGGATACGTTCGCGGCCTCAGCGATTTCCTTCAAAGTAGCCATCAGCGTCTCATCATCAGGTAAACCAAAGCCGTAGCTTAATGTGATCAGTGCCTTATGTACACCGCTCACCGGCCTTCCGGCCCGCAAAATCTCACTGTGACAGAGTTAACGCTTTACCTAATTTTAAGTATATTTTAGTAAAATATTTACTAGTATGCGTTTTACTTCTGCTTTCCTGTTCATAATAACCAAACAAAGAAGCGCATACCGATGAAGAACACATCATTAAATAAAATATTAGTACTTTTATTATTTTCCTTATCAATGAATTTGCGGGCGCAGGAACCGGTTGTCCCCGCCGAACATAATGAATCAGCACCACCGGAAATAACGCCGGTCAGCCGCGACGCCACTGCTTATCGCTTTTATGGCGAAATGGGCGGCGGCGGCAGCGTGTATTTAAATGGCAAAGATCAGCACAAATACAGCGACGGAACCTATATCGAAGGTGGTCTGGAAATAAAACACGGTAACTGGTTCGGGCTTATTTACGGCGAAGGCTGGACGGTACAGGCCGATCATCACGGAAACGCCTGGGTGCCTGATCACCGCTGGGGCGGATTCGAAGGCGGCTTAAACCGTTTTTACGGTGGTTATCGTACTGATCGGGGCACCGAATTTATCCTCAGTATGCGCAACGATTCCTCGCTGGATGACCTGCAATGGTGGGGCGATTTCACGCCGGAATACGGCTACGTGATTCCTAATACCCGCGATTTAACGCAGGCAGTGAAGGTGCAAAACCTGACCGGCAAGTTTCGTTACAGCCTGACCGCCGCACCGCAAAGCCGTGTTAATGAAAGTACTGCATTGCTCCATTTCGGAAAATACGACCGTTATTCAGATAAATACACCTATCAGGCGATGGTCAACGGCTACACGCAATATGATCTGATGGAAGGGCTGACGCTGCTCAACGGTCTGGAACTGACCGATGGCACCGGGCAGCTATTCCTCGCGGGTTTGCAGGGTAAAAATCTGGCAGGGCGCGTCTGGCATCACACCGGCAAAGGCGACAGCAGCCATTCCGGCCACGAATCAGGAATGATGGTCAGCGCCATGGTTGAAGCGGTCACCGGACTGTATTTATCCACCGCGTACAGTTATGCCGAACATTCGCGGGATACTACTTTCGATACCACCACGTCTTACGCACAGGCCGGTATCTGGTACGAATATTACGGCGGCCGGTTCGCGACCGCATTAGACAGCAAATTCTATATGAGCAATGACAATACCGGCGCCAGCAACTCGGTATTTCTTATGCAATATTTCTACTGGGGAAAATCATAATGAAAAAAATTAATCCGCACCGGCCGCTCAGTTTAATTATCTGTGCTGCTTTATTTATTTCTGCACACACACAGGCAGAAAACGCCGAGACTTTGCGGGCTGATTCGTTTAAAAACGTTATTAACCGTACCGGCGCGCCGCAATATATGCTCGATTATGATTTCGACGAGCATCAGCGTTTTAATCCTTTATTTGATGAGGGTGCCTGGCACGGGCATTTACTGCCGTCTGGCCCGCAAGGTATGGGCGGATTCCCTGGACCGGCGCTGCTGACCGAAGAATATATCAACTTTATGGCCGATAACTTTGACCGGCTGACGGTGTATAAAGCCGGACAAAAAGTCGCGCTGAGCATGACCGCTTACAGCATTCCCGGGGCGCTTATCCAGACGCTGACCGCGCCCGGCATCCGCATCGACATGACCCTGCGTTTCGCGACGTCCCGCACTTCTTTGCTGGAAACTAAAATCACCACGGATTCCCCGCTGGAACTGGTCTGGGACGGCGAACTGCTGGAAAAGCTCCGCGCTCAGGAAGGAAAACCGCCATCGGATAAAACCATCGGGCAGGAATATCCGGGGTATACGCGCCAGATCCTGCCGGTTGCTGACGGCCTGCGTGTGATTTTCGGCAAAGTGCGCGAGGCCTCAAGCCTGATGACCTCCGGCGAGTCCGAATATCAGATCCACAAATCCCTGCCGATGCAGATGACGGTTACAGGCCATCAGTTTACCGGCAAAGCCAAAATCGCCGGTTCCACCACGTTTTACACCACTTATTCGCATCTGCTGACGGCCGCTGAGGTTCAGAAAGAGCAGCCGAAAATCCAGGATATTCTGGCGCATCCCCAGCCTTATCTGGATGCCTCGCAAAAACGCTGGGAAGGCTACCTGAATGCCGGTCTGACAAACCCGAAAGCAACCAAAGATCAGGAACGTGTGGCGGTGAAAGCCATCGAAACATTAACCGCTAACTGGCGCGGGGCGGCAGGTGCGATGAAGTTTGATTCGGTGACGCCATCGGTGACTGGCCGCTGGTTCTCCGGCAATCAGACCTGGCCGTGGGACACCTGGAAACAGGCGTATGCGATGGCGCATTTCAATCCCGAGGTGGCGAAAAACAATATCCGCGCCGTGTTTGCCTTTCAGATCCCGCCCGGTGATCCGGTTCGTCCGTGGGATGCCGGTTTTGTACCTGATCTGATTGCCTATAACCCGGGTCCGGAACGTGGCGGCGATGGCACCAACTGGAATGAGCGCAACACGAAACCGAGTCTGGCGGCGTGGTCGGTGATGGAAATCTACAAAACGACCGGTGATAAACAATGGCTGGCGGAGATGTACCCTAAACTGGTCGCTTATCACGACTGGTGGCTGCGTAACCGTGACCACAACCATAACGGCGTGCCGGAATATGGCGCCACGCGCGATAAAGCGCATAACACCGCTGACGGCAAAATGTTGTTTACCGTCAGGGAAGGGCAGAAAGAACAGACCGAATCCGGGCTGAAAAACTACGACCGCGTGGTGAAATCCGGTCAGTACGACAGCATCGAAATCCCGGCGCAGGTGGCGGCTTCGTGGGAATCGGGGCGGGATGATGCGGCGGCCTTCGGTTTTATCGATGCCGATCAGCTGGCGAAATACATCAAAAATGGCGGTAAAAAACAGGACTGGCAGGTCAAATTCGCCGAAAACCGTTCGGATGACGGAACGTTGCTGGGGTATTCGCTGTTACAGGAATCCGTCGATGAAGCCAGCTATATGTACAGCGACAACAAATACATGGCCGAAATCGCCGACATTTTGGGCAAGAAAACAGCCGCCGCAGATTTTCGCGCGAAAGCCGTCAAACTGGCCGGATACATCAACACCTGCATGTTCGACAGCCGCAGCGGCTTCTTCTATGACATCCGCATTGAAGACAAACCGCTGGCCAACGGCTGCGCGGGCAAACCAATCGTCGAACGCGGCAAAGGCCCGGAAGGCTGGTCACCGTTGTTTAACGGTGCAGCGACGCAGGCGCATGCCGACGCCGTGGTGAAAGTGATGAAAGATGTGCGCGAATTTAACACCTATGTGCCGCTGGGCACCGCCGCACTGACCAATCCGGCGTTCGGTGCAGACATTTACTGGCGCGGCAGGGTCTGGGTCGATCAGTTATATTTCGGCCTGAAAGGCATGGAGCAATACGGTTACCGCGAAGATGCTGTGAAAATGGCACAGGCCTTCTTTGATCACGCCGATGGTCTGATTTCGGATGCACCTATCCGGGAAAACTACAATCCGCTCAACGGCCAGCAGCAGGGCGCACCAAACTTCTCATGGAGTGCGGCGCATCTTTACATGCTGTACAACGACTTTTTCGGCCAGGGGAAATGAGACGGTAAGGGCTGAATTTCAGGCACAAAAAAACCGCTTCAGAGAGCGGTTTTTTTGTTGGGTGATTCAGTTAGCGCTAAATCAACCCAGTTTCACGCTTTAATAATAAGCGGGATCAGGCAACCCAAACGCCACTAACTTACACCAGGGGTGGGAAGGCAGCAAGTTTAAATTCTATACACATATCCTTATTGTTTTTATGGTCTTGGTGGTAGCATCTGCGCGGGGCTAGTTTGCCCGTTTAGCGACGGGTCACCGGGCTTGAAATTAGCACTTGAGTACCGCGCGGACAGGCAACCCAAACACTGCTTGTCCTTCTCCAGTCGGTCCCGGTGCTTATTGGTGAAACGCGGTTGTAAAAGGCCGCATCAATGAATAAGTGTATTTATGCACTGATCGTTGTACTGGGTTCTTTGATGACAACTGCTGGTGATGGATGGAACGTTAATGTTTCTCATATCAACATCAATGTCAGCACGGGCCCGGGTTTGTAGCAGTAGAGAAACCGCCCTTCGGGGCGGTTTTTTTATCTCAGGCTTTACGCCCTAATCCCCAGCACACCAGCCCCGCCACCAGCAGCGACGGAATTGTCGCGCCGATATCCGGCAGCAGATTTGCCATCAGATGATAAACCACAATGCCGGTAATCCAGGCTGCGAGGGAACGTATATTCAGGTCTTTTTGTGTCTGCCTGCGCAGAACAAAATGATGCGTCAGCACCACACCAAACAGCGGCGCAAACACGGAGCCAATCAGCAGCAGGAAGTTTTCGTATTGCGTCAGCGGAACGGCCCAGGCGATCAGCGTACACAGCAGGCCGATACCCAGCGTCAGTTTACCCACGCTGACCGGCAGGGAAGTCCCCGCCGACACCGCCGCTGAGTGAATATCCGCAAAGGCATTTTCATGCTCATCCACCAGAATCAGTAACAGCGGAATACCCAGTGCGATCCCGGAAAGCGCCAGCAGCAGCGCATTGGCATCGGTCGAGGTGCTGACAAACGCCAGCGTATACGCCACGCCGAGCGCCATCATCCACACGCTGCCGAGGAAATATCCGCAGGCCGTTCCCCAGAAGTTTTGCCGCGCAGATTTGCCGAAACGGGTGTAATCCGACACCAGTGGCAGCCACGAAAATGCCATCGACACCACAATATCGCAGGCCAGCGCGAACGGCATCGAACCGTCCCCGGCTTTATGCCACAGTGTGGATAAATCGGCGTGCAGGAACAGATAACCGGTCAGCCACGCACAGCTCGCCAGCAACAGCCAGATCCCCCAGCGGCGCAGTACCAGGCGGATAAACGCCAGCGGCCCGCTGGCCGCCAGCAAGGTGGCAACGACGCCGAAAATAAACGTCCAGAGGGTCGGATTCGCCCAAAAACTGCCGTCGCCCCAGGCGCGTTTTGCCAGCAGACTGGCCGCATCGCGCATCACCACAATTTCGAACGCGCCCCAGCCGATCAACTGGATCAGATTGAACAGCACCGGCAGTGCCACGCCGCGTTTGCCGAGGCTGAGCCTCAGCGACGCCATCGACGACATGCCCGTCTGCCCGCCGATCACCCCGACCAGTGCCAGCAGCGCAACGCCGACGGCAGACCCCAACACAATGGCTGCCAGCGAGCCCGCCAGCCCGAGGCCCGGAGCCAGAATGGCACCGGCCTGCAATACCATCAGACCCATACCGAGCGAGAACCACAGCGAGAATAAATCAGACCAGCCCAGCACCCGTGATTTTTCCGGCACAGACGCCTGAGGCGAATAAATACTATTATCTTTCATGAGGTTAATTTCGTGGCTAAAGCGAAGGTCTGTTATAGCATATTGCGGTGAGATTCTGATGAAGGGCGGAGGGGAAGCGCACTTTCCGGCGGGCAGCCTGGGGATTTCAGGCACAAAAAAGCCGCTTCAGAGAGCGGTTTTTTATATCGTATCCTCTCACTTCGAATGGATCACAATCATCCCCAATTTTTCCAGCAAATGACTCTGCTGCCAGTCGTCGATTTTCACGCCATCGAGATCGACTTTACGGATATTCAGCTCACCCAGATCGGAGTTCGTCAGGTCGCAATGGGTAATGTTGACGTTATTCCAGTCGAACTCGGTGAATTCGCCGCCGGAAAGGTCGGAGCCGCTGAAGTTTGCGCCCTGCACGTTCGCGCCGGTCCAGCGGTTTTCCCATAACTCGCATTTCTCCAGAATGACTTTGCTGAAGTTCGCGTAGCTGAAGTTATTTTTGGTCATGAAGGCGCTGCAAAACCAGGTGCGCGAGGTGATCATATTCATAAAACTCGCGCCGCTGAAATCTGCGCCAGTGGCTTTGCATTCACGGATTTCACAACCCAGTGCCTGAATGTTTTTGAAATCAGCCATCGTCAGATCACAGCGTTTAAAGCTGGCATCCTGCAATTTTGCATGCTGGAAAGAGCAGCCTTTTTGTTCCCCATCATCGTAAAACAGACAATCGACGAACGCCGTTTCTGACAGATCGGTGCTGTCAAAACGGCAGCGGTAAAAGCGGCAGTTCTCCAGTGTCTCGCCGGTAAACTGCTTCACGCTAAAACGCTGGTCACTGAACGTCTGGTCTTTGATCATCGGAACCTCTGTCATCTTTTATGCCCTGCTAAGGCCGGTATCCTGACAGAAAAGTTTTATCGAAAATATGGAATCCGCCTCGTAATAACACGATTTACCTACGTTTGCCTTTTGCCGGATCGCTGAGTGAGGTCTATTCTCAATGACTTAACGGAGCACTTCTCTCACTCAGATAAGGAAGACTGGAATGCGTTTGTCATCTCTCTTTTTGGCAACCAGCCTGGCTGTCAGCCAGTTTGCAGGGGCTGCGGAAACCGCACAGCCCGCCACTCAGGAGCACGTCATGAATCACGCTATTAATGCCGATAACCCATTTCTGAAACCCAGCCCGCTGGAATATCAGGCGCCGCAATTTAATCTCTATAAAGACAGCGATTATGAACCGGCGATCCTCGAAGGCATCCGCCAGAAACTGGCTGAAGTCGATAAAATCGCCAGCGACAGCGCGCCGCCAACCTTTGAAAATACTTATGCGGCCCTGGAAAAATCCGGCGTCATGCTGCAACGCGTGCAAAACGTTTTTGGCGCGATGACCGGCGCGAATACCAACGATACGCTGCAAAAAATTGACGAAGATACCTCGCCAAAACTGGCGGCGATGGATGACAGCATTCATCTCAACAGCAAGCTGTTTGCGCGGCTGAAAGCGGTCTATGACCAGCGCAGCAGCCTGAAAATTTCCCCCGAATCACAGCGCCTGATTGAGGTGACTTTTAAGGATTTCGAGCTGTCAGGTGCCAATCTTTCGGATGCGGATAAAGACAAACTCAAAGCGCTGAATCAACAGGCGGCAACGCTCAGCACGCAGTTCACTAATAAATTGCTGGCCGCCACCAAAGCGGGCGGGCTGACGGTGAAAGATAAAGCGCAGCTTGCCGGGCTGAGTGACGCCGAATTATCGGCAGCCGCGCAGGCCGCCAAAGACCGCAAGCTGGATAATGCCTGGCTTCTGGTTTTGCAAAACACCACGCAGCAGCCGTTGTTACAGTCACTGGATGACCGCGACACGCGCCAGGCACTGTATGAGGCCTCAATCAATCGCGCTGAAAAAGGCGATGCCAACGACACCCGTGAGCTGATTGCGAAGCTGGCAAAAGTTCGCGCACAGCAGGCTCAGGTGCTGGGTTTCCCGAGTTATGCCGCGTGGAAACTGGAAGATCAGATGGCGAAAACGCCGCAGGCTGCACTGGATTTCATGCACAAAATTGTGCCAGCCGCGACCGCCCGCGCGCAGCGTGAAGCGCAGGATATTCAGGCAGAAATCGATAAACAGAAGGGCGGCTTCAAAGTGACTGCCTGGGACTGGCAGCACTACGCCCAGCAGGTTCGCAAAGAGAAATATGATCTGGACGACGCGCAGATCAAACCCTATTTCGAGCTGAATAATGTGCTGGAAAACGGCGTGTTTTATGCCGCTAACTTGCTGTATGGCATCACCTTTAAAGAACGCAAAGACCTGCCGGTTTACAATCCTGATGTGCGGGTTTTTGAGGTGTTCGATAAAGACGGTAAATCGATGGCGTTGTTCTACGCCGATTATTATCAGCGCGATAATAAAGGCGGCGGCGCATGGATGAGCAACTACGTCGATCAGTCGAAATTGCTGGGCACGAAACCGGTGATTTACAACGTGGCGAATTTCCAGAAACCGGCGGCGGGGCAACCGGCGCTGCTGTCGTGGGACGACGTTATCACTATGTTCCACGAATTTGGTCACACGCTGCATGGCCTGTTTGCCGATCAGGAATATCCGGGTCTTTCCGGTACCGCGACGCCGCGTGATTTTGTCGAATTCCCGTCGCAGTTTAACGAGCACTGGGCGAGTGATCCGAAAGTGTTTACTCACTTCGCCAAACATTATCAGACCGGTGAAGTGATGCCGCAGGCTTTGCAGGACAAAATAGAGAAGGCCAGCAAGTTCAACAAAGGCTATGACATGACCGAACTGCTGGCGGCTGCGTTACTGGATATGCACTGGCACAGCCTGAGCGCGGACGCACCGCAGCAGGATGTTGATAAGTTTGAAGCGGAGTCGCTGGCGAAAGATAAAGTGAATCTGGCGTATGTGCCGCCGCGCTACCGTTCCAGTTATTTCCAGCACATCTGGGGTAACGGCTATGCCGCCGGATACTATGCCTATCTGTGGACCGAAATGCTGGCTGATGATGCCTTTGCCGGTATCACTGAGCAGGGCGGGCTGACGCGGGAGAACGGTCAGAAATTCCGTGATCAGATCCTCTCACGCGGTAACAGCGAAGATCTGGAAAAACTCTACGAAACCTGGCGTGGCAAGGCTCCGTCAATTGAGCCGATGCTGAAAAACCGCGGACTGGAGGAGTAAAAATAGCCGTGCCCGGTATCACGCCGGGCACGGACACTCTTGCTGTGAATATTTAAAATCAACGCCCGAAAAACGTCGCTTCTCCCGCTGAAATTCCCCTATGCTTTTCCCCATGTTTCCGGTCTGCGAGTGAAATCATGCTGTTCGATTTACCTGACGATGATGTGCTTTATGCTGCGCTGATTGCCCGTGATCCGGCCTATGACGGCTTTGCTTTTGTCGGCGTCAAAAGCACCGGTATTTTTTGCCGCCTGACCTGCCCGGCACGAAAACCTAAGCGCGAGAACTCGGTATTTTATCCGTCGATGGTCAGCGCGATGGAAGCCGGATTCCGGCCCTGTAAACGCTGCCGGCCGCTGATGCAGGGCGGAGAAAAAGACCCGCTGGTGCTGAAATTGCTGGCTGCGCTGGAAAACGAGCCAGACAAAAAGTGGAGCGAGGGCGATGTGCAGGCGATGAACGTTGATCCTTCCACCGTCCGCCGCGCCTTTAAACGACAGTTTGGCATCACTTTTCTGGAAATGGCGCGCTTACGCAGAATCGGCAAGGGTGTCGATGCGCTGGCCGGGGGAGAGCCGGTAATTGATGCCCAACTGGATGCGAGTTTTGAATCCGGCAGCGGATTTCGAGCGGCGATCACCCGTCAAATCGGGCTGAACCCGAGCCAGGCCAGAAAGCATCAGTTTCTGAAGGCTGACTGGCTGGATACGCCGATCGGTTCCATGCTGTCGATCGCCAGCCACGACGCACTGTATCTGCTGGAGTTTATTGATCGTCCGGCATTACCTAATGAAATTGAGCGGCTGAAACAACTGACGTCCTCTGAAATTATTTTTGGACGAACGCCGCTGATTGATCAGCTCGAACTGGAACTGGCGGCGTATTTCGCGGGTGAAAAGCACACATTTATCACGCCACTGGCGGAATTCGGTTCATTGTTTACCCGTAAAGTCTGGGATGCGCTCAGGGCTATTCCGGCGGGTGAACTGCGCAGTTACTCCGCGCTGGCGGCGGATATCGGGCAGGCCACGGCTTCCCGCGCAGTCGCCCGTGCCAACGGGGCTAACCAGATTTCAATCCTGATCCCTTGTCATCGCGTCATTGGTGCTGATGGTTCGCTGACCGGTTACGGCGGCGGATTATGGCGCAAGCGGTGGCTGATTGAACACGAACGAAGAATGGCGTTGAGCCGCTAAACGAGGAGCAGGGTATGAATCAGCAAAGTCGGGCACTGGCATTTTCACAACTTCACCAGAAGCACAATCCGGTCATTTTATACAACATCTGGGATGCGGGCAGCGCGCTGGCGGTGGCGCAGTCGGGGGCAAAAGCCATCGCTACCGGAAGCTGGTCGTGTGCGGCGGCGCAGGGGTATCAGGATGGCGAAGCCATGCCTTTTTCCAGCCTGTTACGGACGGTGCAACGCATTGCCTCTGTGATCAGTCTGCCGCTCACGGTGGATTTCGAGACCGGTTATGGTGCGGATCGCCGCGACAACCTGAGCGCACTTTTGCAGGCGGGTGTCGTGGGTATTAATGTTGAGGATCAGCAAATGGGATTATCCGCGCTGAACGGCGTCCGTGAACAATGCGAGATTCTGAACTCGCTTCGTCAGGTGGCGGAAAATCAGGGAATGGCGTTATTTATCAATGCGCGCACCGATGTTTTTTTACAGGAACCCGACGCCACGCGGCATCCGGTGCTGATGGCGGAAGCTAAAAAGCGGCTGACTGCCTATAAGGATGCGGGAGCCAGCGGTTTTTTTGCCCCCGGTTTGAGTGACCTGACACTGATTGCCGAACTCTGTGAGGTATCAGCGCTGCCGGTGAACATTATGGCCAGCAATCTGACACCACCGCTGGCTGATCTCACGGCGGCGGGTGTCAGCCGGATAAGCTATGGCCCGCATCCTTATATCGGGCTGATGGAAACCCTTAAACAGCACGCGGCTGTGCTGTATTAGCCGCCAGACGGTGCCCCATCCAGAAGAACAGCAGACCGCCAACCGAGGCGGCAATCAGCGCGATAAACATCACCGGCGGGGCGGTGTAACTGAGCAGAAAACCACACATGACCGGGTTTATCGCGCCACCCAGATTGCTCAGGTTCTGCATGCCGTAATAGCTGCCCTTCATATTTTCCGGCGCGATAAAGTCGATAAACATGTATTCCACCGGGATAACAATCATTTCGCCAAAGCTGAAAATCGCCATCGCGATCACCCAAAGCAACACCGATTGTCCGGCGGTCATAAAGCCGATCAGGCCGATGATGAAGAAAATCGTGCCGAGAAGCAGCCATTTCAGCAGGCTGTTTTGTTTCATCCGGCTGCTTAATACGTACTGGAAGGTAATAACAATCACGGCGTTGGTGATCATCACCGCGCCGATGATTTTGTACGCAAAAGCGGCGTTTGAGACCAGAATCAGGTACTGCGAGAGATAACCGGCGAATTGCCCGAACACCACCGAACCCAGCGTGCTGCCCAGTGTGAAGTAAATCAGACGACGGTCATGGGCCAGAATGCTCAGTGTCTGGCGAAGGTTCGGTTTTGGCAGGGGTTTCTGTTCCTGTTCTGTTTGCGGCGGTTTATGCGGGATATTGCGCAATCCCCAGGTCAGGGAAATCACGGTACCGAGCGCCAGTACGCCGGAAATCACGAACGGCAGCAGCGGGCTGAAACCCGCCAGCCACACGCCCAGCGACGAGCCCACTGCCCAGCCGACATTCACCAGCGTGTAATTCATCGAAAATGCCTTCACCCTTTTTTCTACCGGCAACCAGCTGGCGATACAGGCTTTGAGCGTGATGCTGAGCAGGGCGTAAGCGGCATTGAGCAGCGCCAGTACCAGCAGCACGCCGGTCACATTCGGCAGAAACGGCAACAGTAAAAAGCTCAGCCCGAACAGGCTGATGGAGACGGTAATCAGCGTCCGGTGATTGAATTTATCCACCAGATAGCCGCCGTACAGACTACTGAGAATCCCGATTGCCAGGCTGGCACCGAGAATGATCCCGACGCTTTTGGGCAGCAGATGATAGTGCTCAGTCAGATAAATAGTGATAAACGGCAGTGTGACGCCACGTCCGATAGTGAGTACTAACGAACTGGCTAACAGCGCGAGAATTAATGGCGGCATTCCCTTCATGTTGAATGGCATTCCCTGATTAACAGCAACATTTTCGTTACATCATAAAGGAGTCTGCACAGTATTTTTCATTACAAAAAAGAGGGATTTAAGAGAGTTGCACGGGATAACCCGCGCAGGTCGTGGCCCGGCTTATAACTTCTGCGGCGCAACGCCGTGGAACAGCAAAAGGGCGACGTGTTTACGCAACATATCGGGGGAAATGGGTGACGCGCCTTCCCGTCTCATTTTCATTGAGGCCATCGGGAACAGCGTCAGACCGAACAGGGAAATGAACAGCAATGCCGGATTGAGATCCGGATTCAGTTTTCCTTCGGCCTGCCAGCGGGTAATGCATTCCTGTACGATTTTGCGGTTTTTGTCGCCGTTACGTTCTTCCATGCGTTTTTTCAGCATACCGCTTTCGCTGATGACTTCCCGCACCCACAACGGTGCCACCCACGGGTATTTTTCTGCCGCATCAATCATGCACTGCGCCATATTGGTGATCGCCAGAAGTGGATCGTCGGCATGTGTTTGGAAAATGTCAGTAAATCCGGCACGGACTGGCTGAAAACGTTCGTCGATCATCACGTCCAGCAGTTGTTCGCGGGTCTTGAAATAGTAATGCAGCATGGCAGTAGTGACGCCTGCTTCTTTGGCGATCATGCTCAGCGGCGTTTCGGCGATGCCGTATTGGGCAAACAGTTTCAGGGCGGCGTCCAGCAGCAGTTCACGCTTATCCGCTCCGGATTTTGCACTGCGCGGACGACCCGGACGACGCACGGGCGTGTTGGCTTCGTTTTGATCCTTTTGTGCGGATCCTGGCGTTTCTGAGATTTTTCTGTCTGCCATAAGGAGGGCGATCCATTGACCAGATGAATTTGATGCTTCAATATTAATTATACAGTTAATTAATTACAAGTCAGGATGTCATTCATGACGACAATAAATTCGGCACAGAGCGAGGTGGCGGAACAGAAGCCTTCGATAAAGCTGCTGTTCTCCGCGCTGATGCTGGTGATGCTGCTGGCCGCACTCGACCAGACGATTGTGTCCACCGCGCTGCCGACTATCGTCAGCGAGCTCGGTGGCCTGGATCAGCTTTCGTGGGTGGTGACCTCTTATCTGCTGGCCTCCACCATCGTGGTGCCGCTGTACGGTAAGTTTGGTGATCTGCTCGGTCGCAAAATCGTGCTGCAAACGGCGATTATCGTGTTCCTGCTCGGTTCGGTATTGTGCGGACTGGCGCAGAACATGACTCAGCTGATTCTGATGCGCGCCCTGCAGGGGCTGGGCGGCGGCGGGCTGATGGTGGTCAGTATGGCGGCGGTCGGCGATGTCATTCCGCCGTCCGAGCGTGGGAAATATCAGGGGCTGTTCGGCGGGGTATTTGGTCTGGCGACGGTTATCGGGCCGCTGATCGGTGGTTTTCTGGTTGAGCATATTTCCTGGCGCTGGATTTTCTACATCAATCTGCCGCTGGGGATTTTCGCCCTGCTGGTGATTGGCGTGGCGCTGAAATCGCAGACTGCACGCATCCGCCATGAAATCGATTTTCTCGGCGCGGGGTATCTCGCGGCGGCGCTGACCTGCATCATCTTGTTCACCAGCGAAGGTGGCACGGTGTATCAGTGGTCGGATCCGCAACTGTGGTGCATTCTGGCGTTCGGGCTGGTGACCCTTGGTGGCTTTATTTATGAAGAAACGCTGGCGGCCGAGCCGATCATTCCGCTGGGTCTGTTCCGCGACCGCACCTTCCTGCTCAGTTGCGCAATCAGTTTTATTATCGGCATGTCACTGATGGGGTCGATGACCTTCCTGCCGCTGTATTTGCAGGTGGTGAAAGGCTCGTCGCCGTCAGAAGCGGGGATGCAACTGCTGCCGCTGATGGGCGCATTGCTGTTCAGTTCGATCGTCAGCGGGCGTCTGATCAGCCGTATTGGCCGTTATCGTATTTTTCCGATTATCGGCACCTTACTGAGTTTCGCCGGTATGGTGCTGCTGGGTTTTCTGAAAGTCAGTACGCCGGTACATATGCTGTATCTCTACATCGGCGTGCTCGGTTTCGGCCTGGGGATGGTGATGCAGGTGCTGGTGCTGGCGGTACAAAACTCGGTATCGATGAAACAAATGGGCGTGGCGACCTCCGGTGTGACACTGTTCCGCTCGATTGGGGGTTCCATCGGCGTGGCAATGTTTGGGGCGATTTTCACCCACGTTCTGCGTGATCAACTGGTGGCGCTGATCCCCGAAGGCACGGTGCTTCCCCGCTCACTCAGCGCGCAGGCGGTGCAGGAATTACCGGACGCCATCCGCGCTGATTATTTGCAGGCATTTGGTTCGGCGCTGCACTCGGTGTATCTGATTGCCGCGTGCGTGATGGTGCTGGCGTTTGTCCTGTCGCTGCTGCAAAAAGATGCGGTGCTGAAGAAATAACCGGCCGCAATCCCGGCGATTTGCACTAAGCTTTCCCCTTTACGGCGTTGAAATGGCATGGAAACCAGCAACGCCGGCAGGGATATCATAAAGGGGATCGCTATGCTGTTTCGCCGTTTCGAGCGAATGATCGACATCTTCCGTGAGGCACCGGCTGCTGAACCGCCGGATCAGGTTCTGCCTTTCTATCTTTATTATCTGCGTCAGGTCTGGCCGAGTTTCGCCGTTTTACTGGTGGTGGGGCTGATCGGTGCGCTGATTGAGGTTTCGCTGTTCAGCTATCTCAGCCAGATTATCGACCTGACCAAAGACACACCGCCGGGCAGTTTTTTCACCGACCATATGGGCGAGCTTTTATGGATGGCGGCGGTGGCGATGATCCTGCGGCCGGTGTTTATCGGGTTGCATGATTTGCTGGTTCACCAGGCTATCAGCCCCGGCATGACCAGCATGATCCGCTGGCAGAATCATAAGTATGTCCTCAAACAGAGCCTGAACTTTTTCCAGAGCGATTTCGCCGGGCGCATTGCCCAGCGCATTATGCAGACCGGTAACTCGTTGCGCGATTCGGCGGTGCAGGCGGTGGACGCCATCTGGCATGTGGTGATTTACGCCGCCAGTGCGCTGTTCCTGTTTGCCGAGGCGGACTGGCGGCTGATGATCCCGCTGATTATCTGGATCTTCGGTTACGGCGTTTGCCTGCGTTATTTCGTGCCGCGTGTGAAACAACGCTCGGTGCAGTCGTCGGAAGCGCGCTCAAAACTGATGGGCTGCATCGTCGACGGTTACACCAACATCACGACGCTGAAACTGTTTGCGCATACCGATCTCGAGCAAAAATACGCGCGCGAAGCGATTAGCGAACAGACCGAGAAAACCCAACTGGCAGGGCGTCTGGTCACCGGCATGGACGTGTCGGTCACCACGCTGAACGGGTTGCTGATTGTCAGCACCACCGGTCTTGCCTTGTGGTTGTGGACCCAGTCGCTGATAAGCGTCGGGGCTATCGCGCTGGCGACGGGTCTGGTTATTCGTATTGTGAATATGTCCGGCTGGATCATGTGGGTGGTGAACGGTATTTTCGAAAATATCGGCATGGTGCAGGACGGCCTGCACACCATTGCGCGGCCATTGACGGTAACGGATATCCCGCAGGCGAAAGCGCTGAAAGTCGATCAGGGGGCGATCCACTTTGATCACATTCAGTTTAATTACGGCAAAGAGAATTCCGGAGAAGGCGGCAGGGTGATCCCCAATCTGGATCTGGCAATCCGTCCCGGCGAGAAGATCGGCCTGATCGGGCCTTCCGGCGCGGGGAAATCCACGCTGGTGAATCTGCTGCTGCGTCTGTATGACATCGACAGCGGTCGCATTCTGATTGATCAGCAAAATATTGCCGACGTCACGCAGGAAAGCCTGCGCGCGCAAATCGGTATGATTACCCAGGACACCTCGCTGCTGCATCGTTCCATCCGCGACAACCTGCTGTACGGCAGGCCGGGCGCGACGGAAGAGGAGTTGCAACTGGCAATTCGTCAGGCGCGTGCCGATGAATTCATTCCGCAACTTTATGATTCGCTGGGCCGTACCGGGCTGGATGCGCATGTCGGTGAGCGCGGCGTCAAACTTTCCGGCGGCCAGCGTCAGCGTATTGCGATTGCCCGCGTATTACTGAAAAACGCACCGATCCTGATCATGGATGAAGCCACGTCGGCGCTGGATTCCGAAGTGGAAGCGGCTATTCAGGAAAGTCTGGAGACGCTGATGGGCGGTAAAACGGTGATTGCCATTGCGCACCGCTTATCGACGATTGCCAAAATGGACCGCCTGGTGGTGCTGGAAAAAGGGCAGATTGTTGAGACGGGCAATCACGCCGAGCTGCTGGCGCACGGCGGGCTTTATGCGCGCTTGTGGCAACACCAGACCGGTGGATTTGTCGGCATGGATTAGGGCCCGAACTTAACAGCCGTCGTGCCGGTAGGGCAGCACTTCGCGGGCTTCGTCCGCCCAGCGCTGCACGGCGGCACGCTCTTCCACTAAAAAATCTTCCACGGCGTCACGCAAACCCGGATGACGTAAATAGTGCCATGAGTCGGTGATCACCGGCTCAAAGCCGCGCAGCAGTTTGTGTTCGCCCTGTGCGCCCGCATCAAACCGTTTGAGGCCGCTGGCAATCGCGTATTCCATTCCCTGATAAAAACAGGTTTCAAAATGCAGCCGGTCGAATTCCGCCACGCATCCCCAGTAGCGGCCATAAAACGTATCACCGCTGATTAAACTGAACGCCATGGCGACATCACGGCCGTTTTGCTGCGCGAATACCACGCGGATCGCCTCCGGCATTCTTTCCGCCAGCAGGCTGAAAAATGCGCGGGTCAGATACGGTGACTGGCCGCGTACCGCATAGGTATTGCTGTAGCAGGCATAAACGAAATCCCATTGTGCTTCAGTCACCTGCGCGCCTTTCAGCCAGACAAAATCAATGCCCTGCGCGGCCACCTGTTCGCGCTCTTTGCGAAACTGTTTGCGCTTGCGTGAGGTGAGTGCGTCGAGGTAATCCTGAAAATCGCGATAACCGCGGTTCTGCCAGTGATATTGCAGGCCCTGCCGGTGCTGCCAGACCGCTTCACCGCCGATCAGCCGGTTAGCGCGCTCATCGGTAAAATTGATGTGTGCGCCGGTCAGGCCATTTTCTTGCAGAAAATCCGGCAGTGCCTGCAACAGACTGATCGCAGCAGATTCATCGCCCAGCAGCCGTGCGCCGGTCACCGGGCTGAACGGCACCGCACCCAGCCATTTCGGGTAATAGGCAATACCTGAACGCTGGCAGGCATCCGCCCAGCCCTGATCAAACACGTATTCGCCGTAAGAATGGCGTTTGCGATAGCCGGGAATGGCGGCGCGGATTTCCCCGTTTTCCTGCCAGAGAAGATGCTGCGGATGCCAGCCGGAATGCGGCCCGAGGCTGCCGCTGTCTTCCAGCGCGGATAAAAATGCATAGCTGAGGAAAGGCTGCTGCGCAGGCACCAGCGCATCCCACTGTGCGGCTGGCAAATCAGCCAGACGGTTTAACGTGATAACAGGCATCAATTATTCTCGCTGTAGCGTAAAAGAGAAATCAGTTAACTGTCGTGCAGGCAGGGGGATATTACGGCAGAGGTTAAGATAACAATATAATAAGTCTTAAGTCGCTGATTTATCATCCGGAACATTATTTAAAAATGTTCCGGATGTTTTATTTAACGGGTAATTAACTGGCGCGTACTTCCGGGTTATCGGACAGCGAAATAAAGGCTCCGCTTTTCGCATCAAAGGCTTCGATGCAACCCGATTCAATATCATACACCCAGCCGTGCAAGGTAATTTCCCCTTTCGCCAGGGCGACCGCTACGCAAGGATGCGTGCGCAGGTTACTCAGCTGGGCCACGACGTTCTGGTGCACCATACCGTTGACGCGTGCCTCAGGGTTTTCGTGTTCGACGGATTCATTGATGGCTTTTGCGGCATCGGAATAACGCAGCCAGTGTGCGACCGCTGGCATGTGATCCAGACAGGTGCAGTTGGCAATCGCGCTCATTGCACCGCAGTTGGAGTGCCCGCAGATGACGATATCTTTTACGCCCAGCGCCATGACGGCGTACTCCACCGTGGCGGAAACGCCGCCCGGTTCCGGCCCGAATGGCGGCACAATATTACCGGCATTACGGATAACAAACAGTTCGCCCGGTTCACGCTGCGTGACTAATTCCGGCACTAACCGGCTGTCAGAACAGGATATAAACAAGGTCTTAGGATTTTGGTTTAACGCCAGTTCTTTGAATAACTTAGAACGCTGTGGAAACGCCTCTTTCTGGAATCTGAGGAAACCTTCAATGACATCTTTCATAGGGGAATTCCATGTATTTCAATGCCAGTGAGTCTGCCACGAAAAAAAAGTCAGATCAATCAGACACAATATCAACACTATTTACAGGGAAATAAGCAGGCACAAAATAATATCATTTACCGGCGATAAGAATTTCACATTCTGTTTTTTTAATGCCATACCTTTATCTCAGCATTATTCGTCCCCATATTTCCTCTACCCCCTCAGTGAAGGAGTCTGTATGACAATCGAATACGCTATTTTCGGTGGCGGCTGTTTCTGGTGTACAGAAGCGGTGTTCAAAGACGTCATTGGCGTGGAGTCGGTGGAAAGTGTCTACACCGGCGGGCGTCGCCCGAACCCAAATTATGAGCAGGTCTGTACCGGCACGACCGGTCATGCGGAAGCCATCCGCGTGGGGTTTGACCCGGAAAAACTGACTTACGGCGATTTGCTGGATATTCACTTTGTGACGCACGATCCGACCCAGCTTAACCGCCAGGGAAATGACGTCGGCACGCAATACCGTTCGGCGATTTTCCCGGCCAATGAACAGCAAAAAGCAGAGGCGGAAGCGGCGATACTGCGCGCGCAGCACGATCACAGTGATCCGATTGTGACCAGCATCGAACCACTCGGCGAAGTGTATGTGGCCGAAGGCTATCACCAGAACTACTGGGATGGTGCGGGGCAGCAGAACCGTTATTGCATGGCGGTGATCCCGCCGAAACTGCAAAAGTTGCGCAAGAGTTTTGCGCAGCGGACGAAATCGTTACAGCAGTAAAAACATCCTTATCCGTTGCTCAGCCAGCACATTAATGCGTGCTGGCTGACGACGATTCATCTCCGCCTGTTATTCTTCCGGCAACACTCCCCCTTTTGCCCAATGTGATTTCGGTATTTCAGTGATCACCACATCCACACTTTCAGGTTTACATTTCAGGGTTTCTGCTGCCAGGCGGGTCACTTCGCGGACAAAGTCACGTTTTTGTTCGGGGGTACGGCCAGGAAACATTTCCAGACGGATCATCGGCATAGTAAATCCTTAGTGATTAGGCCCTCACGGCGGGGGCAGCCTCTATTCTACGTAAGGATTGGGAAGAATAAAGACGTGCAAAACAAAAGCCAGAACCTCTGTTCTGGCTTTTAATTGCTTCAGAATCCGTAGCGGATTGCATCCTTACTTTGCTGCATCAGTGCATCGATTTTTTCGGAAAATCGCTCCAGCCCTTTGCCGTCACCGGCTTCAGAGCACTGCCGCCGTCGCGCATTGTAGGCTTTCATCAGCTGTGCCTGTGCAAAACCCGGCTTGCCGTAACAGGCCATGCTTTGCTCCCAGCAGGCAATGGCCGCGTCCAGATCCTGCTGTTCCTGATACTGTTTTCCCAGCTCATTCAGCGCTTTCGCCGACTCCTGCGGCGGCAGTTGCTGCGCCAGAATTTGCTCAATGCGTGTGTCCATAACCATGACCTCCGGCTTGCTTAGTGGAAGAAGTTGAGAATATGGCCGAATACCAGCCCGACGCTGATCACGTCTGAGTCACTGAACGTCACGTTCGAGAAGCCGAACTTGCCCAGCAGCGGCAGCAACAGCGCAGGCAGCAGGGTGATAAACAGGCCGTGGAAGATACCGCCGATAATCGCGCCGCGTCGTCCGCCGACTGCATTGCCGAAGATTCCCGCCGTGCCGCCCGCGAAGAAGTTGGTCAGCATGCCCGGTAAAATCATCGCCAGCCCGAGACTCGGGAACAGGAACATACCGATGATGGAGCCAATGGTGGTAGAGATGAAACCGATAATGACGGCGTTCGGTGCGTACGGGAAAAGCACCGGACAATCGAGTGCCGGAATGGCATTCGGGACGATGCGCAGGGCGATGCCGCGAAATGCCGGTACGATTTCCGCCAGCAACAGGCGCACACCCGACAGCAGAACGTAAACACCGACCACAAACTGAATGGATTGCAGGAACGAATAGACCAGATAATTAACGCTGTTGGCGTAAGGCGCGACGACTTCCGGGCCTGCGGCAATCGCCGGGATCAGGTAAATCGGGATCATCACCACCATCATCGACAGGTAGGTGTCCTGCAGGAACGAGAAAGATTGCGGCAGTTCGAAATCTTCGGTGCTTTTACTGACATCGCCGGTGATTTTCGCCACGCCTGCCTGCACGATATAGCCGATGGTGCAAAAATGGCCGAGTGCAATATCATCGGACCCGGTGATTTTACGCACAATCGGCTGAGCCAGCACCGGCATCCCGACGGCCATGACGCCCGCAATAATGCCGCCAGTCAGGATCAGTTCCGTGCCGCGCAAGCCGCCCATATAACCGATAACGGAACACACCGTGGCCATCCACAGCGATGCTTGTCCGGTGAGAAAGATATATTTGAAACGGGTCAGGCGGGCAATCAGGATATTAACGATAAACGCCAGAACCATAATTAATGCGGTTTCACGGCCGAGAGTTTGTTGTGCGATACCGGCAATAGAACCGACGTCGGTAACAATCCCGCGCATGTGAAACCCTTTCTGGAATATTTCACCCAGAAAGGTCAGGGCATTAACAATAATGCTGGCCCCGGAAAGCAGAACCAGAAAACCCAGCAGCGTTTTTAATGTACCGGTAATGATCTGGCCGGTGCTTTTCTTTAATGCGATCAGACCAATCATGGCGATCAGTGAGATTAAAATTGATGCCTGGCCTAATACATCATTGACAATAAAGTGAAGGAAAGACATAAGCGTCCCCTGTAGAGTTCACGGTAATTGTTTTATCGATTTATAAGTATTGTGAATTGAGTGGGTCTGTTATTAAGTGGCCAGGTGACCCATCTCCTGAAGAATAGGCGTCAGCTTGCTCTTTATTTCATTTTTATCGACCAGTCTTTTCAGGTAAATAATATTGGCGTTGATGGTGTAATGCTGGAATTGCGATCTGAAATTTTCGCCGGTCATAATAATGTCGGCTCTTGAAGACGTGGCGCTTGAAATATCACAATGTGATAAATCGGCTTCCACACCCAGATCCTTCAGTGCCGCTTCGATACTCATTTCACAGGCAAAACTGCTGCCCAGACCCGCACCGCATACCGCCAGGATTGATAGCTTTTTCATCATTTTTCCTTACGTTCTTTGTAGGTGTTCATAAAGGGTTATGTTTATCTTTTTTCACTTCACGTCTAAAACTGTCGGATAATCTCTAATGCTTCCTGCTTGTTTTTACTGCGTTTTAATCGTTCCGCTGCCTCGTCATCGCAGAACAGATGGGAAAGGCTGGCAATCATTTCGATGTGTGAATGGCTGTCCACCGCGGCCAGCGCGAAGATAACGTAAACCGGATCATTATCTTCACTGCCAAACTCAACGCCTTCTGAAACAATGACCAAAGACAGTGCCGTTCGGTTAACCCCTTCTTCCGGCCGGGCGTGCGGCATCGCAATACCTTCGCCCAAAACATAATAAGGCCCGATTTCCCGGTGCATATCATATATAGCCTGAAGATAACGACTTTCCGCTGCGCCCGAATCAATTAATGGTTGCACGGCAAATGCCACGGCACTTTTCCAGTCATCTATTTTGCTAATGATTTGCGTGTTATTTTCATTAATCCAGTCGCTTAACATAATACCTCTTCATATGAATAGGGTCTTTTCTCAGTATGATATTTAATTAAAATAAAAACTGTGATCTATCCAATCCTATTAGCCATCAATGAAAGATAATAATTTCAAAAGACCTGAAAGAATGAATGATAGTAGAGGTTTAACAAGGTCCTGATATCAGAATTAACTTACTTTTTCAGTAAATGAATATTTCCTCCGGTCAGTATTTATTGAATTTGCGTATTGAATGAATTGATTATCCACGCATGAATATCAACAATATTTACAGGCTTATTTTGGCCGATAACATTCTGGTCAACAGAATAAACTGGTCCCGGGGTTATTGGTCGTGCTTTTCCTGCGAGAATTTTTAATTCGGGGATATATTCTGCCCCGACATGTCCCGGTAAACGCTCGCCCAGCCGTGAAGAAAATCGTTCGGCCGCCAGTTCAGCATCAATCTGGCACCAGATTTCCACAACCTGCGATATGCCCGCCCGTTGCAGATAATCCTGCAACACCTCTTTGGGCTGAAAACCAAACCAGGCATCGACAATAAAGGTGCTGCCTTCGGGCGCGCCGCCGATGATGTCCCAGATAACCTGATAACTTGCCAGCCCGAGTACGCGGTTAAAAGGGCGGTCAACATTCTCTAATCGCTGAAGAAACGGATTTTTAATGCCATCAAGCGACAGTTGCAGCCAGCCGCTGTATGCAGAAAGCTCAACGGCGAGCCGGCTTTTACCTGACGCCGGGATCCCGTTCACCAGGATGACGCGTTTGCCGGTTGAGCCATTTCGTGAGGCATTTCTGTTTTCAGACATGTTCCACCTGTTGTGTCTGGTTGTGTGACGGTGCATGGAAATACTGTTCAATGACGGCCTGAAGTTCGTTCAGACGCGGTACCGCCAGCGATTCAAGACGGGATTTCGTCGCGTTGCGGTCCAGTGAGATGCAGTCTTTCCACAATGAACGACCTGCGATAACGCCTGATGCGCCTTCGCTCATGGCATCTGCCACTTGTTTGAGGAAGGTGGAATGGTCAACCCCGGCAGAAAGTACGGCCCACGGCACGTCGCCAGCGAGTTTTGTGATGTCAGCACAGGCTTGTTTTGAGCCAGGATAAGGCAGTTTCAGCACCTTCGCGCCGCATTCCAGACAAATCTTGGTGCCGCCATAAATCAGAGACGGGACTTTTTCTTTATATTCTTCCTCGGTTTCGTTGTCGAGTTTATAGGTCAGAAACTCCACCACCAGCAGCAGGTCTTCGCGGGCGAAATCCTCAATGCTCTGGCGCAGAATATCAATGTTATGACGGTTTGCCGCTTCCTGGTCTGAACGCAGATACACCATGATTTTGCCGCCGGTCGCACCGAGTTCACGCACACGACGTGCATCGACATTCTCCACCAGCCGTGACAGGCGGTAGCCTTCCGGCGAACTGTCCCAGCCCGACGCATCCAGGCCAATCAGCAGCGCGGTGTCGCGGGCAATAATGCCGTTGTCCACCAGTTGCGGAACGGCACAGACCGGATCGACCAGTACGCAGGAGGCTTTGCTGGCAAGATATTGCGTGATGTCGGCTTTAATCAGCCCGAGTTCGTGTTCTGAAATGGCAGATTGCTGTTGCGGGTCGCTGGCGAGCAGGCTGCGCATGGCACCGCGCTGGTCACAGGCGATCACCAGCATCGCGCCATTTTTGCCGCAAATCTGCTGGTAGCTGCGTAGTTCTGAGGTAGACATCTTTGACATGGAACTCTCCTTTGCGTGAAATTTATTACAGATTAAAAAATCTCGATTACACTGGACGTTCTGTCTTTCCCCCCTGAAAAAACGGGGCGGAAAATCGCGTAACATGCCGTATTACAAGGGTTGAAGCCCGATCCGGCACATTGCATTTTTACAGGTGTTGCGCAATAATCCCTCAATCGACGATTTGAGTGTAATTCATTACTGAAAGGAATTTCAAGCTGAAAGAGCCAATTTTGCAAGATATTGCAGCAACGCGTGCCATGATGCATCTGGTGGCGAAGCTGCATTACGAGTCTGATATGTCTCAGGTGGAGATTGCACGCAAGCTGGATGTGTCGACGGCAACCATTTCCCGGTTGTTGAATAAAGCCCGCGCGGCGGGGATTGTGCGCATCGAAGTGGTGGGATTATCGTCACCGGAAGACATGACGGCAGACCTGATAAAACGTCTCGGGCTGAAACATGCGTATGTTGTGGATGCACCGCCGGGCAATGTGCTCGGCGCGCTGGCGACGCCGCTGGCTTCTCTTTTACAGGAAGCCGGTTTAGGCGCGGGATCGGTGCTCGGCATCGGCTGGGGAAGAGCAGTGCGCGAAGTCACGCTGGCCGGTATGCCCCGTCTGCCGGGGATCATGACCGTGGCGCTCAACGGCGGGATGCAACAATCTGCGCCGCATTTTCAGATAACCGAGTTCGTGCGCCGTGCGGCGGAACAGATGGAAGGCACACCCTATTTTCTTCATGCCCCTTATCTTTCTTCGGCGGAACTGCGTGATGCGTTTCTCTCGGACCCGAGCGTGCAGGAAATCATTTCACTGTGGGACAAACTCGATGCGGCGATTGTCGGCGTGGGTCTGACGCATACCCCGAAACCGAGTGAATCCACTACCGCGACGCCCGGTGAGCAGGCATTGAGCGATGCCGCAGGCGATGTGCTGCGCCATTACTTCACGGGAACCGGCGAGTTATTGCACTGGGAAGGCGAGGAGCGAATGATTGCGGCCTCGGTTGAACAGCTACGCAATACGCCGCTGACTATCGGCGTGGCGGCAACGCCGGAAAAAGCGGCAGGGATTATCGGTGCCGTGCGTTCAGGCATGATTAATTCATTAGTGACAGACGTGAATACCGCACAGGCGATTCTGGATAAACTGCCGGTGGTCTGACGCCTGCTTGCTTAAAAAAGCAGTGCTTAAAAAATATGCAGAAAAGAAAAAGGCATTCCTATGCGGGAATGCCTTTTCGTTTCTGCATCTATGCTATCACACCGCACCGTCGGAAATGCCGTGCCCTGATGAGCACTGCAGTTTCCCCGTAGTATGATTGATTTTCTTGTTGAACGTTTGGATGCAGGGAAGGTGGTTTGAAAATTAAAGCTACCAATAATCCTAATCGTGATTGAGGAGCATTCCGTTTTATCCAGAAATGTTAATTGATATTTGAGGATTTCGCGGGATTTCTGAAAAATAAATAATGATATATGTCAATTTTCACAAATTATTTATCCATTAAGACATCGTTACAACGACGAATTTTTTTCTTTTACGCATAAAAAAGAAAGGTTTTTTTCATTTTTATTAATTTAACTTATTGATTTTATTTTGTTTTTATTTGATGTGGTGTTTGCTAAATGATCATTTCAGTAAAAGTGGGTGTTCCACGGGGTATTTTGCTGGGAAAATAATGTGTTCTAGCAGTAAAACCCTACAGGATAATTCCCATGAATAAGCCTTGCTTAATGTCTTTGACTCTCATTGCGTTAATCGCATTGACTGCTTGTAGCACTAAAAATAATGTGGCTACGATAAAAGAGGTATCAGTAAATAAAAGCTCGAATAATACGTGCGTTAATGAATTCAAAGCATTACAACGTCTCTCTCCTCACGATTTTGATCTATATCAGAAGCAGTTTAATCAACTGACAAAATCTTATGATGTCTATAAAACCAATAAAGGTTTGATAAATAAAGATGCTCAGGAGATCCTGAACATAGAGCTGGATTCTAAATTAAAACTTATCTGCGCAAGAGTTAAAGGGGCGGCCTTTAAGAGCATGGACGAGCGCTCTCAGGAAGTGAATAAAATATGATGGCGCGAGTGAAGTCTTTCTTCTTAATTCTGCTCCTGATCAATATACAGGGAGCCCATGCTGAAGAACCGGTGGATGCTAACCTGGGTCTTTTGGATCAGTTGCAGAGTGAAAATTTAATTTCTGCTCCAGAACCGTCTGTTTTTGCGGAAAAAGATAAGACTTCCTCTCCGCTGATCCAGCCTCCAAAAAATATCGTCGTGCCGAAAGCCCTTGTTGAAAAACCGGTAGCGCAAAAACCGCGACCTAAACCGACGCCAGCGCCCGTCAGGAAAGCCCCTAAAGCGCTTCAGCCTGCGAGCACTCAGTCTGCACCTGCGGTGCCTGCTACTGCGAATGTCAGCGACACCCAGAAAAAGGCCAATGAGCAGCTCAAAAAATCCCTTGAGACAGCAAAATCCACGGCAGAAAAATCCCGTGATCAATACGCGGCTTTGCAAAAATCTTATGCGGATACACAAAAAGAAAATCAACAACTCCAAACGCAGATCGCGGCGTTAAAAGCCAAACCTGTGGTCATCCCGCCGTCGGCAGATCAAAAACTTGCGCAGAAAAAAACGCAGGATGAACTGAAAAAACTGCAAAATTCGCTGAAAAATACACAACAAGAAAACCAGCAGATTACCACTCAGTTGCAGAAGCTAAAGAGCAGCCAGAAACACGCTGAAAGTCTGACGGAAAAACTTTCCGTGGCGCAGACGGCGACAAAAAAATACCAGGACGAAGTGGCAGATATTCAGCAATCTTTGAAAAAGACTATGGGTGAAAATGCCCGGTTGAAAGCACAGTTAACCGCATTCAAAACCAGTCAGGACGGCTCAGTCAAAAAATCCTCCGAACAGGTAGCTGCCTCTCAATTGGCGACTAAAAAAGCCCAGAAAGAATTCGCTGCTCTGGAGGCGAGCTTTAAAAAATTAAGCAGTGAGAATACACAGCTCAAAACGCAACTCGATACCGTGAAAAAGCAATCCTCGGCACGCATCGAACAACTGGTCTCATCCGAACACGCTAACGGTAAATCTCTGGCAGAATTCGCAGTGCTGAATGCGACATTACAGCAGGCGACAGAAGAAAATCATAAGCTTAAAACGCAGTTTGAGACACTACAAAAGCAGTCGACTGCACAGGCCGATAAATTGCAGGCTTTACAAAGCACGGGCAATAAATCTCAGGCTAATGTGGTTGAGTTGCAGACGACGGCAAAACAAGCTGCTGCTGAAAATGTTCAACTGAAAACGCAGCTGGCCAGCCTGCAAAAGCAAGGCGCCAGCCAGAATGAAAAAATAGCGTTCGCTGTCGAGGCCAATAACAAATCCCTCAATGAAAATCAGCTACTGCAAAAGTCCCTTAAACAGGCCACTGATGAGAATGCGCAATTGAAATCGCAGCTTGCAGACTTGCAGAAACAGGATGCTGTACGTAATGACAAACTGTCAGTTTCAGATGCTGTGAATAAGAAATCTCAGGCTGACTACGTGGCTCTGCAGAAAACCCTCAAACAGGCGACCGATGAAAATGCCGGGTTGAAAAACCAACTGGCGGCATCGCAAAAAGAAACTGCTGCGCAGACCGGAAAATTGTCAGTGTCAGAGACGGCGGTTAAAAAATCTCAGGCCGACTATGTCGCTCTGCAGAAAATCCTGAAACAGGCCGCTGATGAGAATGCGCAAATGAAAACTCAATTGGCAGACTTGCAAAAACAGGGCACCGCACAGAATGGCAAACTGTCCGTGTATGAGGCGACCATCAAAAAGTCACAGGCTGACTATCTGGTCTTGCAGAAAAGCGTGAAACAGGCCGCTGATGAGAATGCGCAAATGAAAACCCAACTGGGAGAGTTGCAGAAACAAGGCGCGGCACAAAATGAAAAGTTGTCCGTTTCACAAGCCGCCAATAAGAAATCTCAGGCGGATTATCTGGCTTTGCAGAAAACCCTGAAACAAGCCACGGATGATAAAGCGCAACTGAGTATTCAACTGGCAGATTTGCAGAAACAGAGCGCAGCGCAGGCGGAAAAACTGGTGGCGTCTGAGGCCGCGAACAAAAAGTCGCAAAGTGATTATCAGGCGTCACAAACGGCATTATCAAAATCTTCTGAGGATGTGAAACGTCTGACAGCCCAGCTCAGCGAGAGTCAGCTGGCGGCGACCAAAGTCACTGAAGAAAAAAATAAGCTGACAGCCGAACTGGATAAAACGAAGAAAGACCTCGCCTCACACAGTATTGCTGCCGTGACGCAATCTGGCGGAGAGTTGATCAGTGATGCAGAACTTAAAACGTTGCAGGCGAAAGAAAGCAAGAAAACCGGGCGTTCTTATTCTGTCGGGTATTTGCTGGGGCAGGCCGCGAATTCAAAAATCGAGCAGGTGGTATCCGCCGGTGAGAAAATTGATCGCAATGTGATTGTTAAAGGCTTTGTTGACCGGATGAATGAGCTGTCCAGCATGTCGACTGAAGACATGCGGGAGTCGCTGAACAGTCTGGACAGTGATATCCGCTCTCGTCAGGAAAAGCAAAAAACGTCAAATGTAGAGAATAACCAGAAAATCCTCGATAAAGCGGGCAAGGCTAAAGGCGCGGTGAAAGCCAAATCTGGCTTTATTTACCAGATTACTAAGCCAGGTTCTGCACCTAAAGTGACGATGGATAAGGGCATTCGTTTGCAGATTATTGAGACGTTGGGCGACGGTAAAGTCATTGCCAGCGAAAAAGACAATAATGTGATCAGCGCGTCCGTAACGGAAATCCCTGCAGTGCTTCAGGAAGTCGTGCTGAAGCTGGGTTTGCAAGGCGAAGCGACACTGTATATTCCACCTGAACTGGCGTATGGCAAAGACGGCATTCCGGGTAAAATTCCGCCGAATTCACTTTCCATCATGAATATCAAAATATTAGGTATAAAAGACAAGTAAGAGTGGCCGCATAAAAAAAGGCAGGCGATCGTCAGATCACCTGCCTGTTTTATTTCTGCGGCCTGATTTATTTTCCGCTCAGGAATGCCAGCAAATCGTCGTTCAGTTGATCCTGATGTGTGACGGCAAAACCGTGCGGTGCGCCTTCATAGATTTTCAGTTCTGCAGTTTTAATCATTTCTGCCGCCAGCTTGCCGGTGGCTTCGAACGGCACTATCTGATCCGCGCTGCCGTGAATAACCAGCGTCGGCACGGTAATTTTCGCCATATCCGGGCGGAAATCTGTTTCAGAGAAGGCCGTGACACAATCGACGGTGCCTTTCAGCGACGCCATCAGCGCGATGTTCAGCGTCTGTGTCATCACGCCGTCGGAAACGGTCATCCCCTGATTAGTGCCGTAGAACGGCGTCGCAAAGTCGCTGATGAACTGTGCGCGGTCTTTCAGTAAACCGGCCCGGATGCCGTCAAATACTGATTTATCCACGCCCTGCGGATGATCATCCGTTTTAATAAACAGCGGGGTGACCGCGCCGAGCAATACCAGGCTGGTGACGCGTTCTGAACCGTAACGGCTGATGTAGCGGGTGACGTCGCCGCCGCCCATCGAGAAGCCGACCAGCGTAACGTCGTGCAGGTCGAGATGTTCAATCAGATCGTTGATGTCAGAGGCGAAAGTGTCGTAGTTGTAACCTTCCCATGGCTGCTCTGAACGGCCAAAACCACGACGGTCAAAAGCGATAACGCGGTAGCCGCGATCGGCCAGGAAATTCATCTGGCTGTCCCACATATCGGCATCCAGCGGCCAGCCGTGGCTGAATAACACCGGCTTACCTTTGCCCCAGTCTTTAAAATAAATTTGAGTGCCGTCTTGGGTATTGAATGTGCTCATTTTTATATTTCCTCAGCGGTTATTTGCAGGTTTTAAACAGGTTGTGTGTTGTGTTGCAAACAACATTAGGCATGGCAGGGAAATATTGATAATGGGTTATTTTTGACAAGTCGTTAAAAGATTTTGTTGCTTCTATCAGTCTGAAAGTAATAGGGATTTACGACGGTATAGAGAGGGGGGTGCCTGTCAAAAAAATCTGAACAAGTTGCCAAATTCTTTCCGCTATCCGCTTTTGATGTCCTGACCTATTGTTAATTCCAGCAGCACAACAACACAACGTGAAATACAAACACACAACCCAACAATGCACTCTGAGAGGAAATGAAAATGTCTAAATTCGATCTGCTGGACCCACAGAACTCCACCCTGATTTTCATCGACCATCAGCCACAAATGTCATTCGGCGTTGCGAATATCGATCGCCAGCAGCTTAAAAATAATACGGTCGCTCTCGCTAAAGCGGGCAAAGTTTTTAACGTGCCGGTGATTTACACCTCGGTTGAAACGGAAAGCTTCAGCGGCTATATCTGGCCGGAATTACTGGCGGTACATCCGGATGTGAAACCGATTGAGCGTACCTCAATGAACTCCTGGGAAGACGCGGCATTCGTGAAAGCTGTTGAAGCCACTGGCCGTAAGAAACTGATTATCTCTGCCCTGTGGACTGAAGTGTGTCTGACATTCCCGGCACTGATGGCGCTGAAAGAAGGGTATGAAGTGTATGTGGTGACCGATACTTCCGGCGGCACCAGCGTGGATGCACACGAACGTTCCATTGACCGTATGGTGCAGGCCGGTGCGGTGCCGGTGACCTGGCAGCAGGTTCTGCTCGAATACCAGCGCGACTGGTCACGCAAAGAGACTTACGACGATGTGATGAATCTGGTTCGCGAGCACAGCGGTGCGTACGGTATGGGCGTCGATTATGCCTACACCATGGTGCACAAAGCCCCTCAGCGCAAAGCGTAACCTTCTTCATTTATCCATTAAGCCGGAACCGTGCTCAGGCGGGTTCCGGCAGGAGAGACATCATGCGTCATGCCCCTGTTTCCCGCCTGTCGGCACCTGTTATCCCTTTCGCGGTTATCCGCTGGTTGGCCCTGCTGGCCTTGTGTGCCGCGTATCTGCAGGGCGGTATCGTCAAACTGTTCGATTTTCCCGGCGCGATTGCCGAGATGCAGCATTTCGGCTTATCGCCCGCCGCGCCCATGGCCGCAGCCGTGATTGTGCTGGAACTGGGCGCTTCAGCGCTGATTCTTTCCGGACGCTTTCGCTGGGCTGGCGCGCTGGCACTGGCACTGTTCACTTTCAGCGCCAACTTTATGGCGAATGCGTACTGGCAGGTTTCCGGCCATGAACGCGCCATGATGATGAACGGTTTCTTCGAGCACATCGGGCTGGCCGGCGCTTTTATCTATGTCGCCTGGACTGACCTTAAGGAGCGGGCATGAGCCAGAATAATGCTGCGGCCGGCGGCGCTTTTTCGCCGCTCAAACAGGGGCTGTTTGCCACGATTTGGGTGGCAACCATTCTCGGCAATACCGGCAGTTTTATGCGTGATGTGGCCAGCTCATGGTTAGTCACCGGGCTGTCATCAAACCCTGCGGCGGTGGCGCTGATGCAAACCGCAGCAACGTTGCCGATTTTTTTGCTGGCGATCCCCGCGGGTGTGCTGTCCGATATTCTTGACCGTCGCCGCCTGCTGATTTTTGTTCAGTTGTTACTGGCGGGCGTCAGCGGAACCTTGCTTCTGTTGTCGCACAATAATTTGCTGACCGTGGAATATCTGGTCGCGCTGACCTTTATCGGCGGTATCGGTGCGGCGCTGATGGGGCCAGCCTGGCAGGCGATTGTGCCGGAACTGGTGCCCCGTTCTGATTTGCGAAATGCCGTTGCCCTGAACTCGCTTGGGATTAATATTGCCCGCGCAGTAGGGCCTGCGGGCGGTGGCTTGCTGTTAGCCAGTCTCGGTGCCGGTGCGGCTTATGGCGCAGATGTGATGAGCTATGTTTTTGTGATTGGCGCATTACTGTGGTGGAAGCGTCCGGTCAAAGCGAAAAATGAATTATCAGAACACTTTCTTGGCGCGTTCCGTGCCGGGCTGCGATATGTCAAAGCCAGCCGGGAACTTCATCGTGTGCTGCTGCGTGCCGCGATTTACTTCGCTTTCGCCAGTGCGATCTGGGCGATGTTGCCGCTGATTGCCCGCAATATGCTGCACGGTACCGCCGGATTTTACGGCATCCTGCTCGGCGCAGTGGGCGTCGGTGCGATTTGCGGTGCACTGTTGCTGCCCCGTTTACGTCAGAAACTGAGTGTTGACGGGCTGGTGTTGCTTTCCGCCTTACTGTCCGCCGCCGTGATGTTGCTGCTGGCGACGTCACCGGCAAAATGGCTGGCCGTGGTGCTGATGGTGGTATTAGGGATTGGCTGGATTATCGCGCTGACATCCATGAACGGCGTGGCGCAGGCGGTGCTGCCTGACTGGGTACGTGGCCGCGGGCTGGCGGTGTACCTGATGGTATTTAACGGCGCGATGGCGGCGGGCAGCCTGTTCTGGGGATTAATCGCACAGGAAACCGGTCTGGTCGGGGCGTTATTACTCGCCGGTACCGGCCTGGTTATCGCCGCGCTGGTATGCTGGCGGCTGAAACTGCCCGCAGGCGAGGCGGATTTACAGCCTGCCGGTCACTGGGAAAATCCGGTGGTTGAAGGCGATGTGCAGGGCGACCGCGGTCCGGTGATGATCCAGATTGAATACATGATTGCACAAGAAGATCGCCCGGCGTTTCTGGCGGAAATTCGGAAACTTTCGCTGGCGCGCCGCCGTGACGGTGCTTATGCGTGGGGGATCACCGAACACAGCGATGACCCGTCGCGTCTGGTGGAATGGTTCCTGGTGGAGTCCTGGCATGAGCATTTGCGTCAGCATCAGCGTGTGTCACATGCCGATGCCGATTTACAAAGCGAAGTGACGCGTTATCACCGTGGCGAAAATAAACCTCAGGTGCATCATTATTTGTCGGTGCGTTAGTCGCCGTAAAAAGCCGCATTGTGCGGCTTTTTGTTTTTCAGGCCTGGCTGTACACCGCCGCAATGCCCTCGAAATCCTGTAAATTTTCGCGCCACCACATGGCAGCGTTGCCGGTCGCGTTTTCGTTCCAGGCCATAAAAGCCTGATCGCGGCGGGTTTCGGTATCCAGACGACGTTCAACCAGCGCACCGCTTTCGAGATGGGGGGCGGCCAGATAACGCGGCAGATAGCCACAACCCAGCCCGGCAATTTGTGCGTGAACTTTGGCGTTAAAATCATGAACGCTGAGCATTTTCTGCTCATCGAGCACGCGCAAATCCGCGCCTGTGCCATGGCGTGACGTGTCGTGAACCACCACGGCGCGATACTGACGGATTTGCTCACGCACCAGCGGTTCCGGCAGCGAGGCGAGCGGGTGATGCGGCGCGACAGCAAACACATATTCCAGCCAGCCGATCGGACGGTATTCAATGCCGCTGCGCGTCACCGGTTCCTGCACGGCACCAAATACGATGTCGGCTTCGCCATAACTCAGCGCTTCCCAGCAACCGGCCAGTACATCGTGGCGGAACAATAACTGCGTGTGCTGATGTTCTGCGTAAAAACGGTCAATCAACGGCGCAAGCAGCGCGAAGGGGACGGAAGCATCGACGCTGATGGTCAGTTTGCTTTCCCAGCCGCTTTCGACGTACTGCGCTTGTTGTTCCAGCTCACTGACGGCACGCAGCAGCACACGGCCTTTTTCCAGCATCAGACGGCCTGTTGGTGTGAATGTCGCGCGATGGCCTGAGCGGTCCAGAAGTTTGATGTTCAGGTCACTTTCCATTTTCTGCACGGTATAACTCAGTGCAGAAGCGGTTTTAAACAGTCTGGCGGCCGCTGCGGCAAAAGTGCCGTGTCTGTCCAGCGCATCCAGGATCAGCAGCGCTTCAAGGCTTAATCGCATTATTTTCCCCACCCCAAAAATTGTTTAACAACAACCCAAAATATTTCCGTTATGAATGGCCGTGTTGATTTCGTATCGTTCATGAATATAACGCAACATTCAGTTAACCAGAACAACGGTTAATCAGAAGGAACATCCTGTGACTTATCCTCATCAACCTGACCACATTACTCTGGTGATCACCCACGGCGTACAGCGGGATAAGCTGACGGAATATGAACGCTGGCTGGAACAGCTGAAGACCGATGCGGCCCGGTTTCCAGGTTATCAGAATGTAAATATCCTGCGCCCGGTGCATGGCGAAACTATCTATACCGTGCTGGTGCGGTTTGATAACGTCGATAATTTGTATCTCTGGATACAATCCGATCAGCGCGAAATCCGTGAGGCGGCATTAGCCAACTTACTGAGCGGACAGGAATATATTGAGCTGCGTACGCAGGCGTAAATCCTGACGTCCAACATTTACACCCGATTTTTTCCATAAAGGTTGAAGGCTGTATAAATCGCCAGTATTATTCGTCTGTTTTCTATACGACGTTTATCCGGTTAAAGCAGGTCAGTTATTTTGTGGAATCCCGAAAAAGAGTTTTTTACCGAGCTTTATCAGTACCCTGAACATCTTCGCCATACCTTAGAAAACTTACCCAACGGCAGCGGCGTCTATATTTTTTACGGCGACGATAATGCCTTTCCGCTGTATATCGGTAAAAGCGTGAATATCCGCAGCCGCGTGATGTCGCATTTCCGCAATCCTGCCGAAGCCAAACTTCTGCATATGACCCGCGATATTGAATTCATTGAGACGATCGGTGAAGTGGGGGCGTTACTGCTGGAATCGGATCTGATTAAAACCCGACGACCGCTGTTTAATAAGCGGCTGCGCACCGCCCGCAAGCTGTGTTCGATCCGGCTTCAGGGGCTGACGGCCAGTATTGTGTTTAGTGATGACGTGGATTTTTCTCACAGCGAAGATTTATTTGGCCTGTTTAAAACTAAAATGTCGGCAGTCGAAAAAATCCGGGATATCGCCGATCAGGAAAAGCTGTGTTACGGCGCGCTGGGGCTGGAAAAACTGGCAAAAAATCGTGCGTGTTTCCGCTTTTCACTCGGCAAATGTGCCGGTGTCTGTTGCGGTAAAGAGACGCCCGACGTCCATCAGGCGCGCCTCAGAAATGCACTCAGCACCCTGAGAATCCGCAGCTGGCCGTATCCGGGGCGCATTGCCATCGCCGAAGAAGCCAACGGGCTGACCGATTATCACGTCATCAATCACTGGTTCTATCTGGGAACGGTCAAAACGCTGGAAGACGCCAAAGCCTTCGATATTGCTGTGCAGCACTTTGACCGCGACAGTTATAAAATACTCTGTAAGCCGCTATTCGAGACGGAGAGTTCGAAAGTGATTTTGCTGGACTGAGAAAGTACAATGAAAACGAGTGAGCAGTTCGCTCACTCGTGAGAGGAGGCTATGAATCGCCTCTTTTATTCGCTTTTGTTGTATTACTTAGTTGCCAAACCGCTAAACCAGCTTGGGTGGTTTGCAAGCGCTGCGTCGAGTTCGGACCATCTGACATTCTTTGCAGTGTCACCATTTTTCAGTTTATCGATGATAATATTTCTTAACTCATCAACGTTATCCTGACTTCTGGAATACTCATTACGCCCCAACCAATCTTTTAACTCATATTCTTGAGATTTATCCAGATTAATAAATTCATTATCATTTTTAGCCATTTCATTAATTCCTTCTAATGCCAGCACAGGAATTGCGCTGTCTTTTTCTAAGATGAGGTTTTGAAACGCCGTTTTAATTAGTTAAATAACTATTTAAGTTAAGTTTTTTTTGGTTTTCTATATATCAACATGAATTCAAAAGGTTTTAATTTTAAGTTTTTTACCTTTCTTAGAAATTCATATTGAATTTCCCTGAGCTCAATGTCGAAAAGCAAAAAGGCCTGAGATCAGAAAATCTCAGGCCTTTATTTTTTACCGACTGGCGAATTAACGCATAGTAACAAACTCTTCCGCACCGGTCGGGTGGATGGCGACGGTGTTGTCGAAGTCTTTCTTGGTCGCGCCCATTTTCAGTGCGACCGCAAAGCCCTGCAACATTTCATCCATACCGTAGCCGATACCGTGGATACCGACGATTTTCTCTTCAGCACCGACGCACACCAGTTTCATGCGGCACGGCTGGCGGTGTTGAGTGACGGCAGTGTACATGGCGGTGAAAGCAGATTTGTAGACTTTCACGTTTTCTTCGCCGAACTGCTCTTTCGCCTGCGGTTCAGTCAGACCGACCGTACCGATTGGCGGGTGACTGAACACCACGGTCGCAATGTTGCTGTAATCCAGATGTTCGTCAGGTTTGTTGTTAAACAGACGCTCAGACAGACGACGACCCGCAGCAACGGCAACCGGAGTCAGTTCAACGGCACCGGTATTATCGCCAACGGCGTAAATCCCGTTTACGCTGGTGTTCTGGAACTTATCGACGACGATGTAACCTTTTTCGTTGGTTTTCACGCCGGTCGCTTTCAGATTGAAGTTATCGGTTTCCGGTTCGCGGCCAATCGCCCAGACCAGGCTGTCGACTTCAAATTCCTGACCGTTTTCCAGCTTAAGCGTCAGGCTGCCGTCGGCATTTTTCACCACTTCTTTCGGAATGGATTCTTTATGCAGCGCCGGGCCTTCGGTTTCCATCACTTCCACCAGCGTTTCAACGATCAGCGGATCGAAAGTCCGCAGCGGCGCGTGTTTACGCACGAACAGGTGAGTTTCAGCACCCAGCGCGTTCATCACACCGGCGATTTCTACCGCGATATAACCTGCGCCAACCACTGCAACGCGTTTTGGCATTTCGGTCAGATCGAAGAAACCGTCTGAATCAATGCCGTATTCTGCACCCGGAATATCCGGATGGCTCGGGCGTCCGCCGGTAGCGATCAGGATGTGATCTGCCGTGATCTTCTCACCGTTCACTTCCACAGTATGATCGTCAACGAAACGGGCGAAGCCTTTGATCACATCAACGTTATTTTTGCCCAGCACGTTATCGTACGAGGTATGGATACGGTCGATGTAGGCGGTACGGTTGGCGACCAGCGTTTTCCAGTTGAAGCTGTTCACGGTGGTATCAAAGCCGTAATCCGGGCCGTAGTTGCGGATCGCTTCAGCGATTTGCGCGGCATGCCACATCACTTTTTTCGGGACACAACCCACGTTGACGCACGTGCCGCCCAGCTCTTTAGCTTCGATCAGCGCACATTTTTTCCCATACATGGCTGCACGGTTGATTGATGCGATACCGCCGCTGCCGCCGCCAATTGCCAGATAGTCATAATGTTTGGTCATCGGATTTTCCATGAGTTGTCAAAAATGAAGAACGCCATACCGGCGTCGCTAATCTTAAAAATTGCTTGTGAGTTTAGCGCGTGAATGCGTTTTGTCGCAAAGTTTGGATCGATGGCTGCAATAGGTTTGATAGCTGAGACCTTAGAAAAAGGCCTCAGCGAAGGGAAATTCTTTACTTACTCAGGCACTACCCAGTTCACCGTGGTGTGACCGGTACCGGAAGGCACCAGCACTTTGAGCAGCCACGGCAGTACGTTGTTCATCTGCTGCTCGAGCTTCCATGGCGGGTTAATCACGATCATGCCGGAAGCGGTCATGCCGCGCTGATCGCTGTCCGGGCGCACGCCCAGTTCGATTTGCAGAATACGGCGGATGCCGGTTGCTTCGAGATCACGCAGCATTTTCTTAATTTGCTGGCGCATCACCACCGGATACCACAACGCGTAAGTGCCGGTGGCAAAACGTTTGTAGCCTTCCTGAATGCCTTTTACCACATCCTGATAATCGGTTTTCATTTCGTACGGCGGGTCCATCAGGATCAGCCCGCGACGTGAAGGTGGTGGCAACTGGGCTTTCAACTGCTGATAACCGTCGGCACGCGCAACGCGGGTACGGTCATCTTTCTGGAATTCACTGCGCAGCAGCGGGAAATCGCTCGGGTGCAGTTCGGTCAGGTGCAGCTTGTCGTCTTCGCGCAGCAACTGACGGGCAATCAGCGGTGAACCCGGGTAATAACGCAGGTTCTCGTTGCGGTTGAAGTGATTGACGACCGACATATACGCCGCCAGTTCTTCAGGAATATCGTCCCGCTGCCAGATGCGCGCGATGCCTTCCAGATATTCGCCAGTACGTTCGGCATGTTCGCCGCTCAGCTGATAACGCCCGGCACCCGCGTGGGTGTCGAGATAAAGGAAGGGCTTTTCTTTTTCTTTCAGAGATTCAATGATCAGGCTCTGAACGGTGTGTTTCAGTACGTCGGCATGGTTGCCGGCGTGAAAACTGTGGCGGTAACTCAACATGTGCGGCTTCTCCTGCGGCTTCGCGGCATTATCCATTAAAGACTATCCCGCCGCCACCCATTGATTTCCCCGTAACTTGACCGCATGTTAGAAGTTACGTCATCTTTAAGACGACCCGAATTCACGGCGTGGTGCGCCACAGGCGCATCAGCCACAAACGCTATTACGAAGGACTGGCCCTATGACTGAACAGCAAAACGCGTCGAATCCGCTCTTAAAACCGTTCTCCCTGCCTCCTTTCTCTGCGATCAAGCCTGAACATATTGTCCCTGCGATGAAATCCGCTATCGAAGAAAGCCGTCAGACGATCGAACGTGTTGTCGCGCAGGGCGCGCCTTATACCTGGGAAAATCTCTGTCAGCCGCTGGCCGAAAGTGATGACCGCCTGAGCCGCATCTGGTCGCCGGTGGGGCATCTCAATGCCGTAAAAAACAGCCCGGAACTGCGTGAAGCTTACGAGCAGTGCCTGCCGATTCTGTCTGAATTCAGCACCTGGACCGGGCAGCACGCCGGTTTGTATCAGGCCTACCGCGATTTAAAAGACAGCGAACATTTCAGCACGCTGTCCGTGGCACAGAAAAAAGCCATTGATAACGCGCTGCGTGATTTTGAGCTGTCCGGCATTGGTTTGCCGATGGAAAAACAAAAGCGCTATGGCGAAATTTCCGCGCGTCTGTCTGAGCTGGGTTCGACCTACAGCAACAACGTGCTCGACGCCACGATGGGCTGGAGCAAACTCATCTCTGATGAGAATGACCTGAAAGGTCTGCCGGAAAGTGCGCTGGCCGCCGCGAAAGCGCTGGCAGAATCGAAAGAGCAGGAAGGCTGGCTGTTGACGCTGGATATCCCGAGCTATCTGCCGGTGATCACCTATGGCGAAAACCGTGAACTGCGTGAAGAGATGTACCGCGCATTTGCTACCCGCGCCTCCGATCAGGGTCCGAATGCCGGTAAGTGGGACAACAGTGAAGTCATGGCCGAAGAACTGGCGCTGCGTCACGAACTGGCTCAGTTGTTAGGTTTTGATTCTTTCGCGGATATGTCTCTCGCCACCAAAATGGCCGAAAGCCCGAAACAGGTGATCGACTTCCTGAGCGGTCTGGCAACCCGTGCGCGTCCGCAGGGCGAGCAGGAACTGGCCCAACTGCGTGCTTTCGCCAAAGAACATTTCGGTGTGGACGAAATGGAAGCCTGGGATTTGCCGTTCTACGGCGAAAAACAGAAACAGCATCTGTTCTCCATCAACGACGAACAGTTACGTCCTTACTTCCCTGAGCAGCGTGCGCTGGAAGGGCTGTTTGAAGTGGTGAAACGCATTTACGGCATCACCGCCAAAGAACGTAAAGACGTAGAAACCTGGCATAAAGACGTGCGTTTCTTCGACCTGTTCGATGAAACCGGCGACCTGCGCGGCAGCTTCTATCTCGACCTGTATGCCCGCGAACACAAACGCGGTGGCGCATGGATGAACGACTGCGTTGGCAGCATGCGTAAAGCCGACGGCGAACTGCAAAAACCGGTCGCGTACCTGACCTGTAACTTTAACGGTCCGGTCGGCAACAAACCGGCGCTGTTTACCCATAACGAAGTCACGACGCTGTTCCATGAATTCGGTCACGGCCTGCATCATATGCTGACCCGCATCGACACGCCGGGAGTCGCCGGTATTGCCGGTGTGCCGTGGGATGCTGTCGAGCTGCCAAGCCAGTTTATGGAAAACTGGTGCTGGGAGCCGGACGCACTGGCGTTTATCTCCGGTCATTTCGAAACCGGCGAACCGTTGCCGAAAGAGATGCTGGATAAAATGCTGGCGGCGAAAAACTATCAGGCGGCGTTGTTTATCCTGCGTCAGCTGGAATTCGGCCTGTTCGATTTCCGTATGCATGCGGAATATGACCCGGCTAAAGGCGCGCAAATCCTGCAAACGCTGGCTGAAATCAAGAAACAGGTTGCCGTGGTGCCGTCACCTTCATGGGGCCGGTTCCCGCATGCCTTCAGCCACATCTTTGCAGGCGGTTATGCGGCCGGTTACTACAGCTATCTGTGGGCGGAAGTGCTGTCTGCAGATGCCTATTCCCGCTTTGAAGAAGAAGGGATTTTCAACCGCGAAACCGGTCAGTCGTTCCTGGATAACATTCTGTCGCGCGGCGGTTCCGAAGAGCCTATGGAGCTGTTCAAACGCTTCCGCGGGCGTGAGCCGCAGCTGGATGCTATGCTGCGCCACTACGGAATCAAAGGATAACCTCTGCCTGTGAGTGTGTGTTTACTGTGTGAAGAAGGCGCCGATGAAGGCGCCTTATCTGTTCTGGCGCAGCGCTGGAATCTGACGTCTGACCCGGATGCTGTGATGGCACTGGTGCTGACGCCTGAACGTCTGGAATTACGTAAACGTGATGAGCCAAAACTCGGCGCGATTTATGTCGATTTTGTCGGCGGCACGATGGCGCATCGTCGCAAATTTGGCGGCGGGCGCGGTGAAGCGGTGGCCAAAGCTGTCGGCATCAAGGGGCGCTATCTGCCGGATGTCGTCGACGCGACCGCCGGGCTGGGCCGCGATGCGTTTGTGCTGGCTTCTCTGGGTTGCAAAGTGCGGATGCTGGAACGTAATCCGGTGGTCGCGGCACTGCTTGATGATGGGCTGGCGCGGGGTTATCGCGATGCAGAAATTGGCCCGTGGCTGCGCGAGCGTATGACGCTGCTGCACGTCTCAAGCCTGACGGCGCTTGCTGAGCTTTCGCCAAAGCCGGAAGTGGTGTATCTCGACCCGATGTATCCGCACAAACAGAAAAGTGCGCTGGTGAAGAAAGAGATGCGCGTGTTTCAGGGACTGGTTGGCCCGGACGAAGATGCCGATGGCCTGCTGGAACCGGCACGCCGTTTAGCGACCAAACGTATTGTGGTGAAACGCCCGGATTATGCGCCGCCGATGGCCGACATCCCCGCACAGGCCGCCGTGGTGACCAAGAGCCACCGGTTTGATATCTATACGCCGTTATAGAAAGCCGCTGCTGTAACGTCTTTCCACTACTGTCATAAAAAAAAGCCCGCAGGTGAAAACCAGCGGGCTTTTTTAAATTAACAACAACGCCTCTTATTCTTCTTCTTCCTCATCGCGCAACGGCACGATCAGCATGTCGATATGAACGGTGTTGATTAGCTGGCGTGCGGAGGACATCAGTTTGCTCCAGAAATCCTGGTGATGGCCGCACAGTACTAAGTCCATGCCATATTTGTTGATGGCATCCACCAGCACCTGCGCTAAATCACCGCTGCCGCTCAGGGTTTCTGAAATCGGATAGCCGGCATTTTGCGACAGTTCGTTCAACGCGTGATGCGTTTCTTCGGAAATACGTTTCTGCATGTCACCCAGATTAACGTCGATCAGACCGGTATACAGGTCGGAATAGTTTACATCAACGTGGATCAGGGACACTTTGGCGTTATACGGACGCGCCATGGAAACGGCTTTCTCGACCAGAACTTTGCTCTCCGGTGACAAGTCCACAGCAATAAGTATGTGTTTGTAAGCCATAAGAAAACTCCTTCCATAAGTCGGTTAATAGCAATATCAGCATCATGCAAAACTCATGACTTCAGTATAGCGCCAAAAGGGTTAAATAAATCAAGCATACAGATCCCATTTCCGTTTCCGGCTATGTATAGATATAAATAATATGAACAGTTACGGATTCGTTTCCTACACTGAATAATGCAGGCGTCTCCTGTTTTGGCAATCTTCTGTGATAGGGCAAGAGGGCGGGCGAACGTAGCCCGGGGGTGTGAAATTGCGGAAAGGCAGGGCGAAACGCCGGGTGTGTGCCAGCACGACGGGCGCATTGCGCGGTGTCAGTTCGCCTTGAGGGGGAATCATGATCAGTCCCGTTGCGCTGTTTTGGGCTTTATGTTTTGTGTGTGTAGTGAATATGCTGCGCTATTACTCTTCTTTGCGCGCATTGCTGGTGGTTCTGCGAGGGTGTGATCCGCTGCTGTATCAGTACGTTGATGGAGGAGGGTTTTTTACGTCTCACGGTCAGCCCAGCAAGCAAATAAGGTTGGTACGCTATATTTATGCTCAGCGCTACGTTGAACATCACGATCCTGAGTTTATCCGCCGTTGTGAACGGGTTCGCGGTCAGTTTATCCTGACAACAGCATTGGTCGGTTTAATATTAATCAGTATGTTAGCCATGCTGATTTGGTATTAGAAACGGAAAGAAACGCGAGGGAGGATGCGTGAAAAAGGAAACAAAAAAGGCGACCTGCTGAGCAAGGTCGCCTTTTTATTTCATGCCGGTCAGACAATCATCAGATCAGCTTCAGTGCAATCCAGTACAGGACACCGGAGAGCACAATCGACACAGGCAGGGTTAAGACCCACGCCATCGCGATGTTTTTCACGGTTTTCGACTGCACACCGCCACCATCGACAATCATGGTTCCTGCGACCGCAGAAGACAGCACGTGCGTGGTGGATACCGGCATGCCGGTATAGCTGGCTACGCCGATGGAGACCGCCGCCGTGAGCTGTGCAGACAGACCCTGTGCGTAAGTCATGCCTTTCTTACCAATCTTCTCACCGATAGTGGTTGCGACACGTTTCCAGCCAATCATCGTACCCAGCGCCAGTGCCAGTGCCACAGCGATAATGATCCAGATAGGCGCGTATTCAACGGTTTGCAGAATGTCTGTTTTCAGCTCGCCGAGGAAGCGTTTGTCTGCAGGAGAGGTTTCCGGCAGCTTGGCCACTTTATCCGCAGTATCAGAAACACACATCAGCAGGCGACGCATATGGCTGCGTTCTTCCGGTGCCAGGTCGCTGTAAGACTGAAGATTGGTCAGCAGGGTTTGCGCGCGGCCGATAGCGTCAAGTGCGTGGCTGCTGTCGCAGTGGAACACTTTAGGCTCATCGGTCGGTGCGATATTGACGTCCGGTGCCGGCACTATTGGCGTCTGTGCAACCACGTGCGGCACGGCATCAACATGTTGCTGATAATACTGGCCGAGGTGTGTCACGGCGTCGCGGGTACGGGTAATGTCGTAACCGGTCGCGTTCATATTCACCACAAAACCGGCTGGCGCCACGCCAATCAGCACCAGCATGATCAGACCGATACCCTTCTGACCATCGTTAGCGCCGTGAGAGAAACTCACGCCGATAGCCGACAGAATCAGACCTGTACGTGTCCAGAATGGCGGTTTTTTCTTGCCGTCTTTCTTCTCACGTTCCGCCGGTGTCAGGTGGATACGGGCATGTTTCTTATTGCCACTCCAGTAACGGCGCAGCAGGAAAATCATGGTACCGGCGATAATCATCCCGACCAGCGGAGAGATAATCAGCGAAGCAAAAATACCAATCATTTTAGGGATGTTTAACGCATCGACCACGGAAGTGTGAGTCATTAATGCATTGGTCAGCCCTACGCCAATGATGGCGCCGATAAGGGTGTGGGAGCTGGACGCCGGCAGGCCGAAATACCAGGTACCGAGGTTCCAGATGATCGCCGCCAGTAACATAGAGAACACCATGGCAAGGCCATGAGCAGAACCCACATTGAGCAGCAAATCGGTTGGCAGTAAATGAACGATGGCATAGGCCACACTCAAACCACCGAGCAGGACGCCAAAGAAGTTAAATACCCCTGCCATCACGACCGCTAATTGCGAACGCATTGCCCGGGTATAGATGACGGTTGCCACTGCGTTGGCCGTATCATGAAAACCGTTAATGGCTTCATAGAACAGAACAAACAGTAACGCGAGAATCAATAACGAACCGGTATGAATATCCAATCCGGCAAATAGATGCAGCATAATTGTTACGCCAGTTAGTGGTCATGAACGCCGCGCATTATCTGCGAGAACAGGGGGACGGGAAAAGGAAAATATGACATTTTTTTGACTAAAAACAGTTCAATGTTTGGCTTTATTTCAATTAAGTATTTATCTATCAATATGTTATTCCTCCTTTGAACGCAGAAACATTTACTTACGACGTCCGGCAAGCAGTCTGTCTGGCTGGTTTAACAGCCCTCCGTCCCTTACAATCCGCGACTCAAAGCCCCGGTTAACAGGGCAAACCTTATCTAAAACGTAGTTGAATTTCCGGAAAAGAGAGGCCAAAAGTGGAACAGGTTGATGTGGTAGTCATTGGTGCAGGTGCGGCAGGCATGTTCTGCGCAGCACAGGCCGGACAGGGTGGCTGCCGTGTTCTGCTGCTGGATAACGGCAAAAAAACCGGGCGAAAAATTCTGATGTCAGGCGGCGGACGCTGCAATTTCACCAACCTTTATGCCGAACCCGCTGCCTATCTTTCCGAAAACCCGCATTTCTGTAAATCCGCGCTGGCGCGTTACACCCAGTGGGATTTCATCGATATGGTCAACCGTTACGGCATCGCCTGGCACGAGAAAACGCTCGGGCAGCTATTCTGCGACGACTCGGCGCAGCAAATCGTCACCATGCTCGATAAAGAATGCGAGCAGGGCAATGTCGATGTGCGCTTGCGCAGCGAGATTTCCGACGTGCAGAAAACCGAAAATGGCTTTGTTATCAAAGTGAATGGCTCAACTGTAAGCACTCACTCACTTGTTATTGCCAGCGGCGGGCTTTCCATGCCAGGGCTGGGCGCGACACCCTTCGGTTACCGTCTGGCGGAACAGTTTGGCCTGAAAGTACTGCCGACCCGCGCCGGTCTGGTGCCATTTACCCTGCACAAGCCGCTGCTCGATCACTTGCAGACGCTTTCCGGGGTGTCAGTCCCGGCGGTGCTCACTGCTGAAGACGGCACTGTCTTCCGTGAAAGCATTCTTTTTACCCATCGTGGCATGTCCGGCCCGGCCGTTTTACAGCTTTCCAGTTACTGGCAGCCTGGCGAGTTTGTGAGCGTTAACTTACTTCCTGATGTCGATCTGGCGGCGTTTCTGAATGCACAGCGTCAGGAACACCCAAATCAGAGTCTGAAAAACACGCTGGCAATGCAACTGCCGAAGCGTCTGGTCGAATGTCTGCAAACGCTGGGGCAATTGCCGGACGTGACGCTGAAACAGCTGAACGTGCCGCAGCAGGCCGAACTGGTTGAGCAACTGCAAAACTGGCAGGTACAGCCGAACGGCACCGAAGGTTACCGCACGGCGGAAGTCACACTCGGCGGCGTCGATACCAAAGAATTATCTTCAAAAACGATGGCGGCAGCGAAAGTCCCCGGCCTGTATTTTATCGGCGAAGTGGTGGATGTGACCGGCTGGCTGGGCGGATACAATTTCCAGTGGGCATGGAGCTCGGCGTGGGCATGTGCGCAGGATCTGGTGGCTGTTCTGGAATAATACAGACGGTGATCTGAATAAATAGTTTGTGATCTAACCTGAATTTGAGACATTAAAGTTCGTGATCTAGAGCACCTCTACAAAAAATCTAATTTTGATGTCAAACAGGACAATCTCCCCCCTCAAAAGCAGAAAAACACTACATATGGTAGCAGTCGCAGATGGGCGGCATAGCATATGTAGTGTTTAGCGAACGGTTCACGCTGGTGGCATGAGGAAGTTGGGCAGTCTGGGTATAAAGCCCAATTCGGAAAAACTCTATTACGCAGCCTGCCCGTAAACCCGAATCTCACCGGCGAGCAAGGCCGCTGGGGAAATCACAGTGCATCATGAAGCGGGGAGGGCCGGCATGTATAAAGACGAAGCCTCTTTTAATATATCCACTGCCGAAGGGGGAGTATACTCACACGCTGGGAACTGGCTAATAAAAGGAATTAGCATGAGCAATTATGAGGAAATCGCCACACGCATTGCCGATATCATTATTTCACCTGACTCAGTATTAGGGTTTGTTCACGGTGCGCTCTCCGTACCCGTCGATCTTGGATATATGGCTTATGGTGTATTTGACACTGATTCACATTACGCCCACGAAACACAAACCATTAGAATCATCCATGCAATCAAAAATGGAATCCTCAATTATGATCGGATTCTAGACGCGATAAAGACGGTTTTCGAAAAGTTTGATAAATACGTTTCAGAAAGCAAACAAAACAAAATATACAGCCGGTCTTTATTTTCAATAATAGGTCGCACTGCAACTAACTCTGTAATTTCAGCAAAAATAGCCACGGCGATTGCTCAGCGTGCTGGATTGGCAGTCACAGTGCGGGGTGGTCTTGTTGGTAATTTATTGCTGATAGGTGGAATGAAAGAACGCTGTATCAGAACATCAGAAGCTCTCAGCATAGACGAACCTGAAATATATGGCGAGTTGCGAAAAAAAGATTATGACTTACTCTACTTTATGTTTGAACCGGCACTCAAGCCCTTTGTGGATGCTCTGATCGTAAGACGACAACAGGGAATGCTAGCGTTTGATAACATACTGGAACGTGTTGAATCAAAATTGAGTGGATCTCATGGGGTTAATTAAAGGCTCACTAGGCGCGTTTGCCGGTTCGATAGCTGTTTGGCTGTCTTTCTATTTCATTTTCCATTTTGACACATGGACAATGAGGTTGATTTCTATTTTTACTCTCAATGCTTGTATTTATCTTGTGGCAAAATTTTTAGACAAAAAATTTCCATGTGATTAATACAGTCGCTTAAATTATAAGGATGTAAAATGTCAAATCCAGCATATTTATGGTTAACTGATGAAAATGGATCACCCGTTATAGGTGGATCTTTAGTTTCTGGTCGAGTAGGAGCCATAGAATTAAAGTCGTTGACTCATAATGTACAGATCCCAACCGACTCAAATACGGGACGACTAACGGGAACACGGGTACATTCACCTTTATCATTTCAAAAGTAATTTGATAAGGTTACACCGCTTTTATACAAAGGACTGAGCCAGGGGCTTACCATGAAATCCGCAACATTTAAGATGTACCAGATTTTAGATGCAGGCATCGAATCCGAGTATTTTAATATAATACTGGAAAATGTAAAAATAACTTCTATTACGCCGAACCTATATCAAGGCGGTCAGACGGGAACGCATTTTGAAACAATCCAAATGCGCTATGAAGTTATTACGTGGAAGTGTTGCGAGGGCAATATTATATTTAAAGATTCGTGGAATAACCGCTGGGTTGCATAAGCAGGCGCACTCCACTTTATAGGGCAAGATGTCTATCCCCACTGTGGTCTCTGAACACAATTTGTGTACAAAGTTTATTGTTCCAAGACAGTGGCTGTTCGTGGCAGTTAAAACTATTTATTCCATATCGTCATCATGAGGTGCTGTTTGCGCGGTGAATTAAAAATCCCCCTGAAGGAGCAAGTGATCCTTCAGGGGAAAGATTAAAAAATACCCCGTGCCGCGTTACCGTATCCCCGGTAACACATTCTCAGGACAAAAAACCTTTCAAATTTTCCAGCATGTTGGTCATCATGCCGAAGGCCATATTTACGCTGTGAATGCTGTAATACAGCGTAATATCATTGCGCATCAGGTATGTTTCAAAACGCTTATCTGCCAGCACCGCCTGAACTTCCAGACTGCGATCGCGAAAATGGCGGCAGTTATTAATGTACAAATCCAGCGACCGGTATTCTCCCGTAGCAAGCTGATTCACCAGCGCCGCCATCTGTTCGAAGCTCTCTACCAGCGCCCTGTGTTTTTCCAGATGGCCGGTATGCTCCTGAAGATTTTCCATAATGACGTTCTCCCGGTAATAAGACGACGGTAAAAGCCTGATCAGAAGCTTTGCCAGTCGGCCTCATTGGCTGAGAGTGCCCCCGGCTTTTCCTTGCGTGGAAGGGCGGCAAGTGCCTGCGCCGGTTTTGCCAGGGACTGATGCTGAGCCGTGGCGTTGCTGAGGTGGAATTCGCCGACCAGTCTCGCCAGGCCATCCGCCTGATCCTGCAACGAGCGCGAGGCTGAAGAGGCTTCTTCAACCAGCGCGGCGTTCTGCTGGGTCACGTCATCCATCTGATTGACCGCCTGATGCACCTGAGAAATTCCCTGACTCTGTTCTGTTGCCGCTGCGGCAATCTCGTTGACCAAATCAGTCACCTGACGGATGGCATTACCCATGGAGTTCATGTTCTCGCCGACATCGCCCGCCTGATGGGCACCGGCTTCGATCAGGCTGTAGGAAAGGTCGATCAGTTCTTTTATCTCACGCGCGGCAGTGGTCGAACGTTGTGAAAGATTTCTGACTTCACCGGCAACAACAGCAAAGCCTTTACCGTGCTCACCGGCTCGTGCCGCTTCTACGGCAGCATTTAACGCCAGAATATTGGTCTGGAAGGCGATGCCTTCGATAAGCGTGATGATCTCAGTGACTTTGCGCGAACTGCTGCGGATATCACCCATCGTACCCAGCATCGTCTCAAGTGATGATGCACTTTTCTCCGACAGCGCATTCATGTTACCCGCCAGCTGGCTGGCCTGACGCGTGTTGTCAGCCGTCTGGCGAACCGTCTCACTGAGCTCGGTCATGCTGGCGGCCGTTTGTTCCAGAGAGGCCGCTTGCTGCTCGGTGCGCGAGGAGAGATCTTCGTTACCGGCCGCGATTTGTGCCGAGGCGCTGCTGACGGACTGGGAAGCCGCGCTCACAGACAGCAGCGCTCCGGATACGCGTTGCATCAGGTTGTTGAACGCGCGGGCCATGTTGCCCACTTCATCATGACGGCTGTCATCGGCGCTCACTGTCAGATCAAGCCGCTCGCTGGCAACGGCCATAATCCCCCCGATGTCCAGCAGGCTTTTTCGTACCCGACGGATGGTGGCCAGTGCAAGGGATCCCAACAGCAGGATAATGATCGTTACGCTGCCGCCCATTCCCCACAGTGTGGTGCTGAAAATGCTGTGGTTGGTGGCCCGCAGCTCCTCACCAATGTTGATATTTAAGGTAAGCTGCTTTCGGTAATCGGAGATGAGCTGACGGATAGCCCCGCCGATGCTGTCATCGCCCTCAATCATTGCCAGAGTGACCTCGTCCTGATGCGCCCGTGAAGAGGTCAGAAAGGCGGGAAGCGCCTCCTCCACTTTACGAATATTGTCGAAAGCCACGTGCGTCAGCCTTTCATCTTCAGCATCTGAGATGTCGTGCTGCAGATAATAATCTGTCAGCGTTTTTAACCCGGTAATCTGTTGCTGAATGCGGGTTTCTACTTCAGGCATTTTGCTGTTATCAGTCTGGCTCTGATGTTTATAGAGGGTGAGAGAAAGCTTATTGCTTTGATCAATAAGATTATTGAGATCCTTAATTGAAGGGATCGTATTGACCTGAACATATTCAAACCGGTTCTGGAAACCCGAAATCAACATGATCGCGACGATGCCCATTGTGATAAGGGCCGCAGAAAGCAGCGAGAACGTCAGTAAAAGACGCTGTGTGATGTTCATATTTTCCCCTGATTTTAAAAGTCCCGCCTTCAGGAAAGCGGCAGGATGTGAATCAAGGTTATCGGCAAATGTTGCATCAACATTAATTAAATTGATCTAATTCAACAATTTACGTTAATTCAATGTTCGTGATGTGAATGTTTAAAGTGATTTTTTATGCATTTAAAGAAATTTTTCATTCTCATTGAGTCGGTTTTTGAATTATTCCCGAAGGGGCAGGAAGGTTTGTTGAAAAGAACATCAGGAACACAGCAATTTCTCATTGAAAAGCGCGAAGAAATAACCCAGTCTGCGGCCTGCACTGCGCCATCCGGCATGTCTCTTTCTCTGTCACAAGGTCATCTGATGTTTACCCATAATTGTTACCGTGCTATTGCGCTGTATAAATCAATGAAATGAAAAGAATGACGGGACGATTTACCGGTTTAAGCATCATGCTTCCTCTGCTTCTGACGTCATGCGGTACACTTTCTGAAATGCAGGTGGAGGAAAATCCTCATGAAGTGAAGCAGCTTGCCTGTAGCCAAAATCTTGACGACATGGTGGATACCGTCGCGCAGCGATATCTGCACAGAGAAAAATCCAGCGGCATGGCGGTCGGGATCATCAGAAATAACGGCGCGGCCAGAACCTGGGGTTATGGCTATACCAACGCGGTGAACGGCTACAAAATTGATGGCGAAACGCTATTTGCGCTTGGTTCGGTCAGTAAAGGTGTGACGGGAGAAGTGGTGGCGGGGCTGGTCGACAAAGGGCAGCTAAAGTGGGATGACAAACTGGCAGATTTACTGCCAAAAAATATTCCGCTGAGCGAAGACGCTAAAAATATCACTCTGCTGCAACTGGCGACGCATACTTCGGGATTGCCCCGTCAGAAAATGACCAAAGATATGTTGGAAAGTTTTCTCAGGTATTTATATACCGGCGACAACTTCTATCATGAACTGGACAGCGACGCCGTTGTGGATAATCTGTCGTCATTTAAAAAGCCATTATTGCTTGTGCCGCAATATTCTAATTTAGGGTATGCACTGCTCGGTTATATTCTGAAATTGAAAACCGGTGAAGATATCCAGCAATTATCTTATGCCTTTATTTTTAATGCCTTAAAAATGGATAACACCAGTTTTTATGCCAGCCAGTTAAAAGCCTATCCGTATCGTGCGATTGGACATGCGGGAGATCAGCCTAAACTTATCCGCCGTGGCGAGGTCGTTCCCGACTGGCATTTCTCGAATAATATGGTAGCGGCGGCCAGCCTTTACAGTAATGCTGATGACTTGCTGAAATATCTGCGGGCGCATATTGATGATTCACAACCAGGCGATCTCAGTGACGCCATTCAGGTGACGGAAAAAGTCTATTTCCAGCGAAAAATAGAAGCGGCCAATATTGCCTGGGTCACGGATTATAAAGATGGCCAGATTATTACTTACCAGGTCGGTTATATCGGCGGTTATTCCAGTTATATTGGTTTTGATAAGAAGCATAAAAATGCGGTAGTGGTTTTACAGAATACCTTCAACTGGAGCAATTACATTGGTCATGATTTACTGCTGAAAATGGCAATGGCGGATGACTATAAGGCAACCTGCGGGAAAGAGACGTTTTTCTCCTCCCCCGTTAAAGAGGGAGAAGCCCGGTGATCTATTCTGCCTGATGCACTGCAATATACCGCTCAAACTTCGCCGGTTTTAACTGGCTGAGATCCACCAGCACTAACCCGTCGATGCAGTTGTTGAATTCAGGGTCGCTGCCGAAATCAATAAACTGCACACCACCGGTTTCGCAAAGCTCGGAATATTGTTTATACAACGCCGGAATGCTGCACCCGAGATTCGCCAGCAGGCGTTTCAGGCGCTGCAAGTCTTCCTGATAATCATCGCCGCAAAACTGTGCTAACACATCGGGCAGCGAAGCCGGATACGGACGTCGTGATGTCGCCAGCGGTAATGCCGGGGAGAAATACAGGCGGTAAAACGCCACCAGTAAATCGCGGGCGGGCAGCGGCATTCCGCCGGAAATCGACACCGGACCAAACAGATAACGGGTCTGCGGATATTTCGCCAGATACGCGCCGATGCCGAGCCACAGATAATCCAGCCCGCGCTTTCCCCAGTAGGCGGGCTGAATAAAGCTGCGCCCGAGTTCGACACCCTGCGCCAGAATCGGGTCCATCTGATGGCCATAGTGGAACAGGCTCTGGCTGTAGATCCCGTTCAGCCCTTTGCTGGCGACTTGTTCTGCGGTCGGGATGAACCGGTAAGCACCGACAATTTCCAGCGCCTGCGGATCCCATAAAACCAGGTGATAATAATCATCATCATAGCCGTCGAGATCACGGCGGCGACCACTGCCTTCGCCCACGGCGCGGAACGCGATTTCGCGCAAACGCCCCAGCTCGCGCAAAATCGGCACAGTGTCTTCACCGTGACGACGATAGAGGTAAATCATTTTGCCGTCCGGCGTGTTGCCCAGCACTTCGCTGGCTTCCAGCGCGTGTTTTAGTACCGCACGGTTTTCCGCACGGGCAATCGACGTTTCGGTGTGGAACAAACCCGGCTTGCCAGCGCCGAGGCGGTAAAGGTGTTTACGAAAACGCGCTGCCAGATCGCCCGCCTGCATTTGTCCATCGTGCCAGCTGGTATACGGAATGCGCGCACCGATTTTAAGCGTCAGGCTGTTGCCGCGCTGGCCGAACATTTCATGTACCAGTAAAAGCGTACTGAGCGGGCGGTAAATCATAGAACTGAGATAAAACAGCGCGCTGTTGCTGCCACTGATATGTACCGGCACCACCGGTGCACGGGCTTTGGCGGCGAGGCGGATAAATCCGGTGTGCCATTTTCCGTCGCGCACGCCTTTCGAACTCATGCGGGATACTTCACCTGCGGGGAACACAATCAGCACGCCCTGATTCTCCAGGTGTTCCTGCATCTGTGTGACCTGATTGCGCCGCGTGCGGTTGCCCATATTATCCACCGGGATCATCAGGCTGCCGAGCGAAGACACCAGCGACAGCAACTGATTCGCCACCACTTTGACATCCGGACGTACCGACGCCACCGCATGTAATATCGCCAGTCCGTCCAGCGTGCCAATCGGATGATTCGCTACGATAACTACCGGGCCGTAGCTCGGGATTTGCTCCCGGTCGCGCTCGGTCAGTTCACAGCGGATATTAAAATGTTCAAGTACCTGCTCGGCCATATCAATGCCTTTCAGGTGCGGATACTGATCGGCGAAACGGTGAAACTCTTTTTCGCGGAACAGGATTTTTAACAGTTTGCGTTGCCAGGAAGGGGTTTTCTGCTGCGGGTCGAGATCCTGAAACAGGGTATCCATGCTGAACATAGGATGTCCTCCGGTTGAAGTCTCCCGACCATAATCAGCGCGCATGACAGTGATGTGTCACTTTGATGGCAGTACGGGGAAGCCTGAGTAAAACAACGGTTCAATTTGTTGCGAAAGCAAGCCATTGCTAATAAAGTCAAACACTCATTTACGGCTTCGTAACATGCCAGAACCCTTTTTTGTGAGACGCGACTTTCCATGCCTGACGCTGCTTCGCCCGACCTGACTGCCACCAGTCCGTCAAAGACCACGCTGCGAATTCTCTCGATTCTGGTGTTCAATTTTGCCAACTATCTGACCATCGGCCTGCCACTGGCGATCCTGCCGGGTTATGTACATGAGCATCTCGGCTACAGTGCTTTCTGGGCGGGACTGGTCATCAGCCTGCAATATTTCGCGACGCTGCTGAGCCGCCCTTATGCCGGGCGTTATGCGGATAAAGTCGGGCCAAAAAGGGTGGTGATATTCGGGCTGAGCGGCTGCCTGCTCAGCGGCGTGTTCTATCTGCTGGCACTGGGATTTGACGCCACACCGGCGGTCAGTCTGGCGTTGTTATGTCTTGGCCGCGTGATGCTCGGTGCCGGGCAAAGTTTTGCCGGAACCGGTTCGACGCTGTGGGGCATCAGCGTGGTCGGCTCCCTGCATATCGGCAAAGTGATTTCATGGAGCGGGGTGGTCACTTACGGTGCGATGGCGATCGGTGCGCCACTCGGTGTGCTGATTTTCAGTTTCGGCGGCCTGACGCTGTTGTCGGTGTGCATCATTTTGGTGGCGCTGACGGCGCTCATCACCGCGTGGCGCAAGCCGCCGGTGGTCACAAAAGCCCCGGCGCAAATCCCGTTCCGCCAGGTGCTGGGGAAAATATTGCCTTATGGCATGATGCTGGCGCTGGCGTCCACCGGCTTTGGGGTGATTGCCACCTTCATCACCCTGTTTTATGCCGCAAAAGGCTGGCCGGGCGCGGCATTTTCCCTGACATTCTTCAGTGTGGCCTTTGTCGGCATGCGGCTGTTATTGCCCAACAGCATCAACCGTTTTGGCGGATTGCGTGTGGCGCTGGCCTGTTTTGTGGTGGAGATTGCCGGGCTGATTATGGTGTTTTTCGCCCCGACGGCGTGGGCAGCAATGGCCGGTGCTTTCATTACCGGTGTGGGTTTCTCGCTGGTCTATCCGGCGCTGGGCGTGGTGGCAGTCAAAAAGTTGCCGCAGGAAAATCAGGGCAGCGCGCTGGCGACCTATTCGGCATTTCTTGATTTATCTCTGGGGATTACCGGCCCGCTGGCCGGTGTGCTGATGGCGCAGGCTGGCATTGATGCGATTTATCTTGGCTCGGCGCTGCTGGTGCTGATGGCGCTGGCGCTGGTCGTCCGGTTGCTGTTACGTCAGCCTCCGGCTGAAACCAGCGCCTCCGTCAGTGCTGATTAAACCGGTTGCCGTACGCCACGGATGCGCCCCATATGCAGCGTATCCACCAGTTCGCCGTCGCGCATTGCGTAGCTCGGGCTGAGGCCTTCAACGCTGAAACCGAACTTTTTGTACAGCCCGATTGCGGCATCATTATCGGCATAAACCGTCAGCTCGACGCGGATCACGTGCAACCATTTGTCACATAACTCAAGGGCAGCAGCGATCAGCTTACTGCCGACGCCTCTTCCCTGAAATTGCGTATCCACACCAATGCCGAAAGTCGCCACATGACGGCGTCGCCACGGCTGCTCAACCATCAGGGTGAGATTGCCCACCAGTTTGCCGTCGATACACGCAACCAGCGCGAACCGGCCGGGTGCGGCATTGGCAAGGCGGTCTTCCCATAGCGTGGCGGGTGGATAAGGGAGTTGCAGGGTGTCGCTGTAAACAGGAACCTGAGCGTATAGGTGTTGAAGCGCCTCTGCATCTGCGGCTTCAGCGTGACGAATGACTATTTCGCTCATGGCGACACTCCTCTTTTTGTGGTTACTGTTTGAATATCCTCTACATTTATCAGGAATAGGAAAACTGTCAATCGAATGTTTGGTGAAAAAAACGCTTTACAAGTGCGAATGATAATGATTATTATTGCCATGCGTTCCGGGGATGGCCTCACACCAAGGTCAAACGGGTCCCCATGAATGCACGACATTGCTCACATTGCTTCCAGTATTACTTAGCCAGCCGGGTGCTGGCTTTTTTTTCTTCATATTTTGAGCTGTGGATGCGTTGGCTGCGCTCGCTCACCCCGGTCACATACTTGTGTATGCTCCCGGGGATTCGCTTGCTGGCCGCCTGCCCACAACTCAAACTATTTCGAAAAACTCCTTTATATCTTCTCCACAACTCAAACTATTTCTAAAAACACGTTAATTAGAAGAATCCCGCGTCAGGCAAGAATCATATTCTGCTGCCATATCACCCGATCTCCGGCGGGTGGCTGGGCGATGACGGTGCTGCCGGATAAACGGTTATTAAGGAACATCAGTGAACTGGCAGGTTGTGCGGCGACGTCGGTGAAGTCGAACGTTGCCTGCGTCAGGGTTGAGGAAAGAATATCGATTTGCTTTGGCGCAGTGCCGGAAAGCGTGAAGCCGACCTGATTAAACTGCGATGCCTGAACCGACAGTGTGGAGGATTTCAGCGTGAGCGGTGCAAATTCGGTGGTGGCATTAAACGTACAGCGGACAAAATTCACCGGCGCCGTGCTGTCAAATGAATGCCCGTTGATGTCATTAAATACCGTATCGGTAAAGGTGATGGCGGCAGTGACGTTGCTTTGTACTACCGGCGCGCCGTCCTCCTGCAGGGAAAACTGACACTGACGAATAACGTTCGGGCGCGCAGCGCGTTGCGATGCCTGGCTGATAATCAGGGTGCGGTCAGCGGTACAGCCGGTCATCTGCAAACCGTCGGCATTCACCCACAACATCCCGGACTGCGGGATAGTCTCGTTGGTGATCACCACCAGATCTTCCAGCGTCAGTTCACTCACGCCGGAGCGGGCGACAAACCACGGACAGACGTGCTTACGTACATTGATACGTTTGGCGCTGCCTCCCCAGGTGGCACCGGAATTGGCAAAGGTCATCAGGCCGGAATTGCCGGTATAGGTGAGATCATGTTCGTACTGACCGTGAGTCACGAACGGGCCTTTTTCCGCGCTCTGTCCGCTGGCGTGACAATTCTCGACCAGGCAATATGCCGACGCCGTGAAATCATTTAAATGCCGCGCGTTCGCCACGCTGCAATCACTGACATGTCCATACAGACAATAGATTTGCTGTGTCAGATATCCGGCACCGCCAAAGGCGGTGTTCGGCGGATTAATGAGAGAGCACTGCTGCGTCAGATAATGGGTATTCCAGCGTCGCATCACCACCGGCCAGAAAGAACCTGTCGAATGGATCCCCTCGACATTGGCATATACCGCGTATTCAAACGCCACCGGATGGCTGCCGCTGATCTGATCAGCCCCCGCCCCGAAGAACTGCATATTTTTGATGGTGACGAATGCGACCGGTTCGACTTTCTGCAAGCTGATCACCCTGCCGGCCAGCAGTTCCCAGCCGTTGTAATAGCCAGTCTGAATATGCGTGCTGTCAGGAATCGCGATGATTTCCACCAGCTTTTGCAGCTCGCGTTCCGCCGCGCCTTTCACCGGTGCAACCTGCACTGCATACCAGTCGCCCACGCTGAACAGTGACGAATCCGCGACCGGGAAAATATCCGTTTGCTCCTGCAACGTTTCAGTCAGCGTGAAGGAGACGGGGGTGCCGGTCACCGTGCCCCGGAAGAACAGTACGGCGGCAAACGGGTCATTGACCGGTGCGCTGGCAATGCCGGTGGTGAAAACCCGGTTGTTCTGGAAATCCAGGGTGATGTCTGAGCGTGAGAAGCGATGGCGGCGCTGAAAAAGCAAATCTGAAAAAGCGAAGATCTGGCTGATGGCCGGGTCATTGACTAATGCATCAAGCGCATCGTCGGCGGGTTGATCAGCATTGAGAATACCGAAAGTGCGGAAATCGCCCACGCCCTGATGGATAAGCAGCCAGCGTCCGGTGTCCGAGTGGTCAGAAGGGATGACTGTGCCGTTATTGGCGGGCAGAACGCAGTTTTTGTCCCAGTGATAATGACCGCCGCCGCCGTCACCGGCCTGAAAATAACCATTAACGAAGACATTATGATCCATACGTATTTTATGATTCTTCAGCGCGGATACAGAATTGAACGTTTTCATGGTGAATCCTTTTAAGGCTCAGAGGTGAGCCACTTTATTTTGTTATATCTCCGTATTTTCAACCACAATATGCGGCCCTGTACTGGCTGGCACAACGGATCGGGTATTTATCATGATATTGTTCTGTTCAATAAAATAAGACGGTCGGGAAAATGCCTTATCTGTGAATAACCGCTTACCGTGCGTGAATGTCACGTGATGCGCCTGATAATGATTAATGCCGGCGGTAATGTGAATATGAAGCTGATCGTCACCGGTCACTTCAGTTTGCATTGGGCCTAATCGCCAGGTCACAGGATGTTCGCCGGTCCGTGAAAGTAAAGGCCGGGAGGCCTGATCACTGGACAGTGTGGAATCACCATTAATAACGATTTTCTGAGGTTCATCCGCCGTTAATATAAGGGACACATTTTCAAGACGGCAGGCGTTAAAGTTAACTTCTTTATTTTTAATTAACAGCGAAACATCTTTGTCCGTTCCTTTAAACTGGCAATGGGAAAAATACAGCAGCGAACGGCCATTAATGGAATTCCGGGCTTCGGCAGCAGGATGAGAAACAATAAACGGGTCATCCGGCGCCAGGTTACTGATAGTGGAATCATGGCGAGGATCCAGTACGAACCCGCAGTTTTCGAATACGTTCATTTTGATACTGCGCTGACTGTTTTGCAGTAATGTCAGTTCTCCGCTGAGGCTGCAGTTTTGCACCGTCAGTCCGTCGCAATTCAGGCGCAATATGCCGAGATTATCCTGTTCCACACTCCGGTAAATGTGCACATCCGTTAAGGTCAGATCAGTAACGTGCGTGTCGGCTGTCAGCATAGAACAATGGTGCTGGTTGATGACAATACGTGCCGCCGACTGTCCCCAGGGTTTGCCGGAATTGGCCAGTGTCAGGATGCCGGAGTTGGCCGTAAAATGCAGATCATGTTCATACTGACCGTGCGTGACGAAAGCACCGGAACTGTCACCGTTGCTGTGACAGTGCTTTACCACGCAGGAAGAGCTGGCGGTGAAATCGTTAAGATGCCGGGCATTGGATGCCGTACAGTCCGTAATCACGCCATACTGACAGTAAATTTGCTGAGTCAGATAGCCTGCGCCGCCCCAGGAAACCGAAGGTGGATTAGTCAGCGAGCATTGTTCGGTGCGAAAGAAGGTATTCCAGCGACGGAAAATGACTGACCAGAATGTCCCCTGAGCATGAACATTCAGAACATCGCAATAAATGGCATATTCGAAGGCGACCGGCTGGGAACTGCTATTAGCCAGCTGCCCCTCTGCGACATATTGCATGTTCTGAATACAGACATTCTCAACCGGCGTGACTTTGCGCCAGTGCAGTTGGCTTTGGGCGTCCAGCGCCCAGCCGCTTCTGTAATTGAGCCGGATATGCGTTTCATCAATCTGTTCTGTCACCTGCACCAGTCGTTGTATTTTGCGTTCCCAGTGGCCGGAGACTTTGTCCGATTCCAGGCAATACCACTGGCCGACAGGATATAAGCTGCTGTCATCTACCGGATAGATTTCTGACAATAAAGGCAAAGGATCCCTGAGAAGGGATATTGATGTTTTTTCTTCTGCTATTCCCCTGAAAAAGAAAATAGCGGAGAGGTAATTATTTTTGGCATCTGCCAGGGTTTCCAGTCCTGTCGCGGTCACTGTCTGGCCATTAAAATCGAGGGTGATATTCGAACGGTTAAAGCGATGGCGCGACATGAAATTCAGCGAGGTATGTGCTTCAATCCGGTGAATAAGCGGATCACTGATCATCGCCTTCAGTGCCGCATCTGCAGCATTTTGTCGGTTAACTATACCAAACTGACGAAAATCCATGACGCCGTTATGTAATTGCAACCAGCGGCCTTTAGCGGATTTTAACGAGGAAATAACGGTGCCCTGATTGGCCTCTTTCTCACTGTTCGCATCCCAGTAAACCAGTTTTGGCGCACCATCTCCGGCAAAGTAATATCCCAAAACCATCGCGCAGGTCCGGTCAGCAGGCGCAGGGAGGTTTCTTAACGCCATAATGTTGCTCGCGCTAATCATTTTATCCGGATTAATTTCAACGGCTTTAAATAATCCCGCCGACACTACACCACCGGTTATTCCCGCGATCAACTCGCGGCGGTTAATCATGATAATTTCCGGAAACAGATGTCACATTAATTTACCTTAAGGAGTTTCTTCTTTGAGTATTGTACCGATGGGTAATTAAGCAACCTGCATAAGAACAATTTACCTCAACCTTCCTCAAATCCTTTGGATTGAGTCACCTGCATTTGTTCATATTTTTTGAACAGAGGGGTGAAGTTTTTACGCTTTCTTATTCTCAGGCGTTGACTAGACTAGAGAAAACATTGAGGAGAGTTGAACATGATCTATTTACGTCAGGCACAAGAACGCGGTCACGCCAGTCACGGCTGGCTGGAAAGCTGGCACACCTTCTCTTTCGCCGATTATTACGATGCACAATTCATGGGATTCTCCGCACTGCGGGTGATCAATGAAGACTTTATCGATGAAGGACAGGGTTTTGGTAAGCATCCGCATAAAGACATGGAAATTCTGACCTATGTGCTGGAAGGCACCGTGGAACATCAGGACAGCATGGGCAATAAAGAACAGATCCAGGCGGGGGAATTCCAGATTATGAGCGCCGGGACCGGGGTGACACACTCTGAATACAACGGTAACAGCGACCGTAAACTGCACCTTTATCAGATCTGGATTATCCCGAATCAAAAAGGGCTGGAACCGCGTTACGAACAGCGTATGTTCGATGCGCCGCAGGGTCGTCAGTTAGTGCTTTCACCGGATGCCCGCGACGGTTCGCTGAAAGTGTTCCAGGATATGGAGTTGTCCCGCTGGGCGCTGAAAAAAGATGAACAGTCGGTTTATCAGATTCAGGCTGACCGCCGCGTGTGGATCCAGGTGGTAAAAGGCACCGTGTCCATCAACGGTAAGAAAGCCGGGCAGAGTGATGCGCTGGCGATCTGGGATGAAACGGCATTGTCCGTTCACGCAGAGGAAGACAGCGAAATTCTGCTGTTTGACCTGCCGCCAGTCTGATCATGGTGAAGTCAAAAGCAAAAGGCGGTGCTCCGGCATCGCCTTTTTTTGCATCATTCATTCGTCATTTGAAGCTGACATTAATACCGATATTGCCCCGGTAACCTTCCTGTTTTCCGTCAAAGCCACGCTGATAATTCACGCTGGTGTAAAACGATGCATTTTTACTCAATGGCGCCGTGATCCCGCCACCTGCTTTCCAGGCGCTTTGCGAGAAATCAGGCGAAATCTCAGTGCTGCCGATGGTGACGGCGGGCGCATCGCTGAGCGTCGATACTGCGTCGATATTCAGGTATGGCGTAATGTTGGGCTGATCTACCTGAGGCTGATGAGAAAGCCGCAAACCGCCGCGTGCCTGTACGCTGTTGTCGGCGGTTTTCGCTACCGCGGCAATACCGTCATTGAACCCTCTCATATGCAGATACTGATAAATCACCTGCGCCTGGGGTTCGAGCCTCCAGCTTTGGGTTATTGCAAAGGGAATGCCGCTTTCCGCTGAAAGCGCCACGCCGTAGCCGTCCTGTTTAGCTTCCGTTTCACTCTGGAATTCGGTGTGGTAATCGGTGACTTGCCCGACGAAATCCAGATACGCGCCGCTGTCGGTCTTCACGGTGTAATAGCCGCCAATGCCGTAAGCATCGGTAGACACATCTCCGGTATCGGTGGATTCACCGACCAGCCCGCGGGCGCTGTCCGAGCTGCTGGTTTTCTGATCCCCCAGCGAAATCATCACCCCGGCATGCACATTATTCCCGCGCGGTGTCTCATCCTGATACAAATCCTTGCCGATCTGGATATAACGAATGTCGCTGTCAAAACTGAAGCGACCTACATCATAATTATCATGCGATCCGCCGACGCGTGCCCATGTGCCATCCTGAGCACGTTTGACGCTATCGCCGGTACGTTCGTGATAAGACCCCATTGAGCTAAAGCCGTACTGCCGGTTAAGGAAGGGCGCGGCAATGTAACCCACGACATCCGTCCGGTAGGCGATCACCGGTTTAGGTGTGGGTGCAGGTTGCGGTGTGGGCTCCGGTGTCGGGTTAGGGGTCGGGTCAGGATCAGGCACTGGTTCCGGCGGCGGCACCGGCTCGAGCCAGGTGCGCAGATACCAGTCTTTTGGCGACGTACTGCCGCCTTTATAGAGATAATAATCGTATGCCCCCGCACTGACTTTTCTCAGCAATTTCAGCGACGATGTGTCATCCCCATCCACCTGCACCAGACGGATCCCGTCGCCTGTCGTCAGCGCACCATTGCCCCCGGCATTGCGCACCAGCACCCCAAAATTGCCGCTGGCGTTACCCTGAACATGCAGTAAATCGGTGGGGGAATTATCGCTGCCCAGTTGCGTGTTGAAATTCAGGGCACCGTTGCCGGAAAGCGTGCTGGCGGTAAGTGTGTGGAATGCCCCCTGCTGCGGTTGGGTGAAGTTCATCAGGCTGTTATCGAGCGATAAATCCCCGAGCACGGAATCGCCAGTCAGATTCCACGCGGACTGATTATTCAGCGCCAGTGAATGGAGGTTTTGCACCGAGCCGGTCAGCACGGAGGCATCCAGTGTGACATCGGTTTTCGCCGTCGTCGCATTGATAATATTGCCGATAATCTGGCTTTTGCCGCTGACATTCACCGTACTGATGCCGTTATCGGCAAAGGTCATGGCCGCGTTAATACCGACAATGCGAGCGGCGTTTTCGATGATCACTTGCGCATTACCGTTGTAAATCTTGCTGATGCCGATATTGCCGCTGTTTATGGTCGCGTTATCAATGCGAACGTTTTGCCACTGATCGTCTGTCATGGGGGCGCCGCTCAGTGACAGGCCGACGGAGGCATTGCCCGGTGTGGAAATAAGCAGTTCATTTTCCAGAATCAGGTTGTTAGCGCCGAGGAATGTTATGCCGTTAGTGGACGTCGCCTTCGTGGTAATGGATCCGCCGTTGATCCGTACATTGCTGTCGTTTTCCAGCATCACGCCGTTGCCATATTGCCCGGAGGTGTGGATGTCGACATTCTTCATTTGTAAATTACCGAATGACAATATCACGGCATTGCTCTGATCTTTCTCTGTGATGATGGTTCCGCGATCATAAGTGACATTTGAGAAGCGGTCAGCGGACCCGTCGATACTTATCCCCTGGCGAACCTGAGATAAAATTGACGTATTCAGTAATGTGGCATCGGCATTGTTGATGGCTATTGCCGAACTGCTGGACATTCCCGAAAGATGATTAACAGCCAGCCCGGTGGCATTCAGCGTGGCGCCATTATTCACCTCAACGGCATTATCCGCATTATTGGCGTTAATTGTGGTATTAATCATATTCGCGGTGGCGTTATTATTAATCACCACTGCCGCACTGTTAGAATTAAGGGTCGCGTCGTTGATATTTAAAACACTGCCTGCATCTTGTATCGTCACCGCATGGGAAATTTCCCCGGATTGACTGTTGTGATTAATCACGGAATCTTTCCCGATATTAATGACACCGCCATTTTGCGCGACAAGCGAGGAGCCAAGCTGGCTGCCGGAAGCGTTGAACGTGTTAGCCAGGAACGTCAGTTCTGCGCCGTTATTGACCATAATGCCATATTTTATCAACGGGTTATCGGCGACAATATTTTCGTTATCCTTGGTGGATAAGGTCAGCTTTTGATTGTTCGTCAGCAGCAGTGGCAGGGTGTAATTTGCCGCACTGGCGCTCATGACGGCAATATTGGGCAGGCAACACGCCAGCAGAATACATCGTGTAATTTTACAGGTGTTAAACGCCGGCATCAGGCATTCCTTAAAGATAATAAGCGGTGAATGCCGGACAATGTATTGATTAATTTCCCACCGACAAAATCATTCCATATCAATTTTTAACATCACATAGTGCGTGATATTAATCAGGTTTTATTTTGATTTTTGACGGTTTTAAATATCCTGCTGATGAGTAATTTAATCCCTCCGTGATAATTGTTATCTGGTTTTTCCTGTAGCGTGAGTTTCTTACTGCGCGAATGAAAAATGCGCAAAATGTGAAACGTTTCACATTGCCGGACAATCACCGTGAAATTTTATGAACAGGTTCGCACATTTTCCCTGAAGCCATGGAAACCGGTTTCCATAAAGCCTCAAATACCCTCAACAGGCTAAAAAGGGCAGAACATTAATCATCTCGGAGTGAAGCAAAATGAAAAGAATCATGCTTTGTTGTTCGGCGGGGATGTCGACCAGTTTGTTGGTGCGCAAGATGAAAGAAGTGGCGGCGGAACGCGGAGAAGAGGTGCAGATTGATGCATTCGGTGCCAGCGAGTTTGATGAAAAATTCCGTGATTATCAGGTGGTACTGCTCGGACCTCAGGTGCGTTACATGCAGGCTGATTTATCTGCCAGAGCGGCAGAATTCAACATTCCGGTCGAAACCATCAACATGATGGATTACGGCATGCAGCGCGGCGATAACGTGCTCGACTTCGCTTACGGCCTGATCGCACAGGAAGGAAGCCGCGTATGAGTGGCCTTTATCAGGCGATGGTTAACGTCATCGAAAAACACATCACGCCCCTGGCGGGCAGCGTTGGCCAGCAGCGGCATGTGATCGCCATCCGCGACGGCTTTATCGCTGCGCTGCCTTTTATGATTATCGGCTCGTTCATGCTGGTCTTTATTTTCCCGCCATTCTCGCCGGATACCACCATGGGATTTGCGCGCGGGTGGCTGGATCTGTCGCTGAAATACCGCGAGCAGCTGATGTTGCCGTGGTATCTGAGCATGGGCGTGATGACGTTTTTTATTTCGGTAGGCATTGGCGCAAGCCTCGGCAAACACTACAAGCTTGATCCGATCATGACCGGTTTACTGGCGTTTATGGCGTTTCTGCTGGTGGCTGCGCCGTATCATGACAAACAAATCTCGACGCAGTATTTCTCCGGCGAAGGCATCTTCACCGCGATCCTGACGGCGATTTATGCCGCCGAAGTGTATGCGCTGCTCAAGCGCCGCAATATCACCATCCGCCTGCCGAAAGAAGTGCCGACCGGCGTGGCGCGCTCGTTTGAAATTCTGATCCCGGTGGTGGCGATTGTCGCCACGCTGCACCCGCTGAACCTGTTTATTCAGTCCACCACCGGCATGATAATTCCTGAAGCCATCATGCATTTGCTGGCACCGCTGGTTTCTGCGTCGGATTCCCTGCCAGCGATTTTGATTTCAGTGTTTATCTGTCAGGTACTGTGGTTTGCGGGGATTCATGGCGCGCTGATTGTCACCGGCATCATGAACCCGTTCTGGATGACCAATCTGGCGCTCAACCAGACGGCGTTGCAGGCCGGTGCGCCATTGCCACACATTTATCTGCAAGGATTCTGGGATCACTATCTGTTAATTGGCGGCGTGGGGTCGACCTTACCGCTGGCGATTTTGTTGCTGTGCAGCAAGGCCGTGCACCTGCGCACCATTGGCCGGATGGGGGTGGTGCCGAGCTTCTTTAACATCAATGAACCGATCCTGTTTGGCACGCCAATTATCATGAATCCGGTATTCTTCCTGCCGTTTACGCTGGTGCCGATGCTGAACGCTATTTTTGCTTACACCGCCACCAAACTCGGCTGGGTCGCGCAGGTGGTCTCGCTCACACCCTGGACAACGCCTGCGCCAATCGGTGCATCATGGGCCGCAAACTGGGCATTCAGCCCGGTAATTATGTGCCTGTTCTGTATGGTGTTATCAGCCGTTATGTACTATCCGTTCCTGAAAGCCTATGAACGTACGTTGCTGAAACAGGAAGCGGAAAAAGCCCTGGCACAGACGGCGGGTAATGCCGTACCGGCAAACAGTTAAACATCAGTTAAAAACGTAAAGCTAACGGACAGCGAGGATGACGATGAAATACGCATTTCCAAAAGAATTCTGGTGGGGCAGTGCCAGTTCAGCGCCGCAGACGGAAGGTGAAACCCTGAGCCACGGAAAAAGCGCGACGGTGTGGGATCACTGGTATTCACAACAGCCGACGCGCTTTCACAATGACGTCGGTCCGCAGGATACCTCGACGTTTTACAAAAACTGGCGCGAAGATATCGCGCTGCTGAAACAGCTCAATCACAACACCTTCCGCACCTCGATTTCCTGGGCGCGTTTGATCCCCAACGGGCGTGGTGAAGTGAATCAGGAAGCGGTCACGTTTTATAACCAGGTGATCGACGAAATGCTGGCGCAGGGCGTACAGCCGTTTATCAATCTGTTCCACTTTGATATGCCGATGGCGATGCAGGAAATCGGCGGCTGGGAAAACCGCGACGTCGTGCAGGCTTACGCAAAATACGCCGATACCTGTTTCGAGCTGTTCGGTGACCGCGTGAAGCATTGGTTTACGTTCAACGAACCGGTGGTGCCGGTGGAAGGCGGCTATTTGTATGATTTCCATTACCCGAACGTGGTGGATTTCAAACGGGCTGCCACCGTGGCGTATCACACTATGCTGGCCCATTCGCTGGCGGTGAAGGCCTATCGCGCCCGCAATTCTGGCGGTGAAATCGGCATTATTCTTAACCTTACGCCGTCTTATCCGCGGTCACAGAATCCGGCTGACCTGAAAGCCGCTAACATTGCGGACCTGATGTTTAACCGCAGCTTCCTCGATCCGGCGCTGCGCGGTGAATATCCGCAGGAACTGGTGGAATTGCTGAACAAATACGATCAGCTTCCGGCCTGCCAGCAGGGCGATAAAGCACTGCTGCAACAGGGTGTGGTGGATTTACTCGGCATCAACTATTACCAGCCGCGCCGTATTCAGTGCCGCGACAGTATGGTTAATCCGGAAAGTCCGTTTATGCCGGAATGGTTCTTCGATAACTATGTCATGCCGGGACGTAAAATGAACCCGCACCGTGGCTGGGAAATCTACGAGCAGGGCATTTACGATATTCTGACCAATCTGCGTGAAAACTACGGTAATCCGCGCTGTTTCATTTCCGAAAACGGCATGGGTGTGGAAAATGAACTGCGCTTTGAACAGGCGGGGCGGATTGATGATGATTACCGCATCGAGTTTGTCAGCGGGCACCTGAAATGGTTGCACCGCGCCTTGCAGGAAGGCAGTGGTTGTCTGGGTTATCACATGTGGACATTTATTGATTGCTGGTCATGGATGAATGCCTATAAAAACCGGTATGGTTTCATCCAGCTGGATCTGGAAACGCAGAAGCGTACGGTGAAGAAAAGCGGCGAATGGTTCGCGGCGGTGTCTAAAAATAACGGTTTCGATTAACACAAGGAAAGACATGGCAAACATTAACGACGTTTCGCGGCTGGCGAAGGTGTCGAAAGCGACGGTGTCCCGTGTCCTGAGTGGCAGCCGCGGTGTCAAAGAAGAAAGCCGCCTGGCTGTGATGCAGGCGGTGGAAACACTGCAATATAAACCGAGCGTGATTGCGCAGTCGCTGTCCACGCAGTCTACCGGTTGTATCGGCGTGATTTGTGCGACCGAAAACATCAATCAGTCCACCGGTTATCTCCACGCGCTGGAAAAAGAGTTGCGGCTGAATCAGAAGTATCTGCTGCTGCGCTTTGCCACCGACGCAGCGAGCCTGACGCATTCCGTAGCTGAAATTGGCCGCGGTCTGTGCGATGCGATGATTGTGATCGGTGCGCGTTTTCCGCTGCCGGCATTGCCGGAAAACGTGATCACCATTGATTGTCTGGATGCGGATTCAGCACGCAGCATTCACTTTGACCGCAGCTTTGCCGCCGAAACTGCCTGCCAGTATGTGCTCAAACAAGGGCGCCGGCAGATTGCCCTGATCAACGCGGAAAACAGCGAAACCGCCGGACAAATCTTGCAGGGATATCATCTGGCACTGGAGAAGTTCCTGCTGCCTTACGACCGGCGGCTGGAGCACAGCGGCGCAGATGCGCTGACGAAACTGCTGGCACAGAACGTGCCGTTCAATGCGCTGCTGGTGCCGGACGATGCCACCGCGCAGGATGCACTCCGTCAGCTTGCCCTGCACGGGCGCGCCGTGCCTGAAAATGTGATGGTGTTCAGTCTCGACAGTACGCTGCCACCGGGCGTTTCTGCTGTTCCGGCGATTGCCTATCCGCTGGAAACCCTGGCACAACGCGCGATGGCGCTGCTGACCGGCCAGCTCTCAGCGAACCTCAGCGCACCGGTTCGCGGGCAGCTTTCCCTGCCTTCCTGATAAACCTCTCATGTCGCGCAGCAACGGATATCCGCCTGCGCGATTGTTTGCTAACATCACGCTCTGATCCCTTAACCTTTTCAGCGGCCCATCTCTTTGATGAATATGAAGAAAAAAAGACCCGTACTCCAGGATGTTGCCGACAAGGTGGGCGTCACCAAAATGACGGTCAGCCGTTATTTGCGTAACCCTGAACAGGTTTCCGGCGCGTTGCAGGAAAAAATCTCTGCGGCGCTCGACGAGCTGGGCTACATCCCCAACCGCGCACCGGATATTCTCTCTAACGCTAAAAGCCGCGCCATCGGTGTGCTGCTGCCGTCGCTGACCAACCAGGTGTTTGCGGAAGTGCTGCGCGGCATCGAAAGCGTGACTGATATCCACGGTTATCAGACCATGCTGGCGCACTACGGCTACAGCCAGGAGCGCGAAGAACAGCGTCTGACTTCACTGCTTTCCTACAATATCGACGGACTGATTTTGTCCGAACGCCATCACACCGCGCGTACGCTGAAGATGATTGAAGTGGCCGGTATTCCGGTGGTGGAGATGATGGACTGTGTGTCGCCGTGTGTGGATCTGGCGGTCGGCTTCAACAACTTCGAAGCCGCGCGGCAGATGACGCAACAAATTATCGCGCGCGGCCATCGTCATGTGGTGTATTTCGGCGCTCGTCAGGATGAGCGAACCATTATCAAACAGCAGGGTTATGAACAGGCGATGCGTGAATCCGGTCTGGAGCCTTACAGTGTGATGACCAGCCGTTCTTCCAGTTACAGCGGCGGCGCGGAATTACTGCGTCAGGCGCAAAAAGACTGGCCACAAATCGACAGTATTTTCTGTACCAACGATGACCTCGCGGCGGGCGCATTTTTTGAATGTCAGCGCCAGGGGCTGAAAATCCCTTCACAAATGGCGATTGCCGGTTTTCATGGGCACAACATGGGGCAGGCGATGGAGCCACCACTCGCCAGCGTGCTGACACCGCGCGAAAGAATGGGGCAAATCTCCGCCGAACGTCTGCTGGCGAGACTTCGCGGTGAAGAAGTGGTGCCGAGAATGGTGGATGTCGGGTTTACGATTTCTGCGGGTGGAAGTATTTGATTTGTTTGCTCCTTCCCCTCTCACGAGGGGAAGGCCGGGATGGGGTGTTGGTTTTGCGGATGACAGCTCAGCTATTAAAACCCCCTCCCCACCTCCCCCTTCGCAGGGGGAGGAGAAAGTCTTACTTCTGAATTGTTTTGAGGGCTGCAACGCAGCGATCTACCACACCTTCAAACTTGTGATCGATATTCACGCGCAACACATCCGGTTCGTCTTCGCCCGGTTCTTCGAGCGCATCGAACTGGCTGCGCAGTAAATCGGTCGGCATGAAATGTCCGGCACGCGCTTTAAGGCGCTCGGCGATCACTTCAAAACTGCCTTTCATGTAGATGAACACCATGCCTTCGTTGTCTTTACGCAGGGCGTCACGGTAGCGACGCTTCAGTGCAGAACAGACAATGATGCCGGTTTCATTTTTATGGCGCAGGCTGTAAGCCGCGTCGTTGAGGCGTAATAACCACGGCGCGCGGTCATCGTCGTTCAGTGGCGTGCCGCTGGCCATCTTTTGAATATTGGCGCGGGGATGAAGATCATCGCCGTCGATAAATTTCGCGTTAATTTCACGGGCCAGTGCCGCGCCGACGGTGGATTTACCGCTGCCTGACACGCCCATCAGAATGATGCTTTGTCCTGCCATAAGTATGATCTCTATCCCAAAATGAACATTTTGACTGCGTAGTGAGTCCTAATATTACCATGTTACCGGTATCATGATACCGGTAACAAATGGAGATGTGACTAATATCACAAAGGAATGCACTGCTGTTTTAGCGGTCGCGGTCTGTACCCGTAGCACTGTTAATTCCTACAACATCTTGAAAATTAAAAACAATGCTTCACCCGGTTTTTAGTCATACCCGGGTGACAGCGTGAGGGGAAGAATATGCCATTAGTTATTGTAGCGGTGGGTGTTGCACTGCTGTTGTTACTTATGATCCGATTTAAGCTTAATGGCTTCATTGCACTGATTCTTGTCGCGCTGGCGGTGGGGATTATGCAGGGAATGCCGGTCGATAAAGTTATCACCTCGATCAAAAACGGGGTGGGTGGGACGCTTGGCAGTCTTGCGCTGATCATGGGCTTCGGTGCCATGCTCGGTAAAATGCTGGCGGATTGCGGTGGCGCACAACGTATCGCGACCACCCTTATCGAAAAGTTTGGCCGTGAGCACATTCAGTGGGCGATCGTGCTGACAGGTTTCATCGTCGGGTTTGCCCTGTTCTATGAAGTCGGTTTCGTGCTGATGTTGCCACTGGTCTTCACTGTGGCCGCGGCGGCGCGTTTACCATTGCTGTATGTCGGGGTTCCGATGGCGGCTGCGTTATCCGTTACACACGGGTTCCTGCCTCCGCACCCTGGTCCGACGGCGATTGCGACGATTTTCCATGCGGATATGGGTAAAACACTGCTGTTTGGTTCACTGCTGGCGGTGCCGACGGTGATTCTGGCAGGGCCGGTGTATGCGCGCTTCCTGAAAGGTATCGACAAACCGGTGCCTGAAGGTCTGTTTAACCCGAAAACCTTCACGGAAGAAGAGATGCCGGGCTTTGGCGTCAGCGTCGCGACTTCACTGGTGCCGGTTATTCTGATGGCATTCCGCGCACTTTGCGAAATGATCCTGCCGAAAGGGCATCCGGTGCTGGCGTATGCTGAATTCTTCGGCGACCCGGTGATGGCAACGCTGATTGCGGTGCTGATCGCTATCTTCACTTTCGGTCTGAACCGTGGCCGTAAGATGGAAGATGTGATGGCAACTGTGACCGATTCCATCAAAATTATCGCGATGATGTTGTTAATCATCGGCGGTGGCGGTGCGTTTAAACAGGTGCTGGTGGACAGCGGTATTGAAAAATACATTGCAGCTCTGATGGACGGCAGCACGCTCTCGCCAATCCTGCTGGCCTGGTCCATTGCGGCGGTTCTGCGTATCGCATTGGGGTCTGCTACCGTGGCAGCGATTACTGCGGGCGGTATTGCCGCGCCACTGATCGCCACCACGGGCGTCAGCCCTGAACTGATGGTGATCGCCGTCGGTTCCGGCAGCGTGATTTTCTCGCACGTCAACGATCCGGGCTTCTGGTTGTTCAAGGAATATTTCAACCTGAGCATTGTCGAAACCTTCAAATCCTGGTCTGTGCTGGAAACCATCATTTCCCTGTGCGGTCTGGCGGGATGTCTGCTGTTGTCGATGGTCGTCTGACGACAAATTGTTAGCATATAAAAGGCGAGCCGCGTGGCTCGCCTTTTTCGTTTCTGACGAGAAAAACCTCGCGTTGAACTCTTACCCTGTGAGAGTATTATTCAGCCATCTTGAGTCATGGAATGAGTCATATGGAATATCTGGAGTTTATCGAAACCCCGACCTTTAGCCGCAAATGCAAAGAGCTGCTGACTGAGGAGGAATATCGCCAGTTTCAGGAATACCTCACCCATTATCCCGACGCAGGGGCTTTGATTGTCGGCACCGGTGGATGCAGAAAAATCCGCTGGGGTCATCAAAGGCGTGGAAAAAGTGCGGGTGTGCGGGCGATTTATTATTACCTGTGCGCTGACGGTCAGATTTTCATGCTGCTGGTTTATCCGAAGAGTGAGAAAGATTCACTGACGGAAAGCGAAAAATTGATTTTGAAAAACATTGTACGAAGTCTGTCATGACACAGGAGATAGACCATGACGAAAGAATTCTTTGAAGAATTGCGACAATCCGCTGAAGAGATGGTCGCTATCCATAAAGGCGAAATGACACCTGCGCATATCACGCGTGTTGCCATGCCCGAAGTAAAACAAATCCGTACAAAGGCGGGAATTAAGCAGGATGAATTTGCCCGACTGCTCGGTGTATCTCCTTCGCTGGTGCAGGCGTGGGAACAACAAAAGCGTTTGCCGAATGGCGCTGCGCTGAAATTATTGAAAATGCTCGAACTGAATCCGCAAATTATCCAGACGCTTAAAACGATTTAAAACAGATGTAAAAAAGGCGAGACGCGTGGCTCGCCTTTTTCGTTTTTTCTGCCGCTAAATCTTCAGATACGCCCTGATCCCATCAAGGAACATCTGTGTTGAGAGCATCACCAGAATCAGGCCCATCAGGCGTTCGAGGGCGCTGACGCCTTTGTCGCCGAGCAGGCGCAGGAACAGGTTCGACAGCAGAAGGATCGCCATCGACATGCCCCAGGCGATAAACAGCGCCAGCGTGAGATGACTCATCTGATTCGGATACTGGTGCGAAAGCAGCATCAGCGTGGCGAGAATCGACGGGCCAGCAACCAGCGGGATGGCCATCGGTACGAGGAAGGGTTCTTCACCGGCTGGCAGGCCGCTGCTGCTTTTCTCTTCTGACGGGAAAATCATTTTGATAGCAATCAGGAACAAAATAATACCGCCGGAAATCGACACGGTTTCGGTACGTAAATTCAGGAACGACAGGATTTTTTCCCCGGCGAACAGGAAGATCAGCATCAGGATCAGTGCGATCAGCATTTCGCGGATTAACACGACCCGGCGACGTTTCGGGTCGAGATGTTTTAAAACCGACATAAAAATCGGTAAGTTGCCCAGCGGATCCATAATTAAAAACAGCAAAATGGTTGCTGAAATCATTTCGGTCATGACTACCTCAGAAAAAATGCCTGTTATAAGTTGCGCTGCTATTAAAAGCTGCACTATTGATTAAATTCACTTGCCACTTCTACTACATTTTGTAAGGTGGTAGACCAGCGCGTTAACGGGGCACAGTGCATCAAAACAGGCACTAACTTAGTGCAAACGCGCGTTCAAGCCGTTTTAAGCAGTTATCACCCTCAGGGCAGGACAGATATTATGAAAAATGTAGGTTTCGTTGGCTGGCGCGGGATGGTCGGTTCTGTACTCATGCAACGCATGATTGAAGAACGCGATTTCGACGCTATCCGTCCGGTATTCTTCTCCACCTCTCAGCACGGTCAGGCCGCGCCTTCTTTCACGGGTCAGTCCGGAACCTTGCAGGATGCCTATGATCTGGACGCTCTGAGCGCGCTGGACATTATCATCACCTGTCAGGGCGGCGATTATACCAATGAAATCTATCCTAAGCTGCGTGAAATCGGTTGGTCTGGCTACTGGATTGACGCAGCATCCTCTCTGAGAATGGAAGATGACGCGATAATCATCCTTGACCCGGTGAACAGCGCAGTGATCCATCAGGGCATCGACAAAGGCATTAAAACCTTTGTGGGCGGTAACTGCACCGTCAGCCTGATGCTGATGTCGCTCGGCGGCCTGTTTGCGAATGACCTGATCGAGTGGGCGTCTGTTGCCACGTACCAGGCAGCTTCCGGCGGCGGAGCGCGTCACATGCGTGAACTGCTGACCCAGATGGGTATGCTGCATAGCAGCGTGGCGAAAGAGCTGGAAAACCCGGCTTCCGCCATTCTGGACATCGAACGTAAAGTGACCGCGCTGACCCGCAGCGGTACGTTGCCAACCGATAATTTCGGTGTTCCGCTGGCGGGCGGTCTGATCCCGTGGATCGACAAACAGCTCGATAACGGCCAGACCAAAGAAGAATGGAAAGGTCAGGCGGAAACCAACAAAATTCTCGGCACTTCCAGCATTATTCCGGTGGATGGCCTGTGTGTTCGTATCGGCGCGCTGCGTTGTCACAGCCAGGCTTTCACGCTGAAATTGAAACAAGACGTGTCAATTCCGGAAATCGAACAGATGCTGGCTTCGCATAATGACTGGGTTCGCGTGATCCCAAATGACCGCGAACTGTCGATGCGTGAACTGACGCCAGCGGCTGTCACCGGCACCATGAACACACCGGTCGGCCGTCTGCGTAAACTGAATATGGGCCCGCAATATCTGTCTGCATTCACCGTGGGTGATCAGCTGCTGTGGGGCGCGGCAGAGCCTTTACGCCGCATGCTGCGTATTCTTCTCTAACGCGATGCAATATTGAAAACTGCCCTGTTTTCTTTGTAAAGATTTCCCTGCGGGACACCAGCACGGTGTCCCGTTTTTGATTCTGTCATCAATCACTTCACCGTTTATCCGCCTTTTTCCAGCGCAACTCTCTGTATTTCATTTTGCGAAAAATTCATCGGTTTCTTCCCGCTGATTTTTCGAACCTTTGTCTATGCTTAGTAGAAGAGCTATGCCTCTTTGAGAAGCTGAAATAAGCACTTATTTGGAAATTGTGAGCGTAAGCGTCATCGCGCACTTTTTGGCAAAACCGAAACACAGCCGGATCACAAAGCGGCGATAAAAAGGGGAGCACACTGGGATCACGTTTCGTATTGAATACCTGAATGATTTTATTGGATTTATTGATTTAATTAATCATAGGACGAAATACATGTCTGTACTTCCCGATCAGCACGTCATTAACCAAATTATATCTGGCCACTACGCTGATCCTTTTTCTCTTTTGGGTATGCATTCTGTGGCCGCCGGGCTGGAAGTGCGTGCCCTGTTGCCGGATGCGGATCAGGTCTGGGTTATTGATGTAGAAAAAGGTAAACAGGTGGCGGAACTGCGTCGTTACGATGATCGTGGTTTCTTTGTCGGCCTGATCCCGCGGCGTAAAAATGCCTTTCGTTACAAGCTGGAAGTCCGCTGGGGCGAGAATCTGCATGTGATTGACGATCCGTACCGGTTCGGCACATTGTTGCAGGAACTGGATATCTGGTTGTTGGCGGAAGGCACGCACCTGCGGCCATACGAAAAACTCGGCGCACATCTGCAAACGCTGGATGACGTCGAGGGTGTCAGTTTTGCCGTCTGGGCACCGAACGCCACGCGGGTTTCCGTCGTGGGTGAATTCAACTTCTGGGACGGCCGCCGACACCCGATGCGCCAGCGCCGTGAAAATGGTATCTGGGAACTCTTCATTCCCGCCGTCCGCGAAGGTCAACTGTATAAATTCGAAATTATCGACTGCCGCGGGCATGTCAGCCTGCGCGCCGACCCTTATGCTTTTGAGGCGCAGATGCGTCCGGATACTGCCTCGTGCGTGCGTAAATTACCGGATGTTGTGCCGCATTCAGAAAGCCGAAAGAAAGCCAATGCGCTGAATCAGCCGGTTTCCGTGTATGAAGTGCACCTGGGTTCCTGGCGTCGTCATACCGATGATAATTTCTGGCTCAGCTATGGTGAACTGGCCGAGCAATTAGTCTCATATGCCAAATGGATGGGTTTTACGCACATCGAACTGATGCCGGTCAACGAACATCCGTTCGACGGGAGCTGGGGTTATCAGCCGCTTGGCATGTATGCGCCGACCCGTCGTTTCGGCACGCCGATGGAATTCAAAGCCTTTGTCGATGCCGCGCATAACGCCGGGCTGAACGTCATTCTCGACTGGGTGCCGGGACATTTTCCGAGCGACACCTATGGTTTAGCGCAGTTTGACGGCACCGCGCTGTACGAATATGCCGATCCCCGTGAAGGTTATCATCAGGACTGGAACACGCTGATTTATAACTATGGCCGCCATGAAGTGCGTAACTATCTGGCAGGCAATGGTTTTTACTGGATTGAACGGTTTGGCATTGACGGCCTGCGTGTCGATGCGGTGGCTTCCATGATTTACCGCGATTACAGCCGTAAAGCCGGGGAGTGGATCCCGAATTATTACGGTGGCCGCGAAAACCTCGAAGCCATTTCCTTCCTGAAATACACCAACCAGACCATTGGTCGTGAACTCGGCGGTGCGGTGACGCTGGCGGAAGAATCGACCGATTATCCCGGCGTCACCATGCCGCCGGATGCTAACGGGCTGGGTTTCCATTACAAGTGGAATATGGGCTGGATGCACGATTCCCTGACCTATATGCAGCTTGATCCGGTTCACCGCAAATATCATCACAACCTCATGACATTCGGCGTGCTTTACGCTTACAGCGAGAACTTTATATTGCCGCTGTCCCACGACGAAGTGGTACACGGTAAAAAATCCTTGCTGGATAAAATGCCCGGCGATGTGTGGCAGAAGTTCGCCAACCTGCGCGCTTACTACGGCTTTATGTGGGCACATCCGGGTAAGAAACTGCTGTTTATGGGCAATGAATTTGCGCAGGGGCGTGAGTGGAATTTTGACGCCAGCCTCGACTGGCATCTGCTTGACGATCCAAGCGGCTGGCACAGCGGCGTACAACATCTGGTACGCGACCTGAACCAGACCTATCAGGCCAATGCGCCGTTGTATGAGCTCGATTACAACCCGCGCGGTTTCGAATGGCTGGTGGTCGACGATCACGAAAACTCGATTTTCGCCTTTGCCCGCCGTGACGAAAATGGCGGTGAAGTGATCGTCATCAGTAACTTTACGCCGGTTCCGCGTGAGCATTATCGCATAGGCATCAGTCAGCCTGGGCGTTATCACGAAATCCTCAATACCGATTCGCATTTTTACCGTGGCAGTAATGTCGGCAACGGTTGCGATATTTACAGTGAAAATATTGGCCATCATCAGCGTGACCATTCGATCAGCGTGACTATTCCGCCGCTGGCGACGGTTTATTTGCGAAGGGAGGCGTAATGAAACAGCTCGGTCCCGGTCTGCCCGCACCTTTTGGTGCGCATCTCAGAGATAGTGGCGTCAATTTTTGCCTGTACTCTGCACATGCGGAAAAAGTGGAACTCTGTCTTTTTGATGAGACCGGCAGCGAGCAACATTTGCCTTTGACCGGGCGCACCGGCCATCTCTGGCATGGGTTTGTGCCGGGGCTGAAAGCCGGACAACGCTACGGCTACCGGGTTTACGGACCGTTCGACCCGAAAAAGGGTCACCGGTTTAACCCGAAGAAAGTGCTGATCGACCCAAGCGCACGTGCGATTGACGGCGTACTGCTCGACAACGCACGGTTCACCGGCGGCACCGATGCGCCCGACGATAAAGACAGCGCCGTGGTTGCGCCGAAATCCGTGGTGGTCGCCGGAAATTTCGACTGGGGTGATGATCAACCGCCCGCGAAACCCTGGGGTGAAACGGTGATTTACGAGGCGCATGTGCGCGGCCTCACTCGCCAGCATCCCCATATTCCGGCAGCCCTTCGCGGCACCTATGCCGGGCTGGCACATCCGGTGATGCTTGAATATTTGCAGCATCTGGGCGTCACCGCGATAGAACTTTTGCCGGTGCAGCATCATGCCGACGAACCACGCCTGCAACACCTTGGGCTGAGTAATTACTGGGGCTACAACGTGCTGGCACCGTGCGCGGTTGAACCGCGTTACGCCAGCGGGCTGGGCGGTGTGTCGGCGCTGAATGAATTTAAATCGGCGGTTAAAGCACTGCATCAGGCGGGTATTGAAGTGATCCTCGACGTGGTGTTCAACCACAGCGCTGAGCTGGATATCGACGGGCCGTTTATTTCGTTTCGTGGCATTGATAACGCCAGCGGGTACTGGCTTAACGACGACGGTTCCGACAACAACATGACCGGCTGCGGCAACACGATACGGCTGATGGACGAGGACATGATCGCCTGGACCCTCGATTGCCTGCATTACTGGGTACGTGAATGTCATGTTGATGGCTTCCGTTTTGATTTAGCGACAGTTCTCGGCAGAACACCGGAATTCACCGCACAATCGCCGTTGTTCCTGGCCATTAAACACGATGACATCCTCTCGAAAATCAAACTGATTGCCGAGCCGTGGGATATCGGGGCCGGGGGCTATCAGCTCGGAAATTTCCCCGCACCCTTTGCCGAATGGAGTGATGTGTGGCGCGACGATATGCGCCAGTTCTGGCTGCATGGCGATCTTTCTCTGGGGCAGTTTGCCGGGCGTTTTGCCGCCTCCGCCGACAAGTTCAACCCCGCGCAGCGTGAGCCTTACGCCAGCATCAACATGCTGACGGCGCACGACGGTTTCACGTTGCGCGATCTCGTCAGTTTTAACCAGAAACATAACCAGGCCAACGGTGAAGAAAATCGCGACGGCCATAACGAAAATTTCAGCCAAAACCACGGTGAAGAAGGGCTTGCGGCGTCTGAAGGCGTATTACAGCAGCGCCGTCTCAGCCAGCGTGCCTTGCTGGCGACGCTCTGTTTGTCACAGGGCACGCCGATGTTGCTGGCCGGTGATGAACTCGGCAACAGCCAGTCGGGCAACAACAATGCCTACTGTCAGGACAATCCGCTGACCTGGCTTGACTGGGAGAACGCCGATGAAAGCCTGACAGCCTATACCTGCGCGCTGATTGCGCTGCGCCGGAAAATTCCGGCACTGACGCAAAACCGCTGGTGGCAGGAAGGCAGCGATGACGTGCAATGGCTGAATCAACAGGGGCAACCGATGAGCCCCGGCGACTGGGAGCAGGGGCCGCAGCAGTGGCTGCAAATCTGCCTGTCACAGCGCTGGTTGGTTATCGTTAATGCCTCGCTGCACGAGGTGGATTTGCACCTGCCTCCGGGAAACTGGCAGCCAGTGGCACCGTTCAACAGCGTGCTTTTTGATGAGGAACCCCGGCGTGTCATGGAAGGCTCGCAATGGCGGGCAGCAGCAAAAACCCTCTGTGTCCTACAAGATTTCACTTCACAGAGCCGGTCATTATAAAAACAAAGGAGTCAGATATGGCGACATTAGATAACCGGGACCCGGTCATGCTGGCAAGGCAGTTGCCGCTGAAATCCGTGGCATTAATCCTTGCCGGGGGCCGTGGTTCGAGACTGAAAGATTTAACCGCAACCCGGGCAAAACCCGCCGTTCACTTTGGCGGAAAATTCCGCATCATTGATTTCGCCCTGTCAAATTGCCTGAACTCCGGCATTCGTCGCATCGGCGTGATTACACAATATCAGTCACACACGCTGGTTCAGCATATCCAGCGCGGCTGGTCTTTCCTTAACGAAGAAATGAACGAATTCGTGGATTTACTTCCGGCGCAGCAACGCCACAGCACCGAGCACTGGTACAAAGGTACCGCCGATGCGGTTTATCAGAATCTGGATATCATCCGCCGCTATAACGCCGAGTTTGTGGTGATCCTGGCGGGTGATCATATCTACAAGATGGACTACTCGCGGATGCTGATCGACCATGTGCAGAAGGGCGGTGAATGTACCGTCGCCTGCCTGGAAGTGCCGCGCACCGAGGCCAGTGAATTCGGTGTTATCGGCGTCACTGAGGATTATCACATCACCAGTTTCGTCGAAAAACCCAAAGACCCGCCGCCGATGCCCGGCAATCCCGATATGGCGCTGGCGAGCATGGGCATCTACATTTTTAATGCAGACTATCTGTTTCGCATGCTCGAAGAAGATATGGCGAGTGAAGAGTCGAGCCACGATTTCGGCAAAGACCTGATCCCGAAACTGACCCGTCAGGGCGTTGCCCGCGCGCATCCGTTTGGTCTTTCCTGCGTCACGCAAAACGATGAAGCGCCGCCGTACTGGCGTGATGTCGGCACGCTCGATGCCTACTGGCGCGCTAATCTGGATCTGGCTTCTGTCACGCCGGAACTGGATATGTACGACCGCGACTGGCCGATCCGTACCCACATGGAGCCGCTTCCGCCCGCCAAATTTGTACAGGATCGCTCAGGCAGCCACGGCATGACCATGAATTCGCTGGTGGCCGGTGGCGTGATTGTTTCCGGTTCGGTGGTGGTGCATTCCGTGCTGTTCCCGCGGGTACGCGTCAACTCTTTCTGCAATATCGATTCGGCCATCATCCTGCCGGATGTGAATGTGGGGCGTTCATGCCGTCTGCGCAAATGCGTCATTGACCGCGCTTGTCAGATCCCTGAAGGCATGGTGATTGGTGAGAATGCCGATGAAGACAGCCGCCGTTTCTACCGTTCGGAAGGTGGCGTGGTGCTGGTGACCCGCGCAATGCTGGCGAAACTATAAACAGACGATAGAAGTACGACTTTTCGTCATCCTGGTGAACGCCGGGATGACCGGGATAATCAGGAGCGCGAATGCAGGTTTTACATGTTTGTTCTGAGCTGTTTCCGCTGTTAAAAACGGGCGGCCTTGCGGATGTCGCCGGTGCATTACCCGCCGCTCAGATTGCGGAAGGCGCGGATGTCCGCGTGCTCATTCCGGCTTTCCCTGACGTCAAAAAAGGACTGGGGGAAACACAGGTGATTGGCACGCTGGCAACTTTTGCCGGGCATGTCACCCTTTCACTGGGTTACTTTGATGGCGTGGGTATTTATCTGATTGATGTGCCGGGATTGTATGACCGTCCCGGCAGCCCGTATCACGATCAATCGTCGTTTGCCTATCCGGATAACCATCTGCGCTTTGCGTTGCTGAGCTGGATGGCCTGCGAACTGGCACTGAATTTCGATCCACACTGGCAACCCGATATCGTCCACTCTCATGACTGGCACGCCGGTCTATGTTCCGCGTATATCCGCGCCCGTAATGCGCCGGTGCGGACGGTTTTCACCGTACATAATCTGGCGTTTCAGGGATTGTTTGGCGCGCATCATCTCGATGAGCTGTATATCCCGCGCGAGTTCTTTCAGATGCACGGGCTGGAATTCTACGGCCAGATATCTTTCCTGAAAGCCGGTCTGTTCTATTCCGACCACGTGACCACCGTCAGCCCAACGTACGCGAAAGAAATCACCCGTCCGGAATTTGGCTATGGCATGGAATCGCTGCTGCTGGAACGTGAAATGCAAGGGCGGCTGACGGGGATCCTTAACGGCGTCGATGACGCTATCTGGCAGCCGCGTGATGACGTGCTGCTGTCAGCGCGTTACGACGCGGAGGATTTACGCTCGAAAGCGGTCAATAAAGCCTATCTGCAACGGGCGATGGGGCTGGATGTGGATGATTCGCGGCTGGTATTTGCTGTCGTCAGTCGCCTGACCAGCCAGAAAGGGCTGGATCTGGTGCTGGAAGCCTTGCCGGATTTACTCGAACGCGGCGGTCAGCTGGCGCTGCTGGGCGCGGGTGACGCGGTGCTGCAACAGGCATTTCTGGCAGCCGCGGCGGACAATCCTGGCCAGGTCGGCGTGCAGCTCGGCTATCACGAAGCGTTTTCCCATCGCATTATCGGCGGGGCGGATGTCATTATGGTGCCGAGCCGTTTTGAGCCTTGCGGATTAACCCAATTATATGGCCTCAAATACGGTACGTTGCCGCTGGTGCGCCGCACCGGCGGGCTGGCCGACACGGTGGTCGATTGTGCACTGGAAAATCTGGCCGACGGAACAGCCAGTGGTTTTGTCTTTGAAGAAGCAACGGGGAAATCGCTGGGAAATGCGATCCGCCGGGCATTTGTTTTGTGGAGCCGACCGAAACACTGGCGACACGTCCAACAACACGCCATGGGTATTGATTTTGGCTGGAAGGTGGCTGCGCAGGAATATATCACCCTGTATAACCGCCTGCTGTCCTGACCCTGAACGTAGCTAACTTGATCGGGAATGTAACGCTATGACTTCACCGTTTAATTACAACTCACCGACAGTCAGTGTCGAAGCGCTTAAGCATTCTATTGCCTATAAACTGATGTTTATCATCGGCAAAGATCCGTCTATTGCGACACAACACGACTGGCTGAACGCCACATTGTTTGCGGTGCGCGATCGCATGGTGGAACGCTGGTTGCGTTCTAACCGGGCGCAAACCTCACAGGACGTCCGGCAGGTTTATTACCTGTCGATGGAGTTTCTGATTGGACGGACGCTTTCCAATGCGTTGCTGGCGATGGGTATTTACGACGACCTGAAAAGCGCGCTTGATGAAATGGGCTTTGATCTCGAAGAACTGATCGGTGAAGAAAATGACCCTGGTTTAGGCAACGGCGGACTCGGACGACTGGCGGCCTGTTTCCTTGATTCGCTGGCGACGCTGGCGCTGCCGGGGCGCGGTTACGGCATCCGGTATGAATACGGTATGTTTGCGCAAAGCATCATCAACGGTGAGCAAAAAGAAGCGCCGGATTACTGGCTGGAATACGGTAACCCGTGGGAATTCCAGCGTTACAATACCCGTTATAAAGTGCGTTTCGGCGGACGGGTGCAGCATGAAGGCATCAAAACCCGCTGGCTGGAAACCGAGGAGGTCATCGCCTGCGCCTATGATCAGGTCATTCCCGGCTACGACACCGACGCGACCAACACGCTGCGCTTGTGGGGCGCGCAGGCTAGTAACGAAATCAATCTGGGGAAATTTAATCAGGGCGATTACTTCGCGGCGGTGGAAGATAAAAACCATTCTGAGAACGTGTCCCGCGTGTTGTATCCCGATGACTCAACTTATTCTGGCCGCGAGCTGCGGTTGCGTCAGGAATATTTTCTGGTGTCGGCGACCGTGCAGGATATTCTCAACCGGCATTACACCACGCACCATACTTACGACAATCTGGCCGATAAAATCGCCATCCACCTCAACGACACGCACCCGGTATTGTCGATCCCTGAGCTGATGCGCCTGTTAATCGACGAGCATAAATTCGAGTGGCAAGCCGCGTGGCAAACCGTGTGCAGCGTGTTCTCTTACACCAACCACACGCTGATGAGCGAAGCGCTGGAAACCTGGCCGGTAGACATGATCGGCAAAATCCTGCCGCGTCATCTGGAGATTATTTTCCAGATTAACGATCACTTCCTCAAAGAAGTGGCGGAAAAGATACCCAATGATAATGGCCTGCTGTCGCGTGTCTCGATTATCGATGAAGGCAATGGCCGCAAAGTGCGGATGGCATGGCTTGCGGTCATCGCCAGCCACAAAGTTAACGGTGTGTCTGAGCTGCATTCCGAGCTGATGGTGCAGTCGTTGTTTGCTGATTTCGCCCGTATTTATCCGGACCGTTTCTGTAATAAAACCAACGGCGTGACGCCGCGCCGCTGGCTGGCACTGGCCAACAAACCGCTGTCAGCGGTAATTGACGATGCCATCGGCCAGACCTGGCGTTCTGATCTCAGCCAGCTGGCGGAACTGAAACAGAATCTGGATTACCTGAGCTTCCTGCAGGCAATCCGCAAGGCCAAGCTGGACAACAAAAAGCGGCTGGCGCTGTATATCGCCCAGAAGCTGAATATTGTGGTGGATCCGAAAAGCCTGTTCGACGTGCAGATTAAGCGTATCCACGAATATAAACGTCAGCTAATGAATGTGCTGCACGTCATCACCCGTTATAACCGCATTCTCGAAGAGCCAGACGCCGAATGGGTGCCACGCACAGTGATTTTCGCCGGTAAAGCGGCCTCGGCGTATTATGCGGCGAAGCAGATCATCCGGCTGATCAACGATGTGGCGGCGGTGATCAACAACGATCCGCGTATTGGCAACAAGCTGAAGATCGTTTTCATTCCGAACTACAGTGTCAGCCTGGCGCAACTGATCATTCCGGCGGCAGATCTTTCCGAGCAAATCTCTCTGGCCGGTACCGAAGCCTCCGGCACCAGTAACATGAAATTTGCTCTCAATGGCGCGCTGACTATCGGTACGCTTGACGGTGCCAACGTCGAAATGCTCGAACACGTGGGCGAGGAGAATATCTTTATCTTTGGCAATACCACGCCGCAGGTCGAGGAATTACGCCGCAAAGGCTACAACCCGCATACTTACTTCGAGCAGGATGCCGAGCTGCATCAGGTGCTGACGCAAATCGCCACCGGGGTCTTCAGCCCAGGCGAGCCGAAGCGCTACACCAACCTGTTCGATACGCTGGTCAATCTCGGCGATCACTATCAGGTGCTGGCGGATTACCGCAGTTATGTCGATACGCAGGATAAAGTCGATGAGCTGTATAAACTGCCGGAAGAATGGACGCGCCGCACGCTGCATAACATCGCCAACATGGGCTATTTCTCCTCGGACCGTACCATTCAGGAATACGCCGATGAGATCTGGAACATTAAGCCGGTGAAGTTGTAGAGGAGTCGCTCCCTCCCCTGCGAAGGGGAGGGTTGGGGTGGGGTATTAAGGTCAAAAACAAGATGTTAAGTGTGCATAAGCACTTGTTTTGTCTGTTAAACCCCCTCCCGGCCTCCCCCTTCGCAGGGGGAGGAGCTAACTAAATCAAGACGCCAGCGACAGATGTTTCTTCTGCTGTTTGTGCGTTTCCAGCCACTCGGCGACGCGTTGTTGCTGGGTTTTATCCAGCCACATACCGAGTTTGGTACGACGCCAGATGGCATCATCAAGCTGTGAAACCCACTCTTTTTCCACCAGATAACGCAGTTCAGCTTCGTAGAATCCGTGACCGAAATCTTCGCCCAGCGATTCAAGGCTGGTCGCGTCATTCAGGAATAACTCTGTCTGGCTGCCGTACGTACGCGCATAACGGCGTGCCAGTGATTCCGGTAACCATTTGAAGCGGGAACGCAGATTGGCGCTGTAGGTATCACGGTCTCCGTTCAGTTTCCCGCCAGGCAGCACGGCCGTTTTGGTCCACGCCGGGCCAGCTTTCGGATAGTACTTCACCAGTTTTTCCAGCGCGTGTTCTGCCAGTTTACGGTAGGTGGTCAGCTTGCCGCCGAATACAGAAAGCAGCGGCGCTTTGCCATCCTGATCGTGAACGTCGAGCGTGTAATCGCGGGTCACCGCCTGTGGTGAATCTGATTCGTCATCGCACAGCGGGCGCACGCCGGAATAAGTCCAGACGATGTCTTCAGTGGTCAGTTGTTTCTTAAAGTGGTCGTTATACACTTTCAGCAGATAACCGATTTCATTGTCATCGATTTTCACGTCTTTCGGATCGCCGTGATATTCCACGTCGGTGGTGCCGATGATGGAGAATTCATCCATCCACGGGATCACGAAAACAATGCGGTGATCTTCGTTTTGCAGAATGTAGGCCTGCGGCTGATTGTGTGCACGGGGCACCACAATATGGCTGCCTTTGATCAGACGGATGCCGTATGGCGATTTCAGCTTCAGGCCGTCGTCGAAGAAATGTTTTACCCACGGACCGGTAGCGTTCACCAGACCTTTGGCGCGCCAGGTGAAGGTTTTGCCGGTGTCGATATCTTCGGCTTCCACCATCCACATGCCGTCCTCACGCCATGCGCGGGTCACGCGGGTGCGGGTACGAACTTCGCCGCCACGTTCTTCCACTTCCTGTGCATTGACGACCACTAAACGCGCATCGTCGACCCAGCAATCCGAGTATTCAAAACCTTTGGTCAGTTCTGGTTTCAGCACGGACTCGCTGCCGAATTTCAGACCTTTACTGGCCGGCAGGCTGGTGCGTTTGCCCAGATGGTCGTACAGGAACAAACCGGCGCGGATCATCCAGGCCGGGCGCAAATGCGGCTGATGCGGTAAACGGAAACGCATCGGGAATGCAATATGCGGTGCCATTTTCAACAGCACTTCACGTTCAGCCAGCGCTTCGCTGACCAGACGGAATTCGTAATGTTCCAGATAGCGCAGGCCACCGTGGATCAGTTTTGAACTGGCCGAAGAGGTCGCGCAGGCCAAGTCTTGCGCTTCAAGCAGCAGAACAGACAGCCCGCGGCCAGCTGCGTCGACTGCGATGCCGGTACCATTAATACCGCCACCAATTACGATCAAGTCTTTGGTTTCCACGTCATCTTCCTCCAGATGTTCGCAATAGCTCTTTTATGTTCGTTTTCGCTCACGATTGTAATCGAGAATCGACAAACAAGCCAAGCGTTAACCAAATAAAAACAATTATGCGTGATGAAGGTAACATTTTTGTGTCGGTTTCGAGCAAAATAGCAAGGCGGGGACGAAACCGAACGCCGCTACGCGTGGAATTTTTCGAAATTGTTCGTTTTGCCGGGCAGGGCGGAGGGAGGAAAAGCAGGAGCGCCAGCCGCAGCGCTCCTTAAATGCAGGCAAATCAGCACAGTTCGAGATGCACGTCGTACTTGTCGATGATCTGCTTCACGCTGTCCGGCGGCTGTTTATCAGTGAACAGATAATGAATCAGATCCATTTTGCCAAGGTTGACCATCGCGTTTCGGCCAAATTTGGAATGGTCCGTCACCAGCATCACGCAGCGGGAGTTTTCGATAATCGCGCGTTTGGTACGGGCTTCGTGATAGTCGAATTCGAGCAGCGAACCGTCCATATCGATGCCACTGATGCCGAGAATGCCGTAATCAAGGCGGAACTGAGAGATGAAATCGAGCGTTGCCTCGCCCATGATGCCGCCGTCGCGGGCGCGCACTTCACCGCCTGCGAGGAACAAACGAAAATCCTCTTTGGCTGTCAGCAGCGTCGCGACGTTCAAGTTGTTGGTCACGATGCGCAGATTTTTATGGTTAAGCAGCGCATGCGCCACGGCTTCCGGCGTGGTGCCGATATCAATAAACAGCGTTGAACCGTCAGGGATCTGGCTGGCGACTCGTTCGGCGATACGCGCTTTCGCTTCCGACCACATCACTTTACGGTCGTTGTATGCCGCATTCACCGAACTGGACGGCAAGGCTGCACCGCCATGGTGACGGTGAATTTTATTCTGTTCCGCCAGATCATTCAGATCACGGCGGATAGTTTGCGGGCTGACTGCAAAATGCTCCACCAGCTCTTCGGTGCTGACATACCCCTGCTGGCGGACTAAATCGATAATCGCATCATGGCGTTGTGTTTGTTTCACCCGAATCCCCTACTTATTTTTTTTGTTGCGCGGAGTGCGCGTGTCAACAAATGCCATGATCAGGCCGAGGCCCAGACCAAACGCATGCGCGGCATTCGACACGGCCGCGCCGCCCGTAGCATAGCCAATGAACATAAAAATCAGCGAAATGACCAGTAATCCGCCGGGCACATACAGACGACTTTCCGGTTTCAACTGGCCGGTCAGCCAGGCGTAACCCATCAGCGCGTACACCACACCGGATAATCCGCCGAACCACGAACCGCTGACCATCGACTGGCCCCAGCCGCTGATCAGGGCCGAAATGAGTGTCACGGTGAACAGTTTGCCGCTGCCCAGATGCATCTCAATCTGGCTGGCGAGATACCACCACCATGCCAGATTAATCAGCAAGGCAATAAAGGAGAAATTCATCAGAGCCGGGGTGAACCAGCGCCATAACTGGAAAACGCGCGAACTGTCCGGCCAGGCGAGCCAGCTCATCACCAGTTCGTCGCCGACCATCTGTTGCAGGATAAACACCGCCAGACTCAGCACAATCATGCCTATCGTCAGCGGCCCGGCGCGGCTGCGCAGGGTTTTCAGGAAGGGCGTGTGCGACATCTTTAAATGTGGCTGTGCCTTGCCGGTTTTCCAGCTTGCTTCCTGATAGCGTGGATGCAGGGGATCGCGCACAAACAGCGCCACCTGCTTCTCGGCCTCTTCCAGACGGGATTCATCTTCCAGCCAGAGCTGCACTTCCTGACTTTCGTGTTTCATCGTCAGCGTAAAACCCTGGGTTGCCATGTAATCGACAAAAGCCTGAGCCAGGCGGGGGTTGTTCAGGTTAAGAATGCGCACCATAGCGTTTAGCGGTTTCCCTAATTGTTTGACTGCGGTAATTCATTGTTATGTAGACAGGCGATAATGGTATCGCCTGATTATCTGTCAGCAGGCTTCTGGTTAACAGGGTCATGCTAACCTAAATGCTGATGACATCGCATTTTGCTCGCGTACAGAGAGGCCAATTTTGCTGGCAATCGTTGGCCACTGTCTGACGATTTGCTGGCAGCGACGGATGATATCCAGCGCATCGCTGTTTGAAATCCTAAACACCGGCGCGACAGAAAGCGCTAAATCGAGATCCATCGCATTATCGGATTCGCTGATATTCAGTTTTAATCCTGTGCTTTGCGCCACCGGATTCATGTCATAGGCGGGTGAAAGACGCCATCCTTTTCCCGGTTCCAGTAGAAAACCGTGATTGCGCAGATGATCGTCGGTATTGGATACCAGCAAATTGAACACGATACGCGACCAGAGTTCGCGTAAATCCTGATTTGGCTGCGCGCCCTGATTAATAATTACCGCCGCCAGCTCAAGGTAGCTGATACCTGAAGAGGCGTCGTCGCCATCCTGATGGCCGGTCAGCGTCATCGCCGAGGCAAAGTGTTTACGCTGACCCTCTGTCGTCCGGTCAAAACGCTTCACTAAAAAACAATGATGAGGATTGGCGTAGCGGCGGGCAAGGCTTTCAGGCACATTCAGACCACAGGCTTTTGCCAGCGTATTGACGACCAACTCCCATGCACCGATATCATATTCGTCATTAATGCTGGGAAATTTTGCTATCCACAGATGACCATCTGGTGCGCTGACGCTGGCTTTTGGGCGGGCGCCGCCAAGCGATCCGCCTGGTGCAATCAGTAAACGTAACCATTCATCTCCTGCGGCATCCTGATTTTCACGGTCCTTTTCCAGCGCCCGGCTGGCGGCTTCGAGTTCACGAATTTGAATGAAAGGAGGAGCAGCGACATCATGACGGTCATCCAGAAAATTGCCTTCATCATTGAGCCGAAACCGCAGCGCGCCGATACGAAAACTGTCATGCACGCCCAGCAGGTAATCAGATTCATAAAGACGCTGGCTTGCAGAGGCCACACCTGCCCGTTTTTCACGTTCCAGCCGTCTTTTCATCAACAACCGTCCCCAGCGATCCGGACTGGTATCCGCAAAGGCACCAAAAATATCCTGCCTTTGTGCCGGATATTGGGGGCCAGTGAATAACCCTATTCGTGGATCAAGCTGAAGATGGGCAAAATCAGGATGCTCCAGCGCAGCCTGATCATATTCAAAGGCAAAAATTTCGCGACCTGCAGCCTGATGCACATTGAGATAACCGATGCGCAAAGGCGATGGGAGGGGCGCCCAGTCGGCATACACGGCAATCCTTACCGTCATTTCTTCGTCCTTTTATGGGTTTTTTTACCGGTATTTTCACCACCTTGAAGCAGTGACGCTAATGAACCCGCACTTAAAAAATCATCCTTAGCCCAGTCACTTTCTGTATCCGGTTCATCTTGTTTTAAAAGAGTATTATCTGAGGACACAGAGGAAGGCGTCCGTTTTGAACGGGAGTTGCGTGAGGTGGGTTTACGGGGAATTAATGTAGCGTCCTGCAACTGGCGGCCGAACGGATCATCTTTGAGCAACAAATTGAGATCTTGTTCTACGCCCAGAACCTGCATTACCGCCAGACAGGCACCGAGAGTGACGCCTGTGTTGCCGCGTTCAAGATTGCGCAATGTCATGGGAACCATACCTGCCCGTTCTGCGACCTGTGCTGCCGTCAGTTTGCGGCGCAACCTCGCCAGACGAAGACGATCGCCAAACTCAGTTAATAGCGATTCAGTTGCCGGAAGCAAGGGCGATGTTTTTCGGGGCATGGTAGCAGCCAATTTGAAGTGTAAACTGAAAGTATTATGGCGATATATGCTCTATATCGCCATAATAATTACACTTTAGCATGCAGGAGATGTGATGCTGAGCGTGATTTCAGATCCGCTTAAAGCCCTTCCAGCGCCTGTTGCAGATCAGCAATCAGGTCTTCGGTATCTTCGATACCGATGCTGATGCGCACCAGTCCGTCGGTGATACCGCTCTGGCGGCGAACTTCCGGCGCGACGGCGCTGTGCGTTGTCGATGCCGGATGGCAGGCCAGCGAATCGGTGTCGCCGAGCGATACCGCCTGCGTGATGATGCTCAGCTTATCGAGGAACGTCCGTGCGGCGTTGAGGCCGCCTTTCAGCTCAATGGCCATAATCCCGCCAAACAGTTTCATTTGTTTTGAGGCGGTGGCATGTCCCGGATGCTGCTTCAGCCCCGGATAGAACACGGTGTCTACCGCGCTGTGGCCGTCGAGGAATTCCGCCACCGCCTGTGCGCTCAGCGAACTGGCTTCGACGCGCAGCGGCAGAGTTTTCAGGCCGCGGATCAGCAGGCTGGCTTCGAACGGGCTCAGGTTGCCACCGAACTGCTTCAGACTCAGGGTGCGGATTGGCGTGATTAATGCCGCCGAACCGGCCACTACGCCACCGGTCGCATCGCCGTGGCCGCTGATGTATTTGGTCGCGGAATGCAGAACGATATCAATGCCCAGTTCCAGCGGGCGCGTCAGGTACGGTGTGGCAAAAGTATTATCCGCCACACTGACTGCACCGGCGGCTTTCGACAGACGGGCGACTTCAGCCAGATCGGCGATATCCAGTCCCGGGTTAGCCGGGGTTTCCACCAGCACCACTTTGGTGTTTTTTGTGAATGCCGCTTCCAGTTCGCTCACATGGGTAACGTGAACCGGTTTGATGCCATAACGTGGCAGCAGGTTACGCACCACGCCTTCAGTGCCGCCATACAGCGTGCCGATATGAATGATTTCATCGCCGGGAACCAGCAGGGCAAACAACGTGGCGCTGATCGCTGCCATGCCACTTGCGCAGGCAACGGCGGTTTCTGCACCTTCGAGCGCCGCCAGTTTCTGTTCAAAAACGGCCACCGTCGGATTGGCGAAACGGCTGTAAATATAACCCGGTTCTTCACCGCTGAAACGGCGGGCGCCGCTGTCAAAATCCGGATATGAAAATGCCGATGCGGCGGTGATAGGTGTCGCAATCGCGCCGGTCAGGGCATCGGGCTGCTGTCCGCCATGAACGGCGAGCGTACGCATCCCTAAAGAACGTGAAGTGTTCAGATGTTTCATCTTGGAATCCTGTCGATAGTAGGCAGAAATTATATCAACACTGGAGAAAGGTAGCTTTTTCAGCTTAAGAACATTTTCGGCGCAAACTCATTAGCCTGGTTATAAAGACTATAGCGTGCGCCGGCGTCAATAAAGAGGGATCAGGCTTCAATATCTTGCGGGAAGGTTTGCGACCAGGCTTCGAAACCGCCGTCAACGCTGTAGACCGATTCGAAACCCTGAGAAATCAAAAATTGCGCGGCACCGCGGCTGCTGATGCCGTGATAGCACATCACCAGTACCGGTGTTTTGGCATCGGCCTGCTGGATAAACGCAGGCAGGCTGTCGTTGCTCAGGTGATAAGCGCCAGGTGCATGTGCTGCGCCGAAGCTTTGCGGGTCACGAATATCGACCATCACGGCTTCGCCTGAGGTCAGGCGGGAATGTGCTTGTTCAACGCTGATTGCTTCAAATTGTTCCATTCTGGTCTTGCCTCATAAAAGGTTATGCCGCCATTCTACCCAATAATTGCACAACTAAGACCAGACGAAATACAGGGATAAAGGCTAAACCAGGATCACCTGCACGCCTTTCTGACGTAATTGCCCGATGATTTCATCATTCGCTTCTTTGCCGGTGATCAGCACATCGATTTGTTCGGTACGGCTGAACAGCATGCCCGCGCGCTGGCCGATTTTGCTGCTGTCGACCAGTACCGCCAAATTCCCAACATAATTCAACATCTTCTGCTCGGCCATCGCGGTCAGCATATCGGTTTTGTACAGGCCATCGGCGGTCAGCCCCGCGCCGCTGGTGAACATCCAGTGCCCGGCATACAGGCTGGCATCGCCGTCTTGTGGTGCCAGCGTAATTGACTGACTTTTATTGTACTGACCGCCCATGATCACCACGCTGTCGTGCTCCTGTTCAATCAGATAATTGGCCAGCGGCAGATAATTGGTAATGACCTGAATGTCTTTTCCGCACATTTCACGGCCGAGCAGAAACGCCGTCGAACCGCAGTTTATCACCACGCTTTCACCCGGCTGGCACAGTTCGGATGCCGCTTTGGCGATGCGCATTTTCTCGTTGAGATTGTGCGTCTGATGGATATTCAGCGGTGTCCAGTTCTGGCGTGGCTGATTCACGGCTTCAGCGCCATTGCGCACTTTCCGCAGTTTGCCCAGTTCGTTGAGCTTGGTGATGTCACGACGCGCCGTAGCGGGTGAAATATCAAACTGATCAATCACATCAGCGACGGAAATCTGCCCCTGACGTTGCAGCAGATCGAGAATAGCGTTGTGGCGTTGTGGCTCAGTCATGGTGGCTCCGCAGGTAAATAGGTGATTACCGCGTGATTATAAACGAGCAGTAATGGCAATTACATGGTTTATAAAAAAGCGGAGTCTGTTGCCTCCGCCTGTTCATAACATACTTTATAAGAAAGACTTGAATGGCAGATCAGTCTCGGTAGTAAAGCAGTCGTCAAAGCCACGCGGATAGTGATACTCGAAGTTATCCTTATCATCCGGATACGTGAATTTACCGCCGACCTGCCAGATAAACGGCTTGAAGCCGTATTTCAGGCGATCTTTTTTCATCTCCCACAGCACGCGGATTTCCTGCGGATCGGCCTGGAAATTCGACCAGATATCATGGTGGAACGGAATAACGACTTTGGTGTTGAGGGATTCCGCCATGCGCAGCATATCGACGCTGGTCATTTTGTCGGTCACACCACGCGGGTTTTCGCCATAAGAGCCGAGCGCCACGTCTATCTGATATTCGTTACCGTGTTTGGCGTAGTAGTTGGAATAGTGCGAATCGCCGCTGTGATACAGGTTACCGCCCGGCGTTTTGAACAAATAATTCACCGCGCGCTGATCCATCATATCCGGCAATACCCCTGCGGCTTTCTGGTCTGCGGGCAGGGTGATCAGCACCGTGCGGTCGAAAGAATCCAGTGCGTGAATTTCCACGTCTTTGATCCTCACCACTTTGCCCGGCGTCATCACGATGCAACGACTGGCGGGCACGCCCCAGCTCATCCACAAATCCACACAGGTTTGCGGGCCGATAAAGGGCACGTCAGCAGCACAGTTTTGCATGACCGCGGCGGCCACGTTCACATCGATATGATCGTTATGATCGTGGGTGGATAACACCGCGTCGATCTCCCTGATCGCAAAGGGATCGAGCACAAACGGTGTGGTGCGCAGATTTGGCTGGAGCTTCTTTACACCGGCCATGCGCTGCATCTGGTGGCCGGTTTTCATCAGCGGGCTGCTGTGATTTTGCTTGCCGACGCCACACCAGAAATCGACACAAATATTCGCGCCGCCCTCAGACTTCAGCCAGATCCCTGTACAGCCCAGCCACCACATGGCAAAAGTGCCCGGCGCGACCTTTTCCTGCTCGATCTCTTCGTTTAACCAGGTGCCCCATTCCGGGAAAGTGCTGAGGATCCAGGATTCGCGGCTGATCGTTTCTACTTTGCTCATAGTATTCCCTCATCTGAGTTGGCTTTGAAATAGAGTCACAATAAATCATTTAGTGATTATATATGATTTGTTTGTGAGAACTTATCATCGAAAATTCATAATGACAATGATTATAAACGAGCGATTTTTAGCATTAAGCAGGGGGTGACAAAGGAGGATGGGAGGATTTCAGGCGGTTTTCACATGCCTTTTTTTGTAGTATATGGCTGATATTTATCATAAAAACAGAGTGATTTAGTTTGTTAGCTCATTCTGCCGATGACGATATCTTGCGAGACTGCTCACAAATAATCATTGCGAATCTTTATTTGATTCGATGTGAGCATTAGAGTGCGTTTGTCCCTCACTTTTTAGCGCAGCGGTTATGTTCAAGTGCGTTGAAGAGATCAAACAAGGTCAGACGGAGAGTCTTATGGAATTCCTCTACACCATCTTCACCGTATTTTTTAATCAGGTAATGACTAACGCGCCGTTGCTGCTGGGTATTGTGACCATGCTCGGTTACATCCTGCTCAGGAAGAGCGCGACGGTGATTATCAAGGGCACCATCAAAACCATTATCGGCTTTATGTTACTGCAGGCGGGGTCCGGCATTCTGACCGGTACCTTCAAACCGGTGGTGGCAAAACTTTCAGAAGTGTATGGCATTAACGGTGCAATATCAGATACCTATGCCTCAATGATGGCCACGGTGGAGCGCATGGGCGAGGCCTATAGCTGGGTCGGTTACGCGGTGCTGATCGCCCTGGCGCTGAATATCCTGATGGTGGTATTCCGCCGCATTACCGGCATTCGCACCATCATGCTCACCGGCCACATCATGTTCCAGCAGGCGGGGCTGATTGCGGTGTTCTTCTTCATCATGGGCTATCCGATGTGGACCACCATCTGGTCAACCGCAATTCTGGTGTCGCTGTACTGGGGCATTACCTCGAACATGATGTACAAACCGACGCAGGCCGTGACCGAAAACAGCGGCTTCTCGATTGGTCACCAGCAGCAATTTGCCTCGTGGATCGCTTATAAAATCGCGCCGTATCTCGGGAAGAAAGAAGACAGTGTTGAAGATCTCAAACTGCCGGGCTGGCTGAATATTTTCCATGACAATATCGTGTCTACCGCCATCGTGATGACCGTGTTCTTCGGCATCATTCTGTGTTCCTTCGGCCTCGACACCCTGCAGCAAATGGCCGGAAAAACCCACTGGACGATTTACATCCTGCAAACCGGTCTGATGTTTGCAGTGGCGATTTTCATCATTATTCAGGGCGTGCGTATGTTCGTTGCTGAACTGACCGAAGCCTTTAACGGCATCTCCCAACGCCTGATCCCCGGTGCCGTGCTGGCCATCGACTGCGCGGCTATTTACAGCTTTGCGCCGAACGCCGTGGTCTGGGGCTTTATGTGGGGCACCATCGGCCAGCTGATTGCTGTCGCCATTCTGTTTGGCATGGGCTCTTCCATCATGATCATCCCCGGCTTTATCCCGATGTTCTTCTCTAACGCCACCATCGGCGTGTTTGCCAATCACTTCGGCGGCTGGCGCGCGGCGCTGAAAATCTGTCTGGTGATGGGGATGATCGAAATCTTCGGCTGCGTCTGGGCCATCAAACTCACCGGCCTGAGCGCCTGGATGGGCATGGCAGACTGGTCGATTCTGGCACCGCCAATGATGCAGGGCTTCTTCAGCATCGGTATGGCCTTTATAGGCGTCATTGGGGTGATTGTGCTGCTCTACATGTTCTTCGCGGGTCGCGCATTGCGGGCCGAAGAAGATGCTGAAAAACAGGCGCTTAATCAGTCCGTTTCTCACTAATGACTGTTCACTAATGACTTCTCACAAATAACTTCTCACAAAATAAAGAGGTTCCCATGACAGTACGAATTCTGGCGGTATGCGGTTGCGGGCAAGGCAGTTCGATGATCATGAAGATGAAAATCGGCCAGTTTCTGACGCAGGAAGGCGTGGATCACACCATGAATAGCTGCGCGGTGGGGGAATACAAATCCGAGCTGAGCGGGGCTGACATTATTGTCGCCTCCACGCACGTGGCGGATGAAATCACCGTCAGCGGCAACAAATACGTGGTCGGCGTGCGCAACATGCTGTCGGCGGCGGACTTCGGTCCGAAAGTGATGGAAGTGATTAACGCGCACTTTTCCGCAGACCTGAAAAAGTAAGGAGCGATGTATGAAACTGCGAGATTCGCTGGCTGAAAACAACTCGATTCGCCTCAACGCAGAAGCAGAAACCTGGCAGGGCGCAGTGAAAATTGGCGTCGATATGCTGGTGGAAGCCGGAGTGGTAGAGCCGCGTTATTACCAGGCGATTCTGGACGGCGTCGAACGTTTCGGGCCGTATTTCGTGATCGCGCCCGGGCTTGCCATGCCGCATGGCCGTCCGGAAGAAGGTGTGCTGAAAACCGGTTTTGCGCTGGTGACGCTGAAAAAACCGCTGGTGTTCAATCATGAAGATAACGATCCGGTGGACATTCTCATCACGCTGGCGGCGGTGGATGCCAATGCGCATCAGGAAATCGGCATCATGCAGGTGGTGAACCTGTTTGATGATGAAGCCAATTTTGACCGCCTGCGTGCCTGCACTACGGCGCAACAGGTGCTGGATCTGATCGACCTGACCTCCGCCACGGCGGTTCACTAATTCGTTAGCAGAGAAGGAATATATTATGTCTCATTCATTACCGATGTTGCAGGTGGCGCTGGATAACCAGTCGATGGACGACGCTTACAAAACCACGCGTCTGATCGCCAGCGAAGTCGACATTATCGAAGTTGGCACTATTTTATGTGTCGCAGAAGGTGTGCGCGCGGTGCGTGACCTCAAGGCGCTGTATCCGGAAAAAATTGTGCTGGCCGATGCCAAAATCGCCGATGCCGGAAAAATCCTCTCGCGCATGTGTTTCGAAGCCCATGCTGACTGGGTGACGGTGATTTGCTGTGCCGACATCAACACCACCAAAGGTGCGCTGGAAGTGGCGAAAGAATTTAACGGCGACGTGCAGATTGAGCTGACCGGTTACTGGACGTGGGAACAGGCGCAGGAATGGCACGACGCAGGCATCGGGCAGGTGGTTTATCACCGCAGCCGCGACGCGCAGGCCGCCGGGGTGGCGTGGAGCGATGCCGATATCTCGGCGATTAAACGCCTTTCCGCCATGGGCTTTAAAGTGACCATTACCGGCGGACTGGCGCTGGAAGATTTGCCGCTATTTAAAGACATTCCGGTGCACGTCTTTATCGCCGGACGTAGTATCCGCGACGCCAAAGATCCGGTTGACGCAGCACGTCAGTTCAAAAAATCCATTCGCCAGCTCTGGGGCTAAGGAACACCGAATGATGCATAAAGCCGTTCCACTCGGTATCTATGAAAAAGCCCTGCCTGCGGGCGAAGACTGGCTGATGCGCCTGACACTGGCGAAAGAGCTGGGCTTCGATTTCGTTGAAATGTCGGTGGATGAAACCGACAACCGGCTGGCGCGGCTGGACTGGTCACGCGAGCAACGTTTGCAGGTAGTTGATGCAATATCACGCACCGGCATCCGCATTCCGTCCATGTGCCTGAGCGCACACCGGCGGTTCCCGCTTGGTGCAGAAGATGATGAAACCCGCAATCAGGGTCTGGAAATCATGCGCAAGGCCATCGTGCTGGCGCAGGATCTCGGCATTCGCGTGATCCAGCTTGCCGGTTATGACGTGTATTACCAGCAGGCCAATGAAAATACCCGCGAGCGTTTTCGCGATGGCTTGCAGGAGTCCGTCGAAATGGCCAGTCGTGCGCAGGTCACGCTGGCGATGGAAATCATGGATTACCCGCTGATGAATTCGATCAGCAAAGCGCTGGGTTACAGTCATTACCTGAACAATCCGTGGTTCCAGCTTTATCCGGATATCGGCAATTTATCGGCATGGGATAACGACGTGCAGATGGAACTGGCAAGCGGCGCAGGGCATATCGTCGCTGTGCATGTTAAAGACACACAGCCCGGCGTATTCAAAAACGTCCCCTTTGGCAACGGCGTGGTGGAGTTCGAGCGTTGCTTTGCCACGCTGCAAAAAAGCGGTTATCGCGGGCCGTACCTGATCGAAATGTGGAGCGAAACCGCCGCCGATCCGATGCAGGAAGTGCGCAACGCCCGCGCCTGGGTGGTCGATAAAATGCAGAAAGCCGGGCTTAACATGGAGGAAACCCGATGACGGATGCACTGAAACAACGCGTATTTGAAGCCAACATGGCGCTGCCCGCTTTTGGTCTGGTGACCTTCACGTGGGGGAATGTCAGCGGTATTGATCGCGAGCGCGGTATTGTTGTGATCAAACCGAGCGGCGTGGAATACGAGAAAATGCAGGTCAGCGATATGGTCGTGCTGAACCTGCAAGGCGACGTCGTGGAAGGGCATTACAAACCCTCTTCAGATACCGCCACGCATCTCGAACTTTACGCCCGTTTCCCGCAGCTTGGTGGCATCGTGCATACCCATTCGACCTATGCGACCTCATGGGCGCAGGCCGGCGTCGCCATCCCGCCACTCGGCACCACACACGCGGATTATTTTGCCGGTGCCATTCCCTGCACCCGGCCTTTATCGCGTCAGGAAGTCAGCGGAGAGTACGAACTGGAAACCGGCAAAGTTATCGCCGCGTCGCTGACCGGCATCGATCCGCTGCATATGCCGGGTATTCTGGTCGCCCAGCATGGCCCGTTCTGCTGGGGAATCACGCCGGAACAGGCGGTACACAACGCGGTGGTGCTGGAAGAAGTCGCGAAAATGGCGTGGATCACCGGTTCAATCCGACGTGACCAAACCCCGATGGACGATTATTTGCTGCACAAGCACTTCAGCCGCAAGCACGGGCCGGATGCGTATTACGGGCAGAAATAATAGCTATTGAGATGCCATTAAAACCCCTCCCCTGCGAAGGTGAGGGTTGGGGCGGGGTTTTAATGGCATCTCCGCCATCCCTTCGACATGATTTCATGCATTTTTCCTCATCCCCGCAGTGAGCATTTTTCCAGCATAGGGTTTATACATAGATATCGCGATCACACTTTTTCTCACGGAAGCATTCCGTCCCCTCAGACTGAAAAGAGACTGCCCTATGTCGAAGATCACGTTCAAGCAGGATGTTTTTTTGGCGGCGCTCACCCGCCAGTGGCAAGCGTTCGGACTCACTTCAGCTTCAGATATGACCCGGCACCAGTGGTGGCATGCGGTCAGCGCCGCCGTCGCGGAACAAATTCCCCCGCAAAATGAGCCGGTCAGCAGTAAAAGCAAAAAAGTCATCCGCCACGTTAACTATATCTCGATGGAATTTCTGGTCGGGCGTCTCACCGGTAACAACCTGATTAATCTCGGCTGGTACGAAAAAATTGCCGCTGCGCTGGAGCAGTTTGATATCAACCTGACCGACCTGCTGGAAGAAGAAATTGATCCGGCGCTGGGCAATGGCGGGCTGGGACGGCTGGCGGCCTGTTATCTCGATGCGATGGCTTCCGTCGGGCAGCCCGGCATCGGTTACGGCCTGAATTATCAGTACGGTTTATTCCGCCAGCGTTTTGTTGACGGCAAACAGAAAGAGTCGCCGGACGACTGGCACCGCAGCGAATATCCGTGGTTCCGCCACAACAGTTCGCTGGCGGTCAGCGTCGGTATTGGCGGTAAAATCGTGAAAAATGAGCAGGGCGTTTCACGCTGGGAGCCGGAATTTACCCTGCGTGGCGAAGCCTGGGATTTACCGGTAATGGGTTACCGCAACGGTATCACGCAACCGCTGCGCTTATGGGAAGCCACGCATCCGCACCCGTTTGATCTCGAAAAGTTTAATGACGGCGAGTTTCTGAAAGCCGAACAACAGGGTATCGACGCCGCCAAACTCACCAAAGTGTTGTATCCGAACGACAACCATCAGGCCGGTAAACGCCTGCGCCTGATGCAGCAGTATTTTCAGTGCGCCTGCTCGGTGGCCGATATCCTGCGGCGTCATCATTTCCTTGGCCGCAAAATCAGCGAACTGCCGGATTATGAAGTCATCCAGCTCAACGATACGCACCCGACCATCGCTATTCCTGAAATGCTGCGCGTGCTGCTCGACGAGCATCAGTTGAGCTGGGATGACGCGTGGCACATCACCAGCCGCACCTTCGCGTACACCAACCATACGCTAATGCCGGAAGCGCTGGAAACCTGGGACGAGCGACTGGTGCGCAGCCTGTTGCCGCGTCATTTCCAGATCATTAAACAGATCAACGCCAACTTTAAGAAACGGGTCAGCAAAGAATGGCCGGGTGATGAGGCGGTCTGGGCGAAACTTGCCGTGCATCACGACAAACAGGTGCGTATGGCGAACCTCTGCGTGGTCGCGGGTTTTGCGGTTAACGGCGTGGCGGCGCTGCATTCGGATCTGGTGGTCAAAGATCTGTTCCCGGAGTATCACCAGTTGTGGCCGGAAAAATTCCATAACGTGACTAACGGCATCACGCCGCGCCGCTGGCTTAAACAATGTAATCCGGCGCTGTCGGCACTGATTGATGAACGGCTGAAAACCGACAGTTGGGTCAATAATCTGGACCTGCTGAAAGGTCTGGAAGACGGCGTTAAAGACAAAAAATTCTGCAAACAGTACCGCAAAATTAAGCACGATAACAAAGTGCGGCTGGCGGAATACGTCTGGCAGCGCATGGGGATCCGGCTTAATCCGGACGCGATTTTCGATGTGCAGATCAAACGTCTGCACGAGTACAAACGTCAGCATCTCAATCTTCTGCACATTCTTTCACTGTACCGCCAGATCCGCGATAACCCGAAACTCGACATCGTGCCGCGTGTATTCCTGTTCGGTGCAAAAGCCGCGCCCGGCTATTACCTCGCCAAAAATATCATCTATGCGATCAATCAGGTGGCAGAGAAGATCAACAACGATCCGATCGTCGCCGATCGTCTCAAAGTGGTATTCATCCCGGATTATTGCGTGTCGGTGGCTGAACTGATGATCCCGGCGGCGGATGTCTCCGAGCAGATTTCTACCGCAGGCAAAGAAGCTTCCGGTACCGGCAATATGAAACTGGCGCTGAACGGTGCGCTGACCGTCGGCACGCTGGATGGTGCCAACGTCGAAATTGCCGAACAAGTCGGCGAGGACAACATCTTTATCTTTGGACTGACCGTTGATGAGGTAAAAGCGCAGCTGAAAAAAGGCTACAAGCCGAAAGCGCTGGTGAAAAAGGACAAACATCTCAAAGCCATTCTCGACGAACTGGCCAGCGGTTTTTATGCCAGTGGTGACAAAAAGGCCTTCGATCTGATGCTCAACAGTCTGCTCGATGGCGGTGATCCGTATCTGGTGCTGGCGGATTTTGCCACCTATTGCGAGGCGCAAAAACAGGTCGATGCGCTTTACCGTAATGCCGATGAATGGACCCGCCGTACCTTGCTCAACACGGCCCGTGTAGGCATGTTCAGCGCTGACCGTTCCATCCGCGATTATCAGCAGCGCATCTGGCAGGCCAAACGATAGGAGCCGACATGGAGGACAAGCAACTTGCTGAGGCCGCGCGCCGGGCAGGCATTGTAGACAGTTTCATTAATATGACGGATGTCGTGGAAACGGTGTCAGATGACACGCGCGTCGCCTTGCTGGCGGCGATGGGGCGTGATCCGGCTGACGTGCCGGAAATCACGCCCGTGCCGCCGGTCAAAGTGTTTACACAAGGCAAAAAAGTGTTGCTGACGCCGGAAGGCAGTGGCGCATTTCAATGGCAACTGACGCAGGAAAATGGCAGCCAGACGCAGGGCGAAATCCTGACAGGCAACGTGTTGAACCTCGGGGCTGCGCTGCCTGCCGGCTATCACCAGTTGACGTTATCGCAAAATGATAACGTCTGGCCTTGCCGGATCATCGTCGCGCCGACGCGCTGTTATGAGCCGGAGGCATTGCTGGCAGGGGAAAAACTGTGGGGCGCGACGGTTCAGCTTTACACGCTGCGCTCGGAGAATAACTGGGGCGCAGGCGACTTCGGTGACCTGAAAAAAATGGTCGAAGAAGTTGGGAAACGCGGCGGGGCGTTCGTCGGGCTGAATCCGATACACGCGCTCTATCCGGCGAATCCGCAAAGTGCCAGCCCTTACAGTCCGTCGTCCCGCCGCTGGCTGAATCTGACCTACATTGATGTGAATGCCGTGGAGGAGTTTACCGCCAGTCGCGAGGCGCAAGACTGGTGGCATTCGACAGAGACGCGCGAGGCGTTACTGCAGGCGCGCAGCACGGAGTTTGTCGATTATCCGCTGGTGATGGCGCTGAAATCGGCGGCGCTCAAACTGGCCTGGCCGCTGTTTTGCGAGTTGCCGGAAGACAGCCCGCGTAAGCAGGATTTTCGCCGTTTCGTCGCACTTGGTGGCGACAGCCTGCGACAGCAGGCGTTGTTCGACGCACTGCATACGCATCTGCGCGATCTGGATTTAGGCCAGTGGGGCTGGCCGGTATGGCCGGAAGTCTATCGTGATGCGAAAAGTGCACAAGTGCGGGAATTCAGCGAGCGTTACGCCGGTGAAATTGAATTTTATCAGTGGCAGCAATGGCTGGCGCAGATGCAGTTTTCCGCATGTTATCAGCGCAGTGTTGAGCTGAAGATGCCGATCGGCGTGTATCGTGATCTGGCGGTTGGCGTAGCGCAAGGCGGCGCGGAAACCTGGTCCGATCCGGCGCTGTATTGCCTGAATGCTACCATCGGTGCGCCGCCAGATATTCTCGGGCCGCAGGGACAAAACTGGGGGCTTCCGCCCATTGATCCACACGAAATGAAAGCCCGTGCCTATCAGCCGTTCATAGATTTGCTGCGTGCAAACATGGCGGAATGCGGTGCACTGCGTATCGATCACGTCATGGGGTTGCTGCGTTTGTGGTGGATACCCGCCGAACAGGAGGCGGGCAGCGGCGCGTATGTCCGTTATCCGCTGGAGGATTTACTCGGTGTGCTGGCTTTGGAAAGTCAGCGGCATCAGTGCATGGTGATTGGTGAAGACCTCGGTACCGTGCCGAAAGAAATCCTCGCCAGCCTGCGTGACAGCGGGGTGTATTCCTACAAAGTGCTGTATTTCGAGCACGATAAACACTTCCTTTACCGGCCGCCGGAAGATTATGTTTCACAAGCGATGGCAACGGTCACCACCCATGATTTACCGACGTTGCGGGGCTACTGGGAAGGGGGCGATTTAACGCTCGGTGCGTCTCTGGGTGTTTATCCTGATCCGCAGGTGCTGGAAAAACTGCGCGGGGAACGTGAACGTAGCAAGCAGGGGCTTCTTAATGCGCTGCATCTGACACAGTGTGTGCCGAAATCGATCAGCCGCAGTGCTGAAAACATGCCGATGACGCCGCTGCTGAACCTGGGTTTGCAACGTTATCTGGCGGGCAGTGCCAGCGCGTTGCTGGGTTTGCAACCGGAAGACTGGCTGGACATGGATTTGCCGGTGAATGTGCCGGGCACCAATACCGAATACCCCAACTGGCGGCGCAAACTGACGCGAACCCTGGAGGACATGTTTGCTGATGAGCATATTGATGCGCTGCTCAGTGATTTAAACCAGCGCAGGCAGGCATAAAAAAAGCACCCAACGGAAGGGTGCTTTTTATGTTCTGACTGATCAGCAGGTGATCAGTAGAAGGAGTGCTCGCCGCGCTGGTGTTCAGTCAGGTCGCGAACGCCTTTCAGCTCAGGGAAGTTTTGCAGCAGTTCTTTCTCGATGCCGTCTTTCAGGGTGACATCAATCATCGAACAGCCGTTGCAACCGCCGCCGAATTGCAGGATAGCGATGCCGTCGTCGGTGATTTCCATCAGGGAAACACGACCACCATGGCTGGCTAACTGCGGGTTAATCTGTGACTGCAACTGATATTCAACACGTTCCATCAGCGGCGCATCGTCAGAGACTTTACGCATTTTGGCGTTCGGAGCCTTCAGCGTGAGCTGGGAACCGAGCTGATCGGTGACGAAGTCGATCACGGCGTCTTGCAGATAAGGCGCGCTTAATTCATCAATGAAAGCAGACAGTTTCTCGAACTTGAGTTCGGTATCCGTCGCTTCTACGGCGTCAGGTGGGCAATAGGAGACACCGCATTCTGCGGTTGGCGTACCGGGATTGATCACGAATACGCGGATTTGGGTGCCTTCTTCCTGGCTTGCCAGCAATTTGGCAAAGTGCTCTTGGGCAGCATCGGTAATAAGGATCATAACATTCGCTCAATAGTTGACTACTCTAGTTGGTTATAATACGCCCTTTGTTTTTACCCGTCACCCTTCACGTTGCCAGTGTGTTAGCAGCACGTGCTTACGCCTGTAAAGTCCGGCAAATACAGGCAATTTGCAGCGAAGCAACGCCCTGATTACGCAGAATCTTGCTGATTTCCCTGACAGTACTGCCGGTCGTGACCACATCATCGAGCAACATCACGTGCTTATCGCGCAGGCTGGCATGGCAGGTGAAGGCTTTGCGCAGATTCCACTTTCTCTCGTGCTCGGTCAGACTTTGCTGCGGCGGCGTGCGCCGGTTGCGTCTCAGGGCATCGGGCAGATATTGGCAATGCAGCCAGCGTGCCAGCGGCTTCGCGAGCAATTCACTCTGATTATACCCGCGCGAGAAATAGCGCTTCTGATGCAGCGGCACGCTGAGAAGCACGTCGGGTCTGGGCAGATTGCTCATCCGGTAGCGTTCCTGCCAGCGCAGAAAAAGTAAACGGGCAAGTGTGGTGTCGAGTTCCGGTTGCCTGGAGAATTTGAACCGCAAAACCAGCCCGCTCACCGGCATTTCATAAGGGCTGGCGAAGATCATCGCGTCCCACGGTGGGGGTTTTAACAGACAACGTCCGCAATCGGCATGGCCCCCGGAAGAGGGCAATCCGCAGCGCAGGCAGCAGGGCGGTGCGACCGGCAGATGTTTCATGCACAAACTGCAAATGCCCTGAACCGGGAGATGCAGCGGACACTGGCATAGCCAACAGCGGCTGGCAATTGTTAGCATAGCGGCGGGTTCCTTTTGCCAATCAGACAGACACGGACAATACGCTATGAATACGCTTTACCGGGAGACTATCGGCGAAGGAGATCGCCATCTTGTGCTGCTTCACGGATGGGGGCTGAATGCCGAAGTGTGGCGTTACACGGCAGAGCGACTTGCGCCGCAATTTTGTCTGCATCTGATTGATCTGCCGGGCTATGGCCGCAGTGAGGGTTTCGGGGCGATGACGCTGGAAGAGATGGCGGAAACCGTGCTTGCCGCAATGCCGGAGAAAAGCGCATTACTTGGCTGGTCGCTGGGCGGCCTGGTGGCCAGCCAGATAGCCCTGAGTGCGCCGCAGCGCGTGGAAAAACTGATTACCGTGGCATCATCGCCCTGTTTTGCAGCCCATGAAAACTGGCCGGGGATCCGCCCGGACGTATTACAGGGTTTTCAGCATCAGTTAAGTGAAGATTTCCAGCGCACGGTTGAGCGTTTTCTGGCGCTGCAGACGCTGGGCAGCGACAGCGCCCGTCAGGATGCGCGGCTGCTTAAATCGATCGTTCTGAATCTGCCGATGCCGCCGGTGGCCGTGCTCAATGGCGGGCTGGAGATTTTACGCAACGTGGATTTGCGCCAGCCGGTGACGCAACTGACCTTGCCAGTCCTGCGTATTTACGGTGCGCTCGACGGGCTGGTACCGAGAAAAATGGTGCCGCTGATGGATGCGATTCTGCCCGATTCCTGTTCGGAAGTCGTTGAAAAGGCTGCACATGCGCCGTTTATCTCCCACCCTGATAGGTTTTGTGAACTTGTCGAGCGTTTCCTGATTGCAGACTGCAAGCCAATGTAAATATTTTTTTCAATTTTCTGGCTAATTCTCAAGGGTGACTAATACTTAAGCCGATGATGACGGGGTGAAAGGTGGGCGTAAGTTGTTACGCGAGCCTGTTTGCGTCTCTGGGGAGTTTACTGGCGTTTAACCATGAAGGTCATGCCAGCGCAGATACACCCGCTGTTCATATCCTGACTGCTTTCTTTGAGAACTATTCATCCAATTTAGAGGTAATGTCATGAAATCAAAAAAAATTATCGTTGCGGCAATTCTGACAGGGTTATTCTCACTCAACGCGATGGCGGCAGAGATGATCTCGAAAGAAGAAGCCAAAGATAAGGGTTACACCAGTCTGGGCGTGGTCACGACCAGCAATGAATACACTGCGCCAATGGATGCGAAAGAAGAATTGTCCAAACTGGCTGATGAAAAGGGCGGCAAATACTATGTGGTGATTGCGGCTCAGGAGAAGAAGAAAATCACCGCAACGGCTGAAGTCTTCAAATAATCGCTTTTATGCTGCTCTGAACCCCGGGATGCCTTTGTGCATCCCTTTTTTATTCCCGTTTTCTGTGCGCTCCTTCTCTTTCTTTGTTCTGTATCAATTTGTTTTTAAAGAAATACGTCAGATCGTTACTCTCAGCGTAACGAAGTGTCCGGACGCTTAATTGATGCAATATTCTTCGCTGCTTACACTTAGCAGGCTATCAAAACAGGTCAAATGTGATGCAACCGCCACTTGACTGAACTTCCCGATGCCTCTTGTTTCATCACGCCGGGAAAGATTCAGCAAGCTCAACCCAGGGAGGTTTGGCATGCCGCAACATCCGCAGACCACGAAAGTGTGGGACACCCGCCGCAATGAAAAACAACGGCGTATCGACAGTGTCCGTTCCGTGGCAGAGGGTAAAGTTTTACCCACAGATAAAATTATCCCCATCCTCGAAACGCTGATTGCCTCCGGCGACCGCGTGGTGATGGAGGGTAACAACCAAAAACAAGCTGACTTCCTTTCCCGATCACTGGCGAAAGTGAATCCTGAAAAGCTGCATGATTTACATATGATCATGCCGAGCGTCAGCCGCGCTGAACATCTGGATCTCTTTGAACGTGGCATCGCCCGTAAGCTCGATTTTGCGTTCTCCGGTCCGCAAAGCCTGCGCATCGCGCAGTTGCTGGAAGACGGTCAGATGGAAATCGGTGCGATCCACACCTATATCGAACTGTATTCCCGTCTTTACGTCGATCTGGTGCCGAACATCGCACTGATCGCCGGTTTCAAAGCTGACCGCAAAGGCAATCTGTATACCGGCGCGAGCACCGAAGACACCCCGGCGCTGGTCGAAGCCGCAGCCTTCAAAAACGGTATCGTGATTGCGCAGGTCAACGAACTGGTTGAAGAAGACACTGATCTGCCGCGCGTCGATATTCCGGGCGACTGGATCGATTTCGTGGTCGTCGCCGACAAGCCATTCTTCATCGAACCGCTGTTCACCCGTGACCCGCGCCTGATCAAACCGGTTCACGTGCTGATGGCCATGATGGCCATTAAAGGTATCTACGCCAAACACAACGTGCAGTCGCTCAACCACGGCATCGGTTTTAACACCGCCGCTATCGAACTGCTGTTGCCCACTTACGGCGAACAGCTCGGCCTGCGTGGCAAAATCTGTAAACACTGGACACTGAACCCGCATCCGACGCTGATCCCGGCGATTGAAAGCGGCTGGGTGGAAACCGTTCACTGCTTCGGCGGCGAAATGGGGATGGAAGAATATATCCGCGCCCGTCCTGACGTGTTCTTCACCGGCTCCGACGGTTCTATGCGCTCCAACCGTGCGTTCTGCCAGATGGCAGGCCAGTACGCGGTAGATATGTTCATCGGTTCGACCTTGCAGGTTGACGGGCTGGCGAACTCGTCAACCGTGACCCGCGGTCGTCTGGCCGGTTTCGGGGGCGCGCCTAACATGGGGCATGATCCGCACGGTCGCCGTCACTCCACGCCAGCCTGGCTCGACATGATTGAAGAGCCGGACCCGATGGCACGCGGTAAAAAACTGGTCGTACAGATGGTGGAAACCTTCCAGGCCGGGGGCAAACCGACATTCGTTGAGAAACTCGAAGCCGTTGATGTGGGTAAAGAATCCGGTATGCCGCTGGCGCCGGTGATGATTTACGGCGACGACGTGACCCACGTGCTGACCGAAGAAGGTATCGCCTATCTTTACCGCGCCCGTTCTCTCGAAGAACGCCGTGCGATGGTGGCGGCAGTTGCCGGTATCACTGACATCGGTCTGGGCGTTGACGCCAAACGCGTCGCCGACCTGCGCCGTCAGGAACTGGTGGTCTTCCCGGAAGATATGGGCATCCGCCGCACCGACGCCACCCGTTCATTACTGGCGGCGGGCAGCGTGAGCGAGCTGGTTGACTGGTCCGGCGGCTTGTATAACCCGCCAGCCAAATTCCGTAGCTGGTGATCACTATGCCGCAGACTTTAACGACTGGCGCTCTGCTCACAGCGGAAGAACTGGCCGAAAGGCTGGCAGAAACGGCGACGCAGGCGCTGATCGACGAAGCGCGGCTTAGCCCGAAACCGGGGCTGGTAGACAGCCGGAGTGCCGGAGCCCATCAGGATTTAAGTTTAGATCTGATGGTGCGTTCGGCGCGCAGCCTGACGTCCACGTTCTATTTGCTGGCTTTACACAGCTGGCAGCGCCCGGCGGATATCGCCCTGCGTCAGGAAGTGGGCCGTTTAGGTCGTGCTGGCGAAGCGCAGATGATGGCAGAAACCGGCGGCGTGAATACTCACCGGGGCGCTATCTGGGCGATGGGGTTGCTGGTCAGCGCCGTCTCCATGCAGCCGGAAAGTTTACTGCCGCTGCATATTGCGCAGCGCGCCGCGAAAATTGCAGCGTTACCCGATGCTTTCAGCCCGAAAAAATTCAGTAAAGGTTCGCACGCCGTGCAGCGTTATCAGGTGCCGGGTGCACGCGAAGAGGCGCAAAGCGGTTTCCCGCACATTATCGGTTGTGCACTGCCGCAGCTTCATCACAGCCGGGCACACGGCGCCAGCGAAAGCGAAGCGCAGGTCGATGCCTTACTGGCGGTGATGTCCACACTGGCCGACACCTGCGTGCTGTCACGCGGTGGCTTACCGGCGCTGGAAGCCATGCATCAGGGCGCGCAGGCCGTGCTGGAAGCCGGTGGCACCAGCACGATGGCGGGCAAACAACGGTTGCGCCATCTCGAACACCGGATGCTGGCGGACAACACATCGCCCGGCGGTGCCGCTGATTTACTGGCTGCGACGCTGTTTCTTGACCGCGTCAGCGTGGTCTGAACCGGATACGCATTAACTAACATCAGTACAAAGAGGTGTTATGGAACGTTTTGAATTTAACTACCCGGCGGCAAAACCGCTGGCAGGCCGTGCCGAAGCAGGCGTGGTAGGTTCCGGCGATTTAGAAGCGCTGTATGAACCAAAAACAGTCAATGAACTGAACATTATCGTCACCACCTCGGTCGACGGCAGCCATACCTTATGGCAGAACTTTTTTAACCGTCTGAGTGCGCTGCGTGAATTACCGGCCGGTCGTCTCGACATCAATGATTTTGGCGCCACACCCGGCGTTGCCCGTCTGCGTATCGAACAGGTCTTTGAGGAGGCTGAAAATGCCAACTGATACTGATCAGAGCTTTATCGAACTGAGCGCCCGTCAGCGCGCCCGCAAATTGCTGGACGCCGGGACTTTCCGTGAACTGCTCGGGCCGTTCGAACGCATTATGTCTCCGTGGCTGGAACCGCAGGGCATCGTGCCGCAGGCCGATGACGGCATGGTCGTCGCCAAAGGTCAGATTAACGGCCAGCCTGCTGTCGTTGTGGCGATTGAAGGCAGCTTCCAGGGCGGCAGCATGGGCGAAGTGTCCGGTGCCAAAATGGCTGCTGCGCTGGAAATGGCTGCAGAAGATAACCGTAACGGCATCCCGACGCAGGCCGTTCTGCTGCTGGAAACCGGTGGTGTGCGTTTGCAGGAGGCCAATCTGGGTCTTGCCGCTATCGCCGATATTCACGCCGCCATTGTTGATTTGCGCCGCTATACGCCGGTGATCGGCGTCGTTGCCGGTACTGTTGGTTGCTTTGGCGGGATGTCGATTGCCGCCGCGCTGTGCAGCTATCTGATTGTCACCCGTGAAGCCCGTCTGGGACTGAACGGTCCGCAGGTTATCGAACAGGAAGCCGGTATCGATGAATACGATTCCCGCGACCGTCCGTTTATCTGGAGCATGACCGGTGGCGAAGTGCGTTATCACAGCGGGTTTGTTGATGCGCTGGTGAAAGATTCCCTGAATGAAGTGAAAGACAGCGTGCTGGCCTTTATTAAAGCGGGCGTACCTGCGACACATCGTTCTGATAATTATGATTATTACCTGCCAAAACTGACCGGTTTTGACACCGCGCAGCAGGCCAGCCGTGAAGTGACGGAAGCCTTGTTTAACCGGGAGGATCGCGCATGAGCAACGTAGCAAATAATGCAGCCAGCCGGGGTGATTACTGGTTCGCTGAACTGACCAAAGACGCCACTCCGGTAACCGGTCTTTGCCCTTCCGTGAAAGCGGCTGACGGCAAAATGAATGACCAGCCGGTACGTTTCATCGCCGTGGTGCCGGACAAAAATAACCAGTATCCGCGTGCAGCGGGCGGCGAAGTCGGTTTGCTCGAAGGCTGGAATCTGGCAAAAGTCGTTAACGACGTGATTGACGCCGACGCGGATGCCAGCACCAAACGCGCCATCGTGGCGGTCATCGACGTACCAAGTCAGGCTTATGGTCGCCGCGAAGAAGCGTTCGGTATCCATCAGGCGCTGGCCGGTGCCGCAGGCGCTTACGCCAAAGCGCGTCTGGCCGGGCATCCGGTGGTCGGGCTGATTGTCGGTAAAGCGATGTCCGGTGCGTTTCTGGCGCACGGTTATCAGGCTAACAAACTGATCGCCTTCAAAAACAACGGCGTGATGATCCACGCGATGGGTAAAGAATCCGCCGCACGTATCACCTTACGTTCTGTGGATGCGCTGGAAAAACTGGCTGCCACCATTCCGCCGATGGCTTACGACATCGAAAACTACGCCACGCTGGGCCTGCTGTCGCAATTACTCGACATCGCTGATCCGGATAAGGCCACACCCGACGACATCAGCAACGTGCAAAACGTTGTCTGGCAAAACATCCAGGACGCACGCAAAGAAGGCGTTAGCCTCAGCAACCGTCTGGGTGCAGAAAACCGCGCAAGTTCGCAGCGCGTTCGCCAGCAGATGCGCCAGGAATGGTAATTCGTTAACAACTTTCAGTCTCAACCGGTAACGCACCTGCAAACAGCGTGACGCAGCCGCATTGCGGGTTCCCGCCCTGACATACCGTCCGGGCGAGGGCCTGCTGTTGTCTGCAACTGGACTGTCATACTAAAAAAACCATCGCACCGGCGCCGACTGAGCAATCATTTTTTGCCTCAGGAAAAACGCTATGACTTACGTAATATTGCACGCGCTTGCCCCTATTTTCGTCATCATGATCCTCGGTTTTTACGCCGGGAAAGCGAAAATGGTGGATAACCAGAATGTCTCTTTACTGAATATTTTCGTGATGGATTTTGCTTTACCTGCTGCGCTGTTTGCAGCCACCGTACAAACCCCGTGGGCGGGCATTGTGGAACAGTCACCGCTGATTCTGGTGCTGGTTCTGGCGATGTGGATAACCTACGCAGCGATTTACTTTATTTGCACCAAAGTCTTCAAAAAATCTGCGCAGGATGCGGCGGTTCTGACGCTGACTGTCGCACTGCCGAACTATGCGGCACTGGGTTTGCCTATTCTGGGCAGCGTGCTGGGTGATGCGCCGTCAACATCACTGTCCGTCGCGGTCTCTATCGCCTGCGGTTCCGTGCTGATGACGCCGTTCTGTCTGCTGATCCTTGAACGTGAAAAAGCGCGTCTCAGTGGTGAAAATCAGGGATCTTCCCTGGCATTACTGCCGGTTCTGATGTGGCGTTCAGTGAAAAAACCGATCGTCTGGGCACCATTGCTGGGCGTGATCCTGTCAGCGATTGGCATTAAAATGCCGGAAATTTTCCTGGCTTCGATCAAGCCGCTGGGGTTGTCAGCGACCGCATCTGCGCTGTTCCTGACCGGTGTGATCCTGTCAGCCCGTAAACTGAAAATTAACGGTCCGGTGTTGTTGTCTTGTGTGGCGAAAAACCTGATCCAGCCGTTCATCGCCTGGGGTCTGGTTCTGGCATTTGGCCTGAGCGGTCAGGTTGCTGTGACCGCAATACTGATGATTGCGCTGTCTGCCGGTTTCTTCGGTATCGTGTTCGGTAACCGTTTCGGTGTGCAGTCCCCGGATGCAGAAGCATCACTGCTGATCAGTTCCGTATTGTGTATCGTGACTTTGCCGCTGTTTATCTCACTGACCGCTGCATTGCATTGATTTAAGAAGGATTGAATATGTGTGACCCGCGTGCCCATGATTTTGTCTGGATAAGCGACCGTTCAGCGCTGCAAAGCGACGACACTTTACCCGAATGGGTAAACACCGGCTGGCGCACTGCGCTGCCGCTGGTAGTGCGTCGCGATAAGCGTGCTGACGGTGCGGTTCCGGTGGGTATTCGCGGGCTGACCCGTATTCAGCGAGCCGCCGCCTGGATTGACCCGGCGGCGGTGGTGCGGGTCGTCACGCCCGAATCACTGGTCAGCGACGTGAATGCATTACTGCACTCGCCGTTTGTGTCTCAGCAACCGGTGCAGGCGCTGATCACGTTATGCAGTCTGCAACTGCCTTTCGCGTGGGGCGTGACGGGCAGTTGCGCCTACGCGCTGGTCAGTGACCTGCCGGTGATGCATGCCGACAGCGATCTCGATTTACTAGTCCGTTGCGACACACCGGCAGAACCTTCTCAGTTTTCCGATTTTTACGACCAGCTTCAGCGGCTTCCCTGCCGCGCCGATGTTCAGATCAATACGCCGCAGGGGGGATTTGCCCTCAGCGAATGGTTGCGTGGCGGTGACATCATGCTGAAAACGGCGTCCGGCCCGTTGCTGGTGCGTGACCCGTGGCAATCGCCGGCAGGCTAAGGCCCGCAAAAAGAAGCAAGGAGCACGATGAAAATCTTATTTACCTTCCCCGGGCAAGGGCCGCAGGTGCCGCAAATGCTGCATCGCCTGCCGGATAACCCGCTCACGCATTCCCTCATCGAACAGGCCAGCCTCGCGCTGGATGAAGACGTTCTGCTGCTCGACAGCGCCGATGCTCTGCGTTCCACCCGCGCGGTACAACTGTGTTTACTGATTGCCGGTGTGGTCTGGGCGAAACAATGTCAGGCCGAAGGAATCGAAGCCGATTTTTGCAGCGGGCTGTCGATTGGCGCGTTTCCGGCGGCGGTGATTGCCGGTGCGCTCGACTATTGCGATGCTGTACGTCTGGTCGCGCTGCGCGGTGAGCTGATGCAACAGGCTTATCCGCAGGGCTTTGGCCTCTCGGCGATCACCGGTCTGCGTCAGATGCAGGTTGAAGATCTGGTGGCGCAGGTCAACAGTGCAGAATCGCCGGTATATCTGGCGAATATTAACGCGGAAGATCAACTGGTGATTGCCGGCAGCGATGCCGCGATGGCGCAGGTGATGCAACTCGCTAAAGCGCAGGGCGCACAGAAAACCCATCAGCTGGCGGTCAGTGTGCCGTCACACTGTGCGCTGCTTGATCAGCCTGCGGCGAAACTGGTGGAGGCGTTTAAACAGATTCATATTTCCCGCCCGATCAGTGGTTATCTCAGCGGAACAACCGGGCGTGTGTACTGGCAACCGGAAAAAATCGCTGACGACCTGGCGATGAACATGGCCCGTACTGTCAACTGGCGTGACGCCATGGTTGCCGCGTATCAGCGCGATGTACGGCTGGCGATTGAAATGCCGCCGGGCGCGGTGCTGAGCGGCCTGACACGCCGCGCGATGGAGCAGGGCGAAGCGCTGTCGTTATGCCAGTCGGGTATGCAGGTTGCGCGACGTCTCGCAACACGGTTACGGCAAAACGAACGCTGATTAAAGGCGTGATAGGTTGGTGATACTACGGAATAAAAGCCTTTCCTGAGTGAAAGGTTTTTTGTTTTTATCGGACTGTTTATACAGGGAAGTCACCGCCATGCCAGTGATACTACGCTTTAAAAATTACCGTTTTTTCTTCTATTCCAATGAAGGAAATCCTCTTGAACCGCATCATATTCATGTAAGATCTGGTCAGAAAGAAGCCAAACTATGGCTTTCACCTGTTGCCCTATGTCGCCAGACAGGTTTTTCTGCCAAAGAGATCAGGGAAATTATAACGTTAACTAACGTTTATCAGACACTATTTCAAGGAGCATGGAATGAATATTTCGCCTAAAAGTGTTCGTTTTGATGAAAGTACAATGTGGGTGACTCTTGAAGATGGCCAGATCCTGACAGTGCCGCTGGCGCAATTTCCTGTTCTGCTGAACGCAACACCCGCACAGCGTCAGGATTGCGAAACCAGTGCTTATGGTTTGCATTGGGATGCTCTGGATGAAGATATTTCCATTGAGGGCTTAATCGTGGGAAAGCCGATCGCTAAACCGGCGACCCATACGAATGCGTCAGCGCTTTCTGCTCGCTAGCGCATACATCCGGCTTTCAGCGGCGAGGGCGAGCAGATTCGGGTCGTGCTCGCGGCTGTGCGGAAAGACCAGCGAAATGGTCTGGCGCATCTGGTAGGCTTCAGCCAGTGGCAGTAATTTTACCGTATTCTCATACACGCCTTTCATCCTGCCGGGAATCAGTGTGTAACCGACACCCGCCTGCACCAGACTCAGCATCGAGAAAATATCATTCACCCGCGTCACGATATCCGGTTCGAAACCGGCGACCTGGAAGGCTTCCTGAAAGCCGTGATAGGTGGCGAACCCTTCAGCCAGCGACACGAATTTCTTCTGTTTGTAATCGCGTAAATCCGCTGTGCCTTCTGAAATCAGTTCTGCGCTGGCCGGTGCGGCGAGGAAGATATCGTCCTGAAACAGCGGCAACTGATCGTAACGCTGGGCATCGACATTGGAATCACTGGTCGAAATCAGGATGGCATCCAGCTGACCGTCTTCCAGCTTGTGCAGTAAATCATTGTTGGACCCCATCACCAGTTCCAGTTCAAGCTCCGGACGGCGCAGTTTCAGCCCCATGATCAGGCGCGGAATGGTTTCCAGCGTCAGCGAATATAACGTGCCGACTTTCAGCCGCTTATCGCCAAAACCGGCGGCGCGCCGGGTCGCCAGGATACCGTGTTCCATTTGCTCGATGACCTGCGTCGCGTGCTCCAGCAGCGCTTCAGCCGCAGGCAGCGGCAGCAGATTGCGGCCACGATGGATAAACAGCGGGCAACGTAAACCTTCTTCCAGTGAATGCAGGGCGCGATGCACGCTGACGCTGCTCAGACCGAGTTGTTCAGCAGTACGCGTGATGTTTTGCTTTTCCATATAAGCGAGGAAGATTTCGAGTTTACGGAAGGTGATTTCACTGTCGATCATGCAGGCTCCTGCGGGCGTAAACGAGGAGTGATGATAGCCGCGACGCGGCTATCAGGAAAGGCTTTGAATCAGTGTCGGGTGAGCTGATAGCTCACCGTGAGGCATTTCTTGCCGTCGGCGCAGCTTTTACAACTGCCGCTCAGACAACTGTCATCAGCTTCGACCACTTCTGCTTTGCGCATGGCGACCAGCCGTTCAAGCATCGCCTGCACCAGCGGTTGTGGTGCATTAAGCTGATGGCTGAGCTGGCGGGCATCTGCCCGCCCGGCCAGTGCGAGACTGTCGCGAACCTGAATCAGACTGGTCATCTCATCTCCTAATGGCAATCGCTGCCGGTAGCGGGTTTACAACAGGCCGCCACATTGCGCGGTTGCAGATGAACGCTGACCCGGCTGCGGGCTTTGCGCAGGGCGGTTAAGACGAGGGCATTGAAGATCAGTACGATCAGGATAATGCCCGCGCTGTGTGCCGGATGCGTGCTGAACGTTGCCGCCTGATAGAACAGGGTTGCCAGTGAGTACGCCACGTTCAGCCCCCAGAAGATCGAGAACGTCATCCAGCTACGGCTGGTTTCACGGGCAATCGCCCCCATCACCGAGACGCAAGGCACGTAAAGCAATACAAAGATCAGGTAGCTGTAAGCCGAAATCGCCGAACCAAATTTGGTGCTCATGACGCCCATTGAGCTGACGCCCATTTCACCGTCGCCTTTGCTGGCTTCGATCGGGTTCGACAGCACGCTGATGCTGAAGGTATCTTTCAGACCCTGCCAGGTTTCTTTTACCGCGCCGCCCAGTTCATCGAACAGGTTAAAACTGGCCGCATCGAAGGCTTCATTGGTGATGTGTTCGGCGGTATATAGCGTGTTCAGCGTACCGACCACCACCTCTTTTGCCATCGCACCGGTGACCAGACCCACGGTCGCCTGCCAGTTGTCAGGATGTACGCCCATCGGCGAGAGCACCGGTGTCAGCACTTTACTGACTGACGCCAGCGCCGAGTCATTGATGTTATCCACCGCCTTGCCGCTGAACGAGAAACTGTTCAGTGCGCCGATGAAAATACTGGCAATCACGATCACCTTACCGGCGCGCAGTACGAAACCTTTCAGACGTTGCCACGTTTGCAGCAGCAGGCTTTTCAGGTGCGGAACGTGATACACCGGCAGTTCCATCACAAACGGCGAGGCTTCGCCGCGCATGATGGTGTATTTCAGCAGCAGTCCGGTCAGGATAGCGACCACGATGCCCAACAGATACAGCGAGAACACCACGGATGCGCCGTCCTGCCCGAAAAAGGCCGCAGAGAACACCGCAAAAATCGCCAGACGTGCGCCGCATGACATGAACGGCGCCATCATCACGGTGATCAGCCTTTCACGCGGCGCATCCAGCGTGCGGGCACCCATAATAGACGGCACGTTACAGCCGAAACCGACAATCAGTGGCACGAAGGATTTACCCGGCAGGCCGAGCGACTGCATCAGCCTGTCCATGACGAACGCGGCACGTGCCATATAACCGGAGTCTTCAAGGAACGACAGAAACAGATACATCATGCCGATTTGTGGCACCAGCGGCAGCACGGTATTGATACCGCCACCCAGCCCCTGTGCCAGAAAAATGGTCAGCCATTGCGGGAAATGCAGGGTAAAGCCAATCCACTGCATGCCCTGAATGAAAATCGCGGCGGAGCCGATATCGAAAATCGGCTGCAGCGCACCACCGATGTTGATGGCCAGCACGAACATCAGATACATCACCAGCAGGAAAATCGGTACGCCCAGAAAGCGGTTGAGGATCACGCGATCGAGCACCTGCGTCAGTTTATTCGGCGCCGTAAGGTGGGAGTTGCTGATCTCTGCGCAAAGCGCCGCGATGCTCTGATAACGCGCATCGGCGATCAGCAGTGCCGGATCGTCCAGTTTCTGCTCAGCCAGCCGGGCTCTCACCTGCGGCAATAATGCCTGTGCGTTGCCTGCGTGCGTCTGGCTATAAATATCCCCTTCAAGAATTTGCAGTGCCAGCCAGCGGCGTTGTTGCAGCGCCATGGCTGGCGGCATTTCGGCGGCCAAGACATCGACTTCCTGTTGTAAAACCGGATGATATTGCACACGTTCCAGCACAGCCACTTGTGGCAATTCGTCGATGGCGGCTTTCAGTTCTTTGATGCCGCTGGCACGGGTAGAAACCAGCGCCACCACAGGGCAACCCAGACGAGCAGACAGCGCAGGGATATCAATATTGATGTTCTGGATTTTGGCGATATCCAGCATGTTCAGCGCCACGATGCATGGCACGCCCAGTTCCAGCAGTTGCAGTGTCAGGTATAAATTGCGCTCGAGGTTTGAGGCATCGACGACGTTGATCATCAGATCCGCGTCGCCGCTCAGAATGTAATGGCAGGCAATTTGTTCATCGAGCGAAGTTTGCTCGGAAATGGTGGTCAGGGAATAGGTACCCGGTAAATCCACCAGCGTAATCTGGTGCGCTGCGGTGGCAAACTGACCTTCTTTGCGCTCGACGGTCACGCCTGCCCAGTTACCGACACGCTGGCGTGAACCGGTTAACTGATTGAAAAGCGTGGTCTTACCTGAGTTTGGGTTACCAATCAGGCCGATCGTTAATGGTTTCATTCGATAAAATCTACGTGTCAGAAAAGGTAAACATGCAAGCCCGGGGCCGCAGCGAAAAATGAACTGTCAAAGGCCTGATGTTGGGATCAGGCCATCATCTCGAGCTGGAGGAGATCGAGGTCTTTTCTGCGGACGACGAGGCTGGTACGGCGGGTTTCGATTTGTACCGGATCACCCATCGGCGCAACGCGGATAATGTTGAAAAATGACCCCGGTAACATCCCGAGTGACAACAGTTTCTGCCGGTAAGCCGGGCTGATTTCGTGTGAAAAGCCGGTAATTTTATAAGCACGTTTTGATTGAAGTTGCATAGTTCCTCGCGAAGCATTCAGGCATTTTGGGGGCAGCGTGACAAAGGTTACGCCGCGCTTCCGTGCCCGGTGATCTCACTTAACTGCGAAATATTGCTCAGAAATTGTCCATGGTGCGAAATTGTCAGCCTGTGGCTGACGGCGTATTGAATACGCAAAGAAGTACAAACGAGAATAGTTATCATAATTAGTACGCGTATAGAGACAAAAGAAAAGAGGGGGTGCCTCTTCACGGGAATCTCCACCGCGTCGCTATCGTATGCCTGCCGGATGGCCGATTTATTGATTTACCTCAGTGATTGATTCATTAAGACAGAGTTTAAAAAGTGTCGAAAAAAGATACATAAAAAAAGCCGCTGGATATCAGCGGCTTTGGTGTGGCGGGGAAAAACGAAGAATTAACGTTTTTTGCCGAGCGCGGCGGCCAGAGCATCGGCCATCGCGTTATTGCCTGCTGGCGCGGCATTGCGGCCCGACGGTTTGTTTGGCGCGTGGCGTTTCTGATTGTCTCGTGAATCTGACGCTGGCGCGGAAGAACGGCGCGCGGGTGCTTCGCCCGGTTGCTCGTCCAGTCGCATGGTCAGCGCGATACGTTTGCGTTGCAGATCGACTTCCATCACTTTGACTTTGACGATGTCGCCGGCTTTCACCACTGTGTGGGGATCTTCGACGAATTTGTTCGCCAGTGACGAGATGTGAACCAGGCCGTCCTGATGGACACCAATATCGACGAACGCACCAAAGTTGGTGACGTTAGTGACAGAGCCTTCGAGGATCATGCCCGGCATCAGGTCGTTCATGGTTTCCACGCCCTCGGCAAAGGTCGCGGTTTTAAACTCTGGACGCGGATCGTGCCCCGGTTTTTCCAGCTCTTTGATAATGTCGGTGACCGTCGGCACACCGAACTGCTCATCGGTGAATTCGCTGGCTTTCAGGCCACGCAGCACATTGGAATCGCCCATCAGTTCTTTCAGCGCCAGCTGTGTCGCCGCCAGAATGCGTTCCACTACCGGATAGGTTTCCGGGTGAACTGTCGAGGCATCAAGCGGGTTGTCGCCGTGGTTGATACGCAGGAAGCCCGCGCATTGCTCAAAGGCTTTTGGCCCCAGACGGCTGACTTTCAGCAACTGTTCGCGGTTACGGAACTGACCGTTTTCGTCGCGCCAGTTAACGATATTCTGCGCCATCATGCGTGTCAGACCGGCCACGCGGGTCAGCAGGGGAACGGATGCGGTATTGAGATCAACACCCACGGCGTTCACGCAGTCTTCGACCACGGTATCGAGTTTTTTCGCCAGCTGAGACTGGCTGACGTCGTGCTGATACTGACCAACACCGATGGATTTCGGGTCGATTTTCACCAGCTCCGCCAGCGGATCTTGTAATCGACGGGCGATAGAGACTGCGCCGCGAATAGAAACATCCAGATCCGGGAATTCCAGCGCCGCCAGTTCGGAGGCGGAATACACCGATGCACCGGCTTCACTGACAATCACTTTCTGCGCTTTTACCGCCGGGAACTGTTTTTGCAGCTCAAGGAAGAAGCGCTCGGTCTCGCGGGACGCGGTGCCATTACCGATCGCCACCAGTTCGACATTATGTTTGATGCACAGCGCGGCAACCTGTTGTGCGGCTTTTGCAGCCTGACCGGTGTGGGGATAAACCGTATCGATATCCACCAGTTTGCCGGTGTTATCCACAACGGCGACTTTTACACCGGTACGTAAACCCGGATCGAGACCCATAGTGGCGCGCATACCGGCGGGGGCGGCCATCAGCAAATCGTGCATGTTGCGGGCAAAAACGTTGATCGCTTCATCTTCGGCGCGTTCGCGCACGGTGCCCATCAGCTCGGTTTCGAGGTGCAGCAGCACTTTGATACGCCATGTCCAGTTGACCACGGCACGACGCCAGACGTCAGCAGGCGCGTTGTTCAGGCGCAGGCCCAGATGGTCGATGATCAGTTGTTCGGCATAGCTTTCTTTTGGCGGCTCGTCATGCTGCGGATCGGCATTCAGCGCCAGTTGTAAGATACCTTCGTTGCGGCCGCGGAACATCGCCAGCGCGCGGTGCGAAGGCACCTGAGAAATCGGTTCGTGATGGTCGAAATAGTCGCGGAATTTCGCGCCTTCCTGCTCTTTACCTTCCACCATCCGGGACGTCAGATGGGCGTTTTTCCACAGGTAATCGCGGACTTTCGCCAGCAGCGCGGCATCTTCAGCGAAACGCTCCATCAGAATGTAACGTGCGCCATCAAGGGCAGCTTTGGTGTCGGCCACGCCTTTATCGGCATCAATGAATTTTGCGGCAGCAGCGTCCGGCTCGTTTTGTGGCTCGTTCCACAGCAATTCGGCCAGCGGCTCCAGACCGGCTTCGATAGCGATTTGTCCGCGCGTGCGGCGCTTGGGTTTGAACGGCAGGTAAAGGTCTTCCAGCTCGGTTTTGCTCAGCGTGGTATTAATGGCTTTTGCCAGGTCGTCGCTGAGTTTGCCCTGTTCCTCGATAGATTTGAGGATGGTCTGGCGGCGGTCTTCCAGCTCCCGCAGATAACCCAGACGGGTGTCCAACTGACGCAGTTGGGTATCGTCCAACCCACCGGTGACTTCCTTACGATACCGCGCAATAAACGGCACGGTATTACCTTCATCCAGCAGACGCACCACGGAAGCAACCTGCTCCGGGCGAACCTGCAATTCACTTGCGATAATGCGGCTCAGTTGATCATTCATAGGTCTGATATCAGTTTTTTTCGTTTAAAAAGCAGGGCACAGTTATACGGTTTGAAGACATAAAATGCCAGTCATCAGGCTGTCCGCCTGCGTGTTTTGAGAGTTAGCTGATCATTTCCCGTAGTCAATCTCATTGACGTACCAGGTCGCGTCGCCAACCGGCGTGGTGACCACCAGACTGTCGCCGACTTCTTTTTTCAACAGCGCGCGCGCCATCGGCGAGTCGATAGAAATGTAGTCTTTGCGGCCAAAAATTTCGTCATATCCGACAATGCGGAAACGCTTGATGTCGCCGTCGTCATTTTCGACTTCCACCCAGGCACCAAAGAACACTTTGCCGTCCTGTTGCGGTGAATAATCGACGATGCGCAGCTGTTCCATGCATTTGGTCAGATAGCGGATGCGGCGGTCGATTTCACGCAGCCGTTTCTTATTGTACTGGTAATCGGCATTTTCACTGCGGTCGCCCAGGCTTGCAGCCCAGGTGACCTTTTTGGTCACTTCGGGGCGTTCATCGCGCCACAGGAAATCCAGTTCAGTTTTGAGCTTGTCGTAGCCTTCACGGGTAATCAGTTTCGTCTTCATGTCACCTGTCGCTTTGCGCAAAATCCTCGCGCTATTGTTTCACACAATCGTGTCGCTGGCAGCGCAGAAATCAGCCGGAAACTCCCGGTTGCTGCTACGCTTTATCTGATGGCTTTTTAGGCGAATAATCATTATCCTGCGGCGCAATGCGTTGAATTTAATAAAAGTCCTGATTCGCATAAAAATATCACTTCTGGCGATGGTTCACAGGGATTAGGGGTACAGCAACAAATGGATTTATTAAAATTCTTACTTCGTCTGCCTTTTACATTGATAAAAGGTGTTTTCCGCGTGCTGGCTTTTGTTCTGGGTCTGCTGGGTCGTGTCTTCAAACCGCTGGTCGGGAATATTGACTGGCGGGCGCCTGCCTGGTGGACGGCCACTTCCGGCTGGCTGAAGCGCAGCTTTACACGGATGGAAAATGGCGTAGATAAATACCCGAAAGCCATCAGTCTGGCGATTCTGGTTTTGCTGTGCGCCGCAGGTGCTGGCGTTTACGGCTGGCACTGGTGGCTCAATCGCCCGCAGCCGATAGAACCTGCACCAATGGTTTATCAGGACACCAGCGTCAGCGTCAGCGGCCCCGAGTCCGTCAATTACGCCGCACAAAAGCCTGCACCGCAGCAAGTCATTTTTAGTTTCCGCCATTCTGCCGCGCCCGTGACGGAAGTGGGCAAAGTGGTCGAAAAAGGGATTTCCCTGAAACCTGCCACGGAAGGTGAATGGAAATGGGTAAGTGGTTACACCTTAGTGTTCACGCCTAAAAATCCGCTGCCGATGGGCAACAAATATGATGTGAACTTCACCCCTGATGTGCTGCTTGCGCCACAAATTAAACTGGCGAAAACTCGCTATGAATTTTCTGCCCCAGCTTTCGGTTATCAGTTGGGTCAGGCCGAGTATTATCAGGACCCGCAGGATCCCCAAAAACGCAGTGCGATTTTTAACGTTAAATTCAACGCACCGGTGGATGTCGCCAGTTTCGAAAAACAGATTTCGCTTGGCCTGACCGAAGGGAAAGCCAAAACCGGGACGAAACTCAATTATTCTGTGGTCTATGACCAGAAGAAACTCAATGCCTGGGTACATTCCGAACCGCTGAAATCGCTGGATCACGGTGGTTCCGTGCGTGTCATCATTGGCGAAGGCGTGAAAGCCTCTGTACCCTCAAATGCCACCGCGCAGGCGAGGAATGGCGTGGTGTCCGTGCCGACGCTCTATAGCCTGACGGTGAACGAAGCCAGCGCGCAGGTAGTGGATGCCGATGGCGCGAAAGGCCAGCGTGCGCTGATCGTCGGGTTCAGCGACGCGGTCAAAGACAACGATATCCGCCAGGCAGTCAAAGTGTGGTTACTGCCACAGCATAATCCAAACGATCAGGACGAAGCCAAAGGCCCGGATGATTACGCAAGCTGGGCAGTCGACAGCGTCGAGAATAATGTGCTCGCGCAGGCCACCCCGCTGAATATCCAGCTTAATGACGCGGAAAGTGATTATCAGCCGCAGTTCAGCTTCCGTTTCGATGCGCCAGCCCACCGTGCCATGCTGGTGGAGATTGACAATATTCTGACATCTTCCGGCGGCTATAAAATGCCGGAAAAAGTCTACCGCATCGTTCAGGTTCCGGATTATCCGAAATCCCTGCAATTTATGTCGCAAGGCTCGTTGCTGTCGGTCAACGGTGACAAGCAAATCAGCGTCGCGGCGCGTAACGTACCGGGGCTGCGCCTGGACATCAAACGGGTGATCCCGAGCCAGCTGCAACACATCGTGTCGTTCAAAAGTCGTGAATATTCATCGGCGGAATTTAACCGCCTGAATGACGAGTATTTCACCGAGCACTTCAAATATCAGACGGCGGTGAATAACGACAAGCCGGGTGAAGTGAATTATCAGGGCGTCGATCTTTCGCGTTATCTCTCCACCGATCCGACCTCGCATCGCGGCGTATTCCTGCTGACGCTGTCGGAATGGGATCCGAAAAAGAAAGAAGTGAAACCGGAAGCGGATGACGACGGCAATGTGTATCAGGATGAAGACCAGAGCGGAGATGAAGCGCCGGTTGGCGATTCGCGATTCGTTGTTGTCACCGATTTGGGGATTATTGCCAAGCGTTCGCAGGATAAAACACGCGACGTATTTGTGCAGTCAATTCACAGCGGCACACCGGTGGCAAATGCGAAAGTCTCGGTTATTGCTAAAAACGGCGTCACGCTGCTGACTCAAACCACCGGTGCTGACGGGCATGTACGTTTCCCGGCGCTGGACGTTTATACCAGCGAGCGTCAGCCGGTGATGTTCCTGGTGGAAAAAGAGGGCGATGTCTCCTTCCTGCCAGCGGACCGGAATAACGATCGCGGCCTCGACTTCTCCCGTTTTGATGTCGATGGCGAAATCACCCCCAATGACCCGCGTACGCTGAGCAGTTATCTGTTCTCCGATCGCGGCGTTTATCGTCCGGGGGATACCTTCAATATCGGGTTGATCACCCGCGCTGCCGACTGGAGCAACGGGCTGGCGGGTGTGCCGGTGCGTGCGGAAATTCACGACCCGCGCGACAAGCTGATGAGCACTATCCCGCTGACGCTCGGTGCCAGCGGTTTCAATGAGCTGAGTTATACCACTGACGATAATTCACCTACCGGTGAATGGAATGTCTATCTGTATCTGATCGGCAAAGACAATGAGTCTTCCACTTTGCTGGGACATACCTCGGTTAACGTCAAAGAGTTCGAGCCGGATCAGCTGAAGGTGAAATTACAACTGACGCCGGAGCGTAAACAAGGCTGGGTGAAACCCTCAGAATTGCAGGCCAATATTGACGTGCAGAACCTGTTCGGTACGCCTGCGCAGGACCGGCGCGTGACCTCGAAACTGACGCTGCGCCCGATGTATCCGAGCTTCGATCAGTTCCCGGATTACGCTTTCTATGAGAACCGCCAGAACAGCGACGGTTTCGAAACGGAACTGGAAGAGCGCACGACGGATGAAAAAGGCGCGGCGAATATCCCGCTGGATCTGAAATCTTACGCTGACGCGACCTATCAGTTGCAACTGCTGTCCGAGGCGTTCGTGGCCGGTGGCGGACGTTCCGTGGCCGCAACGGCTCGGGTGCTGGTATCGCCGTATGACTCTCTGGTCGGCGTAAAAGCCGACGGCGATTTAGGCTATATCAACCGCGATGCAGCGCGCCATCTGAACATTATTGCGGTCGACCCGTCGCTGAAGCAGATTGCGTTGCCGGATCTGAAAGTCGCGCTGATTGAACAGAAATACATTTCAGTGCTCACCAAACAGGATTCCGGCGTTTACAAATATCAGTCGAAAATGAAGGAAGTGCAGTTGTCGGAACAGCCGCTGTCGCTGACGGCGCAGGGCAACGACCTGACGCTGGCGACGGATAAACCGGGTGATTTCGTGCTGGTTATTGAAGATGCGAAAGGCAATGTGCTGAACCGCATTGGCTATACCGTGGCCGGTAACGCCAACCTCAGCCGTTCGCTGGACAGGAATGCCGAACTGAAGCTGAAACTCAATCAGTCGGAGTACCAGCCGGGTGAGGAAATCGAGGTATCCGTTAACGCGCCGTACACCGGCAGCGGGCTGATTACCATCGAGAAAGATAAAGTCTACAGCTGGCAGTGGTTCCATACCGACACCACCAGTTCGGTGCAGAAAATCCGTGTTCCTGCAGGCATGGAAGGCAACGGCTACATCAACGTGCAGTTCGTGCGTGATGTGAATTCCAATGAAATCTTTATGAGCCCGCTGAGCTACGGCGTGATGCCGTTCAAAATCAGCACTAAAGCCCGCCAGAACACTCTCGACGTCAACGCGCCTGAGGTGATTAAACCGGGGGAAAACCTGGTCATGACGGTGAAGACCGACGGCCCGCAACAGGTGGCGCTGTTTGCCGTCGATGAAGGGATTTTGCAGGTGGCGCGTTATCGCCTGAAAGATCCGCTGGAGTACTTCTTCCGTAAACGTGAACTGGGCGTGGAAAGCTCGCAAATTCTGGATCTTATCCTGCCGGAATTCAGCAAGCTGATGCAGCTCGCCGCCGCGCCGGGCGGTGACGCCGGTGAAGGTCTGGATCTGAACGTCAATCCGTTTAAACGTAAGCGCGACAAGCCGGTGGCGTACTGGTCGGGCATTACCGAAGTGAACGGCGAGAAGCAGTTTGATTATCCGGTGCCGGATTATTTCAACGGTAAAATCCGCGTGATGGCGATTTCCGTGACGCCGGACAAAATCGGTAAAGCGCAGACCTCGGCAACCGTGCGCGACAACTTCATCATGACGCCAAACGTGCCGTCGATGGTGGCACCGGGTGATGAGTTTGATGTCAGCGTAGGTGTCAGTAACAACCTCGAAGGGCTGAACGGCAAAAGCATTCCTGTTGCTATCCACCTGACTGTACCGCCGCAGCTTGAAGTGGTGGGCCAGGCCGATCAGAACCTGTCGCTGGCTGAAAAACGCGAGGGCGTGATTAATTTCCGCTTACGCGCCAAAGCCTTGCCGGGTGATGCGCCGCTGGTGTTTGAGGCGACGTATGGCGATAAAACCAGCCGCCGCACGATCAGTACGTCGGTGCGCCCGGCAATGCCGTTCCGCACGCAGTCGGTGATGGGACGCATGAACGGCAGCAGCCAGGACGTCGATAATCTGCGTCAGATGTTTGATGCTTACGCGGTGCGTAAAGCGGCGGTGTCCAACTCGCCGCTGGTACTGACCAGCGGGTTATCCCAGTATCTGGCGGATTATCCGTATTACTGTTCTGAGCAGATTGTCAGCCGCTCGGTGCCGCTGATCCTCGAAACCGTGCATCCGGAAATGCGTGGCAATCTCAGCCCGGCGGACAGCAGCAAGCAACTGAAAGATATGCTGGGGGTGCTGCGTTCACGACAGAACGACAGCGGCGCGATTGGCCTGTGGCGTTCATCGCCGCAAACCGATCCGTTCGTCACGCCGTATGTAGTGCAATATCTGCTGGAAGCCAAAGCGGCGGGCGTTGCGTTGCCAGCCGGTATGCTGGAAGAAGCCAATTCGGCACTGCGCGAACTGGCAGCGAATCAGAATGATGATTTGTATACCCTGCGTCTGCGCGCATGGGCGGTTTATTTGCTGACGCGTCAGGGTGAAATCACCACCAGTTCGCTGGCCTCGGTGCAGGATACCTTGCAGCAGCGCTATCCGGACACCTGGAAAACCGATCTCAGCGCGATGTATCTGGCGTCTTCTTACCGTCTGCTGAAAATGGATGATGAGGCGAATACGCTGTTGCAACCAACGTGGGCGCAACTGAGCAAGGCGTATGACAAAGCCTGGTGGACGCAAAGTTACTTTGATCCACTGGTGCAGGACGCGACGCGGCTGTATCTGATCACCCGTCACTTCCCGGAAAAAGTCTCCGCGATTCCGCCACAGGTGCTGGAAAATATGGTCAAGGCACTGAAAGAGGAACGCTACACCACGTATTCCTCGGCAATGAGCATTCTGGCGCTGGAGAGTTATTCCGCACAGGTGGCGGCGCAGGCCACGGCACCGGATGCGCTGAAAATTACGCAACTAAGCAAAACCAAAAATGTGGAACCGCAGCTGATTTCACAGGTTCAGGGGCTGTTTGCTAAAGCGAATTTCACCGCTGACGCACAGGCACTTCGCATTGAAAACGGCAATAACGCGCCCGCCTGGTACGTGGTGACGCAGGCGGGTTACGATCTGGCAGCGCCGAAGAAAGCCATTTCCCGCGGTCTGGAAATCACCCGCGATTACACCGATGAAAAAGGCAACGCAGTCACGCAGGTGACGCTGGGGCAGAAGATCAATGTGCATCTGAAAGTCCGCGCCAACTCGCAGGAAGGGCAGGACAATCTGGCGATTGTGGATTTGTTGCCGGGCGGATTCGAAGTGGTCCAGCAAACGCCACCGGAACCGGAATCTGACAGCAGTGATGAAAACAGTGAAGCAGAAGCTTCAGCGTCCTGGCAGTCACCGCTGGCGGCATCGGGTTCTACGTGGGCACCGGATTACAGCGATATTCGTGAAGATCGCGTGGTGATTTACGGCAGCGCCAGCACCGATGTGCAGGAGTTTGTGTATCAGATTAAAGCCACCAACACCGGCAGTTTCGTGATCCCTCCGGCTTACGGGGAAGCGATGTATAACCGTGAAGTTCAGGCGTTGTCGGTCAGTGATAAAAAACTGGTGGTCGTGCCGGCTGATGAAGCGGCTGTTGCTAAAAAATAACACAATGCAGAAGCCCCGCCGCTGATGGCGGGGCTTAACCTGTTCTGAGTAGCAAGATGATCACCTTTCGCGCATTTTCTAAAACAGCCAAACGTCTGCTGCAAAACATCGCGATGGCGGTTTTTTTACTGGCGATGATTATTGTGGCATGCCGCCTCTGGCCACATCCGCTCCTTTCTCAGGGCCAGCCTTTTTCCACCGTCTATTATGACCGTCAGGGTACGCTGATGCGCATCACGCTGGCGAACGACGACCGTTATCGCCTCTGGACGCCGCTTGAACAGGTTTCTCCACTGGCGGTGAAAAGCTTGTTGCTGCATGAAGATCGCTGGTTTTATATCAACCCCGGTTTTAACCCGTTCAGCCTGATGCGGGGGTTCTGGCGCAGCTATGTGACGGGTGGAAAGATGCAGGGCGGCTCCACTATCACGATGCAACTGGCGCGGATGCACTGGCATCTGAACACCCGCACGCCATCGGGTAAAATCATGCAGGTTCTGCGCGCGGTGCAACTGGAACTGAGTTATTCCAAACATGACATTCTCGAAGCCTATCTGAATACCGCACCGTACGGGCGAAATATTGAAAGCATTGGCGCGGCCAGCCTGATTTATTTCAACAAAGCCCCGAAGGATCTGACGTTACCGGAAGCACTGACGCTGGCGGTTCTGCCACAATCGCCGAGCTACCGTATCGACTCTAAAACGGGTGTTGTCGGTGCGGCGCTGACGCAGGCTCGTAACCGGCTTTTCCAGCGCTGGCAGGCCCATTATGCAACCGACAGCAGCCAGACTTCATTGTTCAGATTGCCGCTGGCACTGCGCCAGCCCGAACAGATGCCTTATATTGCGCCGCATTTCATCGAGCAGTTACGCCAGCAGAACCCGCAAATTATCCGCACGGATACCCGTATCGACACCACACTGGATGCCGGTTTGCAGCGGCTGATCGTGCGGCAGGTGAATGCGTTTATCACCCGCAACGAAAGCCGTGGGATTCACAATGCTGCTGTTGTGCTGGCCGATACCCGTGATATGGGTGTGCGTGCGCTGGTCGGTTCCGCCGATTACTACAACCGTACGATTCAGGGGCAGGTGAACGGCACCAATGCGAAACGCTCGCCCGGTTCGGCGCTCAAACCGTTTATTTACGCGCTGGGCATGGAGCAGGGCGTGCTGCATCCGATGACTATTCTCAAAGATGTACCTTCAGCATTTGGGGCATATGCGCCGGAGAATTTCGACCGGCGATTTCTCGGACCAGTGACTGCCACCGATGCGCTGAACTTCAGCCGCAACATTCCGGCCGTGTATGTGGCTTCACAGCTTCGCCAGCCGACGTTCTATCAGTTTCTGCGTCTTTCCGGCGTGGCGGATATGTCCAGCGAGAACCATTATGGTTTATCGCTGGTGCTGGGCGGTGGCGAAGTGACGATGCAGGAACTGGCAAAACTGTACGCATTGCTGGCGAACCGTGGCGTCTTACAGCCGTTACGGATGCAGAAATCCGATCCGCGGCAGACAACGCCGGTCAGGTTACTGAGTGAAGAGGCCAGTTTCATCACCCTCGATATGCTGCGCCAGCACCGCCGTCCGGGCGATACGCTGGCACAGGCACCGTCTTCACTGCCAGTTTACTGGAAAACCGGCACGTCCTGGGGCTTTCGTGATGCCTGGAGCGTGGGGGTTTTCGGGCCTTACGTGCTGGTGGTGTGGGAAGGGAATTTCGACAGCAAAGGCAACAACGTGTTTGTCGGTGCCGATGCGGCCGCGCCGCTGTTCTTCAATATTATCGACAGCATTACCGCCAGTTATCCTGATTTGCAGGAACCCAAACGCCCGTTTCCCAAAGGGTTGAAACGGGTGGATATCTGCCTGGCCAGCGGTGATTTGCCGACGCCATGGTGCCAGCAAAAAGGCAAAACCTGGTTTATTCCGGGCAAGTCGCCGATCAAAGTCGATACGGTTTACCGCCCGGTGCGCCTCGATAAACTGACCGGTGAAGTGGCATGCCCGCCTTATGAGGAGGACGAAACCCGTACGGAAGTGTTTGAGTTCTGGCCATCGGATCTGGCGAATGTTTTTGCACAGGCAGGGTTGCCAAAACGTAAGCCCCCGGCGAATCACTGCAAGGATGAGGGCGTTGACGTGAGTGGCAATCCGCCACGCATCACGTCACCGCTGAAAAATACCACCTACACGCTGCGGCAGTCACAGCAAGGCCGTGACCGGATTTCCTTTAATGCGGTCACGGATGCGGACAGTAAAACGGTGTACTGGTTTGTCGATGACATCTACCTCGGCAGCTCCGCCAGCAAATCCGCTATCGACTGGCGGCCTATCAATAACGGCCAGTATCGCATTCGCGCGGTGGACGACCACGGGCGCGCGGACAGCCGGTTGGTGAGTATTGAGATTGTGAACTGAACAGCGTGGCAGGCTTATCGGATATCTATTTTCAAGGTCGCCATCCCACTGAATTCGCCGGTATCCAGCCCGCCACCAATGAGGTTAATTGGGTAAGCCGTCATAGAGATGTTTCCCATACCGTTTTGATTCATGGGTAAGTTTCCAGATTCAAAAGGGATCGCTGTACCGCTGGCATTCTCAACGCGAATACCAATATCGGCTTTATTGTCAGAAGGCCGGCGTCTGGCGACCAGCGTGTACTGATCTGTCAGGTCGTCCCCCTTCAACAGCATGGCAAGCTGTGTACCTGCCGGGATCTTCGGCAATCCATTGGCTGTGCAGTCATACGTAATGTTGAACGTTACAGGAATAAACCCTCTGGGAGGCTGATTGAGCGTGGTGAATTTATTGGTGGCGATGGCACCGAAATTGACCGTGATCGTTTCACCTTTATTGATTTCGCAGCTTTGGGGTACGGTCAGTTTTCCGCTGACGTAGACGCGGGCAACAGGGGAGCCAAGCGGAGGGGCGGTCACTATGGCCGTACCTGATGACAAATAAATCTCAGCGATCTCTGTTCTTGGTATATCCAGTTCTCCGATAAAAGGGGTGGTGATATAAAAAGTTAATGAACCTTGAGAACCAATGTCGAGGCTGGCACGGGTATTTTGCTGCACGCAAACGCCGTTATTATTTGCATCTGTGTGATGCGTGGCATCGCCAAGTGTTTTGGTCGTCGGCACCGGAACATCAGTTGCCGGAGGCAGATCAAGGCTTGCTTTGACATCAATGTGGTCATTAATTTTGTAATATCCCGGCTCAGTTCCCTTAGGTAAGGCGGTTTTTACGGTGTACATCAGCAGTACTCCACTGCGGCTGCTGGCATCTTTGTCGGTACAATTGCAGGCAATGGTGTAATTTTGCATTCCACCATTCATGCTTTTTTCATACTTTTTCCCTCTCTCGTTGTCCGACGCGGGGATGTCTTCATGAAGAAAGTTTTCATAACTCACGGCGGCACCATTTTCTGGCGAGCACATTGCCGATCCCGCTTGTGCGAGGGATGAAAAACTATTTATGGCGATCCCCAACAGTGCGAGCTTTATGAGTGATGTCAGGTTGTGCAAAACCTGTTTTTTAGTGTGCATGAATTATCCTTAAATACACTGAGCCTTCAGCGAATTCACCTGAGAGGTTGAGGCAGAAATGTTGAGTTGAGCCTGACATTGCTGAGATGCGTTATTCCCCCATTTGACATGAAGTAAAACGGGTTTTTCTAACGGGATACCTGACAGATAAACGACGCCGCCCTCATCCACGATATTGCTTTGTTTATCAGTGGCCGCCACGGCACCAAACGGGACTGTGGCCCCGTTTGGTCTGACAAGTGTCACCAAAACTCTGGCCCCCACTCGGGCATCAAAATGTGCCGTCACCATGGCGCCGGAATTCGGGATCACAATGGCTGAGGTATTTTCGATATCTACGTCGTCAGGCAGGGTGGTGGTGTCCATGGCGATACGGTTTTCGTTATACGCAGTCAGATACGGGACGACAGCAAAACCACGCCAGTCTGTTCTGACGCCAGGAAGATTTTGCAGACGTGCCCCACTGGCTCCATTGGTATCAATCAATGCAAAGGAATCACCGAGAGGTTGAGACAAAGTGGCACCCCGGGAATGCGCCACGATCCCGCCGGCAATGCCGTAGCTGAGTTGCTGAGAATCCCTGCTGTAATTGTAACCTGCATTGAGATTGCCAAAGGAGGAGCGGTAAGAAGAGTAAAGGTTGCTGCCGCTTTCACTGTTATGATCGGTATAACTTTGCTGAACTGAATAGCTCAGGCGACGATCGTCAAGCGCGGTTCCGCTTAATCCAACCTGATGCCGTGTCCCTTCGCCTTTCTGGTGAGAGACATTGTATGTCCCCCAGCTTTGTGGCAACCAACGGCTGAGCGGAATACGGACGTTCAGGGATATCTGTTGATCGTTATCCTGATCCTGTAACTGGCTGTAGGAATAGCTCAGGTTATAGCTGATACCAAACAGACTGTTGTTTAAGCCCAGTGAGAGATTCTTCTCCTTGCCGCTGTTGTTCCAGTAGTCCTGTTTGTATCCTGACAGATACAGGCTCGCGCCTTGCCACAATGTCTGATTGATATTGAACTGGATTTTACTGCGTTTGTGATAATCAAGTTCCGGAGCATTGTCGCCATCAAGATATTGTGTAGACTCATCGAAGTCGTAATATCCCGCACTTGAGTACCGATAGCTTGCCAGACTGAAATCTGTGTCGGTCATTTCAATATTTTTCGAATACTGGACGCGATATGACTGACCTGAGGTGGTTTGATTATTGTCCAGTGTGGAACGGGCATGGGTAACATCAGCCGAAATGCCGCCCAGCCACCGGAGGTTATAACCAATACCGATGAGTCCTGAGAGGTAATCTTCAGATACCACAGAGCCACCGTAGGACGTAATGGTGTTTGAAAGACCATAGATAGCCGTACCTTGAGCAAAGGTTGGCTCTTTCTCATTGTTATCTGTCGCGCGATAAGTCCCCGCAGTTGCGCTGTATTTCAAACGACCAGGGCGTTGCATGATGGGAATCGCTGAAAAAGGCTGATTAAACCGGCGTTCAGTCCCGTCAGCTTCTTTCACCGTTATCTCAAGATTTCCGCTGTAGGATGAGGGATAAAGATCGTTAATCTCAAAGGCACCCGGAGGGACAAAAGACTGATAAATAATGTGATCATTTTGCCGGATAGTGACTTCTGCATTTGAGTTTGCAATACCCCGGATGGTGGGTGCGAAACCGCGCTGGCTGTTTGGCAGCATATTATCGTCAGAAAAAAGCTGAACCCCGGAGAACGGGACACTGCTGAGGATTTCTCCGGAGGTCGAGTTTTCACCGATTTGGAATTTTGATTTTAAGGTTTTGATATCCCGTTCGGCGTAGGTTGAGATCGTATCCCAACGCTTCTCACCTCCGCTGTTGCTGTAAGTCGTATAATTACGTAAGCGCCACGGGCCTACGTTGAAGCCATTTTGCAGATTCAGGTATTGGCTGGAATCATCACTGCCATTTCGGTAACTCCTCTGGCCGCCTGAATAGGAATAATTTGAGAAAAGTACAGGTGCGCCGTCATCCCATTTTTCCGGATCAATATAGTCTTCAGCTTTTTGAAGGATCGCTGCCTGCGGAATGCTGAAATTAAGCTGCATGAGGTAGAAATCAAATTTGACGTCTGCAGCAGGGATATATTGTGCAAGCGAACCCAAAGGTGCGTCCGGCTGATGATTTTTTAACGCCGGAAACGCATCAACATTGACGCCCAGTAACCGCAATATATCAGGCGTGATCTGTGGCTCAAGCGTGCCGTCTGGTTTGGACAAGTAGCTGATTGAATGACGTATTTTTAATTTTTTATTCACATACAATGCAGTGTCATAGTTACCTGGTAACTGTGCCTGGTCATTACTCTGGAACAACGAGAGGTCGACATCCCCAACATCACCGGCTTGACGCTCGATGAACTGAGGATCGAAATAGACATTTTCTGAACGGGCCGGGTGAGCGGCGAGTAATCCCAAAGCCGTACTGGCCAGCAGGCCACCCAGTTTTAGCACGAGCGGCGCGGAGGTCTTTTTAATGTCTCCAGACAAGCTCTTCTGTAAAAATTTTTCATCCGTGAGCATAGTTTTCTCGTGCTTCTGAGTTGCCGTAATTAGGCGATTGCTGTGAGTTATGGCGTGGCTTTATTGGTCCGGTTACAGAGGTTGCTCATATCGTTCTGTCGTGCCGCCATAGTCATTTATCGCTTCCCATTTCACACTGTTGCCTGAGATTTTCGCGGGAAGAATGACATCCAGCTCGCTCAATGGCGCAATCATGGCCACCTCTTTTAAAAAAGTTGAGCCAATGCTGAGTGAACTGAAAACAACGTGATAAGGGCTCTGATTCTTGATAACGAGATGACCGTTATTTCTGGAGAAAGTGAGCGCCTTCGGTGCTTCAAACGATTTTCCGGGCAGTTTTGTTGGCCGGTAAAAGAGCTTTATCCGCGTATTGACCACCAGTTTAAGTTCGTTTTTTGTATTTTTTGGCGTTGAAGGTATCGCTTTAACATTGATATAGAAAACGGACTCTCTGTCTGTCGGGAGGACGCTGCCGTTATAGGAAATGCGCAGGTTACTTTCCTGTTGAGCATTCAGTCGAAATAGTGGCGGGGTGATAATAAAAGGACCGCGTGTTTTTTCTCCCCCCGCATCAACCCACGATTGTATGAGGAAAGGATTGTTATCGGCATTATTTTTAACGGAAAGGGTAGCTTCCCTTTTATCTGCATCATAAATAACGCGTGTCCGTCCGACAATAATTCCGCCGGCATAGGTTATTTGTGATGTAACTACTGAGGTTATAATGAAAAGTAATGTTAATATTTTTGACTTACCCATTCGAATATGAATCCTTACAGTAGCAATATATCCATGCGGTAATTGAATAAACGTATAAGAAATGCCCTGTAGAATTAATTTTTTACAGGGCAAGGCTCAAAGTACTTATCTGTAATCGAGAGTGACTTTCACGCGCGCGTCTGCCGCACCGGCAGTGATATCGCCAGGCAATTTAAACGACTCATAGTATGCGAGAAGGTTGACATTCATAACCTTTCCGGGGATTGGATAGATGATGTCAGGTAATCCGTTGATTTTCATTATCTCGTTGGTTTCTGCATCTTCGATTCTGATGCCGACACCATCCGCCATTTCATCACCGTAATCATTGCCAAGTGCAATCAAATCAGTGGTATCAGCAACGGTATCTGACTCCAGCCATATCCGGAAGTGAGGGGTAGGATTACTTTCAGTAACGACAGGACAGTTATCAAGTGGCAGGGTAAAAGGGATCTTCGGAGAGAGATCACCAATTTCCTGGAATTGAGCTGCTGAATAAGTCCCTAAAGGTATATTGAGCTCTTCACCCCCATTGATTTCACAGGCCTCTTCAACAATCGCACCCGTAAAATTAATAGCGCCATCGATCGCATAGCTATTTGCAGCCATAGCCAAAAATATCCCACCCGCTAAGAGCTTGAACTTGGTTTTCATTTTTTGCGTCCATTCAGAAATAAAAATTAGTGGTTAATCTAAAGATGACTTTATCGGATTAAATAAAGTGAATTCATCACCTTCAGACGCCGGATTCTATCAAGTGTTCTATACATTGAATAGTCGGTGGCATCCTGTCTAATTAAATGATAATGAGTTTTTAATCTGAAATATCACTGTCTATGATCTTTATGGTTTGGTTAATTCATTCAAATGATCAGTTGGTGGGTAAATGATCTATTTCTCAAATAAAATATTATCCTTATCACTTTATTATTAATCAAACGAATAAGTAAAATCACCAAACTTTTATCCCCACGGGCACATTGAGATGATCATTTTCCTGATACTTTCGGTAGAAATGCTCAGATAATGACCAGAAAAACGGATGAGCAGGTTTGCAGAGCGGGACACCCCGTAACAAACCAACCTTCGCTTGCAGAAGACTCCTCTGATATTGTTGATAAATTAGGAAATCCATAATCATTGTTACAATTTCGACTAGAATATATACCATTAAACGCTGTCTGTTTTGGCTGACTTTTCTAACAATACAAGCTTGAGGCATTCACGCCTTTGGGAGATTTAAATGCAAGAAAATCACAAGATTCTGGTGGTCGATGACGATATGCGCCTGCGTGCACTTTTGGAGCGTTATCTGACTGAACAGGGCTTCCAGGTGCGTAGCGTTGCCAATGCTGAACAAATGGACCGTTTGCTGACCCGTGAGTCATTCCACCTGATGGTTCTGGATCTGATGTTGCCTGGCGAAGATGGCTTATCTATCTGCCGTCGTCTGCGCAGCCAGAGTAACCCGATGCCGATCATCATGGTGACGGCGAAAGGGGAAGAAGTTGACCGTATCGTGGGCCTGGAAATCGGCGCCGACGACTACATTCCTAAGCCATTTAACCCGCGTGAACTGCTGGCGCGTATCCGCGCAGTCCTGCGGCGTCAGGCCAATGAACTGCCAGGCGCACCTTCTCAGGAAGAGGCGGTTATCTCATTTGGTAAGTTCAAACTAAACCTCGGCACCCGCGAAATGTTCCGTGAAGATGAGCCTATGCCACTGACCAGTGGTGAGTTTGCCGTGCTGAAAGCGCTGGTAAGCCATCCGCGTGAGCCACTGTCCCGTGACAAGCTGATGAATCTGGCGCGTGGCCGTGAATACAGTGCGATGGAACGCTCTATCGATGTGCAGATTTCCCGTCTGCGTCGTATGGTAGAAGAAGATCCGGCGCATCCGCGTTACATTCAGACTGTCTGGGGTCTGGGCTACGTATTTGTACCGGACGGCAGTAAGGCATGAAGCGAATACGCTTTTCACCGCGTAGCTCGTTTGCCCGAACACTGTTATTAATCGTCACCTTGCTGTTCGTCAGCCTGGTGACGACCTATCTGGTGGTGCTGAACTTCGCCATTCTGCCCAGCCTGCAGCAGTTCAATAAGGTATTGGCATACGAAGTCCGTATGCTGATGACTGACCGGCTGCAGTTGGAAGATGGGACGTTGCTGGCGGTTCCACCGGCATTTCGTCGCGAAATCTACCGCGAACTGGGCATTTCTCTTTATACCAACTCTGCGGCCGAGGAGAGTGGCCTGCGCTGGGCGCAGCATTACGAATTCCTCAGTCAGCAGATGGCGCAGCAACTCGGTGGTCCTACTGACGTGCGCGTCGAGGTCAATAAAAATACCCCGGTGGTGTGGCTGAAAACCTGGTTGTCGCCTGACATCTGGGTGCGGGTTCCCCTTACTGAAATCCATCAGGGCGATTTCTCTCCGCTGTTCCGCTATACGTTGGCGATTATGTTGCTGGCGATTGGTGGCGCGTGGCTGTTTATCCGTATACAGAACCGCCCCCTGGTTGAGCTGGAGCATGCGGCGTTGCAGGTAGGGAAAGGTATTATTCCGCCGCCGCTGCGTGAATACGGTGCGTCTGAAGTGCGTTCTGTGACGCGGGCGTTTAATCAGATGGCTGCCGGTGTCAAACTGCTGGCCGATGACCGTACCCTTCTGATGGCGGGCGTCAGCCATGATCTGCGTACGCCGCTGACGCGCATTCGTCTGGCGACCGAAATGATGAGTGACGATGACAGTTATCTCGCCGAGTCGATCAATAAAGATATCGAAGAGTGCAACGCGATTATTGAGCAGTTCATCGATTATCTGCGCACCGGACAGGAGATGCCGACCGAGATCACCGATCTTAACGGTATTCTGGGCGAAGTGATTGCGACGGAAAGCGGTTATGAACGTGAGATCGACTCTGGTCTGGCGGACGGCGAATTGCTGGTCAATGCTCATCCGCTGTCTATCAAACGTGCCGTGGTGAATATGGTGGTGAATGCTGCCCGTTATGGCGACGGCTGGATTAAAGTCAGTAGTGGTCGCGAATTGCAGCGGGCCTGGTTCCAGGTTGAAGACGACGGCCCGGGCATTGAGCCTGACCAGCTTAAGCATCTGTTTCAGCCATTTGTGCGTGGCGAAAGTGCGCGAACTACCAGCGGAACCGGACTCGGGCTGGCGATTGTTCAGCGCATTATTGATGCCCACTCAGGCACGCTGGATATCGGGAAAAGTGACCGCGGGGGATTACGAATTCGGGCCTATCTGCCGTTACCGGTTGAGATGCTGAAAGCGGTGGCGGTACAGCAAAAACTGGTTTGATTAAGGGGAGCCTTAATGATCCCTTTTATTCAGACAGGTGAAAGTTTCGGTTTCTCAATTTCGGCGATCACTTATCGCGCTGCGGCAGCTGAAACATAGCCAGCGCGGAGCGCGCAATAGAGCCCGGGATTCCTTAAGGGGGGTGGCGATAAGCCACCTTTAAGGCCAGTGTGGGTGGCAACCCACGGTTTAACAGCAGCCCAGCCGCTGGCTTAATTCTTCCTGCTCATCACATAATACTCTGCCGCTTCTTCCCGCCATCGTGGTGTTTCCGCCGTATCCCATGGATTAACTAACACCACGCCCGTGTGGGCAAACACTTCTGCGTGATCCGTGGCAAGCCCCGCCTGATGGTTCAGGCAGATTGCCGCGAGCTGCATATCACGCTCCGCCATCTCAATATTGGCCGCCTTCGATAAGGCCATCACACGCGGGTAATACAGCGCGCTGGCCGCATCAAACGGCAACAGCCTGCCCGCGAAATCCTGGTTCATCATCTCCAGCAAAGCGTCCGAAAGCGCGGCTTTCGGCTGATTCTCCGGCAGACTATCCGCCCAGCTGAAAAGTGCCGCGACGCTCAGGCTGGTCAGATACAGTTGTGTGGCGTCCTGCGCGTCCAGCCATTGCAGCACGTTCTTTTGCGGGAAGGGGCTAATCATCTCAAGGATGACGGCAGTATTGAGGATGATCATTTCGGTGGCAGTTCCAGATGTTCCACGCTCAGGGAAGAAAAGCGCTGGCGCAGCTGACTGCCCAGACCAAAATCAGGCACAGTAGTGGTCAGCGCCTGTTTTAGTATCAAACGTGCTTCTTCTTCCATCGAATGGCCTTTTCTGGCCGCCGCAATGCGCAGTAATTCCTTCACATCATCATCCAGATTACGAACGGTAATCGTCGCCATATCAGGCTCCTCTGACAGCAATGCTGTCATTCTGAAATGCCGCTGGGCTGGTTGCAATAAAAAAGGCGCGGAAGCCCGCGCCTGATAAGAGTTTGCCAGCAGATTAGCGTTTCGGTCCGGCACTGACCAGTGCGGCGCCAGCCGGGGTATCGGTGTATTTGTCGAAGTTATCGATAAATAACTGTGCCAGATGTTCAGCTTTTTCCTGCCACTGTTCACGGCTGGCGTAAGTATTGCGCGGATCCAGAATATGCGTGTCGACGCCCGGCAGCTCAACCGGCACCGCCAGATTAAACAGCGGCAAGGTGAAGGTTTCCGCATCATCAATGGTGCCGTTGAGGATCGCGTCGATAATAGCGCGGGTATTTTTCAGCGAAATACGTTTGCCGGTACCATTCCAGCCAGTGTTCACCAGATAGGCCTGAGCGCCTGCAGCTTCCATGCGCTTCACCAATACTTCGGAGTATTGCGTCGGGTGCAGCATCAGGAACGCCGCACCAAAGCAGGCAGAAAAGGTTGGCGTGGGTTCAGTGACACCGCGCTCAGTTCCGGCCAGCTTCGCAGTGAAACCGGACAGGAAATGGTATTGCGTTTGCGCGGCTGTGAGACGGGAAACCGGCGGCAATACGCCAAACGCATCGGCTGTCAGGAAAATCACTTTACTGGCGTGACCGGCTTTCGATACCGGTTTCACGATATTTTGAATGTGATAAATCGGGTAGGAGACGCGGGTATTCTCAGTCTTGCTGCCGTCATTGAAGTCGATTTTGCCGTCTGCGCTGACCATCACGTTTTCCAGCAAGGCATCGCGTTTTATCGCACCGAAAATTTCCGGCTCGGCGTCTTTGCTCAGTTTGATGGTTTTGGCATAGCAGCCACCTTCAAAGTTAAAGACGCCGTCATCGTCCCAGCCGTGCTCATCATCACCGATAAGCTGACGCTTCGGATCGGTGGATAAGGTGGTTTTGCCGGTACCGGAGAGACCAAAGAACACCGCCACATCGCCTTTTTCGCCGACGTTCGCTGAGCAATGCATTGAGGCGATACCCTGCAATGGCAGCAGATAGTTCATGACTGCGAACATGCCTTTCTTCATTTCGCCGCCGTACCACGAGCCGCCTATCAGCTGGATACGCTCGGTCAGATTGAAAGCGATGAAGTTTTCAGAATTCAGGCCCTGTTTCTGCCAGTCCGGATTGGTACATTTCGCGCCGTTCATCACGATGAAATCAGGCTCGAAATTTTCCAGTTCATTGACTTCGGGGCGAATGAACATGTTCTTGACGAAATGTGCCTGCCAGGCGACTTCCGTAATAAAGCGTACTTTCAGGCGCGAGTCTGCATTGGCACCGCAGAAGGCATCAACGATAAACAAACGTTTCCCGGATAGCTGCTTGCTGACCAGCGCCTTGAGTGATGTCCAGATTTCCTGCGACAGCGGTTTGTTATCATTTTTCCCTTTGCCCTGATCAGCCCACCAGAGCGTATCGCGTGTGGTGTCATCACGGACGATGTATTTATCTTTCGGCGAGCGGCCGGTGAAAATGCCAGTATCGACATTCACTGCACCGAGCTCTGTCACCTGCCCGCGCTCATAACCTTCCAGGCCCGGGGCCGTCTCTTCTGCAAAAAGAGTTTCGTAATCAGGGTTATAGACAATTTCGCTATTCTGGTGGATCCCATACTGGGAGAGTGTTTCGGCGGTGATCCCGATAGTGGTAGGCATTTCCCTGCTCCTTGCTGAATTTGAATCCCGTAAATAGGGATAAATCAGTTGCTATTGTAGGTATATATCGCTTTTGTGCCACGACAGCTCTCAAAGAATAACGGTAGATGTGAATGTTTTTCCAGAATTGTGATGAAAAACCCGAAAGGTGTGCAAATGAGGTTATGGAATAGCAATAAAAAAGGGACTTTTCAGTGAAAAGTCCCTCAGGCTGCGCGTGTTAACGATCAATGAACGTGGTCATCTCCGGAATGAACGTCGCCGCCAGCTTTCAGTGTCGCCATATCCATCGCGTCAAATTCATAGTCCGTGCCGCAATAATCGCAGTGCATCTCTATTTTTCCATCAGTTTCCAGCATGTCGAGCACATCTTCATCCGGCAGCGTCAGCAACGCTGCTGCACAACGTTCGCGGGAACAGGTGCAACGGAAACAGACATTCTGCGGTTCATACAGGGTGACCTCTTCCTGATGATACAGACGATAAAGCACTTCGTTGGCAGGCAGGGTCAGCAGCTCTTGCGCCTTGATGGTGGTGGTCAGTTGTGCCAGATGGCTGAACTCTTCCGGATCAGTATCTTGCGCTGGCAGAACCTGCAACAACATGCCGCCTGCAGCAGGCTGGCCTTCAACTTCACCCGTGCGGATGAAGATGCGGGTTGGCAGCTGTTCTGACTGCATGAAGTAGTTTTCCAGACACTCTGCCAGGTTTTCGCCTTCCAGCCCCACGACGCCCTGATAGCGTTCGCCGACGGTCGGAGAAATCGTGATCACCATGTAGCCGTTGCCAATCATCTCTTTCAGCGAGCTGCCTTCGGTAATGTCACCCTGCAGACGTGCGACGCCGCGCAGTTCCTGCTTGTTGTTACCGTTGATCACGGCCAGTTTCAGCGGACCATCACCTTGCAACTGCACGGTAATATCGCCGTCAAATTTCAGGGTGGCAGTCAGCAGGCTGGTCGCCACCAACATTTCACCCAGCAGATTGCGCACTTCTGCCGGATAGTCGTGACCGGCAATAACCTGCTGGAAAGTCTCTTTGAGCGAGACCAGTTCACCGCGAACGGCGTGATGATTGAACAGGTAGCGATGCAGTTGGTCGTGATTAGACATAATTTTCTCTCTGTTTAGCGAACTCAAATCCTTCATCCCTCCTGGAAGGACTTTGGATTTATTCAGAATCGCCATATTTAAATTTGATCAGGTTGCGGCGTTCCTTTTTGTCCGGACGTCTGTCCGGATGCGGCATCGCGTTCATTTTGCGTGCTTCGGAGATTTTTTCCCGGCTGGCAATGCTCGCCTCAGTTTCCTGATACAGTTTCTGTGCTTCTTCTGCACTACGGCGCTGAGTGGTCAGCCCCAGAACGATGATCGTTTTTGAGTCATTTCCCTGACGCAATGTAATTTCGGCATTCAGTTCCATCAGCTTGCTGGGTTTCCCCCGCTGACCGTTGTAATGCACTTTGCCGCCATCAATCATCTCGCGTGCCAGCGCGCGGGTCTTATAAAAACGAGCCGCCCACAACCATTTATCGAGGCGTACTGCATTATCGTCGTCTTCCGTTTTACCTTTCATATTCTTCCCCTGAGCGTACCGGTGTTACTTAGCCGGGCCTGTTACGGGGTGAATTGCAGGCAACAGGCTGCGGTAATCATTGATGGAAGGATGTCCTTCAAATGACTTATTTGCCATGGTCGAGTCCGGATTTTCTATACCCAGACAATAGCGGATGCCGAAGGTTTTTGCCGCATTCAGGATCGGTTCACCGTCATCGACAAATAATGTCCTGTCGGGATTAAAGCCCGTTTGTTGCTGAACTGCAGACCACAGCCGCTGATCTTCCTTCGGATAACCAAATGTGTGGGTGGAAAGTAATAAATCAAGGTGCTGGTCTAATCCGGTATGTTCAATTTTAACGGAAAGACTGTGCGGATGCGCATTGGTGAGCAAAATTGTCTGTCGTCCGCTTTCACGCAGGTGAACCAGAAACGGCAGCGTGTCGTCGCGAAGACGCGCATTTTTGCCGATGTTCGTCGTCATCTGGTAGATATCCAGACTCAGCCTTTCACTCCAGTAGTCGAAGCAATACCAGTTCATGGTGTGCTGGACGGCAAGATATTCGTCATGAATTAACTGGCGCGCGTTTTCAAGCGGGATCGCACGCTGCTGGCTAAGGGCAAGAGGGACATCCTGCAACCAGAACTGGCTGTCAAAAGCCAGATCCAGCAATGTGCCGTCCATATCCAGTAAAACAGTATCGATGCATTGCCAGTCAAAATCGGGGGGCATGAAGACTCCAGGTTCTTGCGGCTGTGAGAAACCGCAGGGGCGAACAGATGAAAGCAGGGAAGGGCGTCAGGGTAGCATAATCTGACCGGGTGGCGCAGGGACACCCGGTGGTTTTCAGCCCAGTTTTTGCACGGGGATTGGCATTAATGTGGGATGAAAGCAGGAGTTATAATATTGCTGAATATCGTCGATTCTGCGCTTATCTTTGATGAAACGGCGGGTAAACAGCACGAGATTGACCGCCAGAACACCGATTAACAGTAACAGTAATAAGCTGGTGCCCAGATAGCGCCAGAGCGTTGAGATATCCGGCTCGCTGTGCAACGAAATGTGACGGGTTCCGTTGGCATCAATGCTGATACTGGTGATCACGCCCTGCGCACTGAACGGTGTATGTAGCAGGAGTGTCGATAATTGTTGCAGTTGCTTCCACTGCTCCTGAGGCGGGTTAGCAAACACGCTGACCGGAGGCGTGGGCATTTCAATCAACTGGCGTCCTTCATCGTTACTGATCAAGAATCCGCCCGGTGGCGGGCTGTTAAGGCTGTCAGCGGCGCGACGGGTTTCCTGAACAAAGAAAGAAGACGTTGCGTTATTCACCAGTTCACTCAGCGATTGCGCGCTGACCGGACGCAGCAGAACGTTAATCCCCTGCAATGTGCCTGCTTTTGCCCGCTTCACCAGCGAATTCCAGTTGCTCGAATTGCCCAGATTCACCAGCGCATTTTTCAGACGAACACAATCGTTACTGTTTCCGCATAGCGTTTCGGTTTTCAGCACGATATCCGCGAAATCATCAAGCAGGATCATCCCGGATTTCTCGATGGCGGTGGCCAGTTGCGGGTTAATGTTTTGCTCGGGGGTTTGGTTCTGGCCGGGATGCAGCTGGTTGTTCACCGTGGTTTGCAGCGCTGTAGCTGCATCAATAATTTCTGACTGCGGCACCGGCAGCGGCGTCGCGGTATTCCAGTAAATCGCGGAACAATCAAAAGGCATAAAACCGGATGCAGAACGGCTGGCCGCCGGTGGCACATAACACATGCCGGTACCCTGAACTTTCAGGGTGTCGCCGACGCGCAGGGCAGCCTTTTCCAGTTCCTGTACGCTGTTAACCTGCGAACTTTGTGCACCTTGCAGCCAGGCTACGCTGAGTTTGAGCGGCAGGCCAAGCGGCACATAAACCAGTAACGCCAGCAGCAAGAGGAAGGCGCTGGTGGCGAGCACCAGGTTTCTTCCCCACTGCTGGAGCGGGAATCTTTTCACTTCCTCGTGCAGTGTCAGATAGCTTCCCTGGCGGACAACGTGGCTGTTCATATAGACTTCCACGTCCGTTGGCTGTCCGAGATCACGACCAATATAGGGCTGCCAGTGAGGCGGATAAATCAGGTCTACCGCACCGAGCGAAATATTGCTGATATCACCTTGTTTGGATTCACCGAACAAACCCCAGCGTTTAGGTAAGCCGCGCAGGCAATGAATTTCCTTACGATTTTTACCTAAACGTTCAGACACAAACCGCCAGATAACCCAGGCGGCTAATCCTGCCGAAATCACCAGCAACCAGGGCAGAAATATCACCGGACTTTGCAGTGTGATGAAAAGCAGAAGCAGAATAGCGGAAACAGCCAGCGCTTCTTTTACACCATTCGAACGGGTCAGCGCATGCTCTTCACGTGTTTCGCGACGCACTTTGACCAGTTCAATATGCTCGCTTTCTTCATGACGGATAGACGCATTTTGCGGCTGAGAAGGTATCACCGCCGAAACCGGCGCCGGGCCTTCGTAAACGTGCTCGGTCAGCGTATGACCGTTGAGTGAAATCACCAGCGGCAGAGTCTGTGTTTTGATCAGCTCGACCTGGTTTTCCTGAGCAATGTATTGCTCCCAGAATGGCGGCAGGTGAATTTCAGTAGAATCGAGGAAGTAACGCCATTTGTTAGGATCTTCGCTCGCCACCCCATAACGGGTGATCGCGCGGGTCAGGCTATAAACATTTTCGCTTTTGGTGGTCAGCGTCAGTTTATCTCGCAGGATAATCAGATTATTGCGGTGGGTGATCGGTGTCTGGCCGAGGCCTTCATTTTGTCGCAGATAGCGTTCTACTGCGTCGCGTTCTTTCTGGGAGAGTTTGCGCTGACTGGGTGTGGAAAAACGCACGACTGACTCGCCGCGTTGGCGGCGACGCAATACGAGCCAAAAATAAGACGCTGTGGCAATAATTGCGATACACAACAACACCAGTGTCACGACTACTGTGCTCATCCGATCCCCGTTCAGACGTGGGTGACTTACGTCAACTCTGTGAAAGTATTATACATATAACGAAATGCACATTCTGCGCATGGGTGCTTTTTGATAGGAATTTTATTATTGTTAACCTGAATCGCGTGCACAAAAATACCACGCTAGAGGATACCTGCATTTGGGAATTAACGGGTATCGGTATAATCCTATTTTTAAGTGAGAGTGTTTTTGTTAAAGCAAAAATGTGACAGCCATGAGTCAACGTGTTTTTTTTGCGCGATTAACGGCGATTATTTAGTGACATTTTGAACGGGAAATAGGCAGGACAAAGACAGTTTTTCAGTAAAGATTGCGATGCTGACGCTCCTTAACGCACAATGACTACCGGTAGCGGCTTTTGAACAGACAAACGAACCCATTAGAACACCTCTGGTCAGGTGAATAATAAGTTGGGGATGAGATGACACAACACCTGCAAAAACCGAAAATTACGAAGGTGGAAACCGTAGCCCGTTCGCGATTATTCACCATCGAATCTGTTGATCTGACATTCAGCAATGGCGCTGAACGCGTGTATGAACGCATGCGTCCTTCCGATCGTGAAGCGGTGATGATTGTACCGATCATTGATGATGAGCTGTTGTTAATTCAGGAATATGCCGTTGGGATTGAAAGCTACGAGCTGGGTTTTCCCAAGGGCCTGATTGATCCGGGTGAAGGTGTGCTTGAGGCGGCGAACCGGGAACTGATGGAAGAAGTGGGCTACGGTGCACGGCACTTTGACGTGCTGGCAAAACTGACCATGGCACCTTCTTACTTCTCCAGTCGCATGAATATCGTCATTGCTAAAGATTTGTATATGAAAAGCCTGGAAGGTGATGAGCCGGAACCTTTGCCACAAACGCGCTGGCCGGTGTCACGCATGATGGAACTGTTGCAACATCCCGATTTTTGCGAAGCCCGCAACGTGAGTGCGTTATTTCTGGCGCATGAGTTTCTGATGCGCAATGCCCGCTGAGCCTGCGATAAAACATCATTAAAAAAGCCGGTCATGCATTACGCAGACCGGCTTTTTGCTTTACAGCTCAGGCATCAGAACAGTTCGTGTTCCTGACCGTTATCCATGATGGTTGTTCCGACCTCATGCACAGCATGTTCTGTCGGCTGAGTCCCGTCGATAAAGTATTCCGGGCGACTGTTACCGCCGCCGTCAGAAAGCTTACCGGTACTCTTATCGATAGTGACGGTCACCACACCCGGAGGCGGAGTCTGTGGCTGTTCCGGCACTCCTTCCAGCACGGCTTTCATGTAATCATCCCAGGCTGGCTGAGCACTTTTCGCGCCGCCTTCGGCACCGGAGATTTGATCCGGGATGACACCGGAAGCCGTCGAACGGCCCAAATCACGACGGTGATCGTCAAAGCCAATCCAGACTGATGTCACCACGTCAGGACCATATCCGGAGAACCAGGCATCTTTCGAGCTGTTGGTTGTCCCGGTTTTGCCGCCAATGTCGTGACGTTTCAGGTCGCGTCCTGCGCGCCAGCCCGTCCCCATCCAGCCCGGTTCCCCGAAGATGTTGGAGTTCAGTGCATCACTGATCAGGAATGACAGAGGAGTACTGATCACATGCGGTGCGTATTGCTGTGCGGCATCAACCTGTGGCGAGTTCGGCGGAACCTGCTCAAGTTGTGGCGTTGGCACACTGGTATTGTTATTGATGGTGGACGTAGCAACATTTTCTACGTTGTCATCCGACAGCACGGCAGATTTCTGCGTATCCCCATAAATAACCGGAATATTACAGGTACGGCAGGCGATTTTAGGTTTGGCTTCAAACTGAACCTGGCCGGATTCATCCACGATTTTGGTGATGAAATACGGGTCAACCAGATAACCGCCGTTGGTCAGTGTGGCGTAACCGCGCACCACCTGTAACGGAGTGAATGAAGCAGAACCCAATGCCAGTGATTCGGAATGAACAATGTTCGCCGCCGGGAAGCCAAAACGCTGCAGATATTCAGCCGCGTAATCCACACCCATCGCACGCATCGCACGCACCATCACCACGTTTTTAGACTCGCCCAGACCCTGACGTAAACGGATCGGACCGTAATACGTTGGCGGGGAGTTCTTCGGCCGCCAGTCGGTACCGGCACCGGCATCCCAGCGGGTGATTGGCATGTCATTCAGGATAGTCGCCAGCGTCAGGCCTTTATCCATTGCTGCGGTATACAGGAAAGGTTTGATGTTCGAACCGAGCTGACGAACCGCCTGATTGGCGCGGTTAAACTTACTCTGGTTGAAGTCAAACCCGCCGACCAGCGCTTCAATGGCACCGTCGTTTGGATTGAGTGAAACGATGGCTGAGTTGACATCAGGCACCTGCGCCAGCCACCAGTCATCACCCACTTTACGTACCCAAACTTGCTGACCAGGGCGCACCACGTCAGTGACTTTTTTCGGAGTCGGGCCCTGAGCATTGTCATTACGGTAAGGTCGCGCCCAGCGCATGCCGCTGAATGGCAGGCTGATGACCGCGCGGTTGGACATCGTTGCCGTCGCCTGAGCGTCGTCCGTTGCGGTGATAACGGCCGGGAACAGCGGGCCATACACTGGCAGGGTTTTCAGCGACTGAACAATCTTGTCCTGATCCCACGCAGGTTCACCCACTTTCCATAACTGATTTGACGGGCCACGGTAACCGTGGCGCATATCGTAATTGAGCACGTTGGTGCGCAGGGCTTCCTGCGCGGCCAGCTGGGTTTTCTTGGTAATGGTGGTGTAAACCATGTAGCCATCGTTATAAGCGTTGTCGCCATAACGTTTCACCATCTCCTGACGCACCATTTCGGTCAGATACGGCGCAGAAAACTCGATATGTGGAGCATGATAATTCGCCACCAGCGGCTCAGCACGCGCCTGATCGTACTGGGCCTGCGTGATGTATTTCTCATCCAGCATACGCACCAGTACGGTGTTGCGACGCGCCAGGGAACGATCGTGAGAATACAGCGGATTGAAGGTTGACGGTGCTTTTGGCAGACCGGCAATCACCGCCATTTCACTGAGTGTCAGTTGGTTGACATTTTTCCCGAAGTAAACCTGTGCAGCGGCACCCACGCCATAAGCGCGATAACCGAGATAGATCTTATTCAGATACAGCTCAAGGATTTCATCTTTGGACATCATCTGCTCAATGCGGATGGCCAGAAATGCTTCCTTGATTTTACGGGTCAGCGTGCGTTCAGGACTCAGGAAGAAGTTACGGGCCAGTTGCTGAGTAATGGTACTCGCGCCCTGTGAGGCGTGGCCGGACACCAGCGCAACGGAAGCCGCACGGAAAATACCGATCGGGTCCACGCCGTGATGTTCATAGAAACGACTGTCTTCTGTCGCGATAAACGCATGCACCAGTTCCGGTGGGATCTGGTCGAGTTTCAGTGGGATACGGCGCTTTTCACCATATTGAGCGATTAAATCACCCTCGGCACTGAAAACTTGCATTGGTGTTTGCAAGCGCACGTCTTTAAGCGTGGCGACATCGGGTAGCTGTGGCTCGATATATTTATACAAACCGAAGATCGAGGCGGCTCCCAGCAAAATGCAACACACTGCAAGAATCAATAAATACTTTACGAACTTCACCTGAGATTTCCCATTAAGTGTCAATTGGGCAGTTTATAAACAACCGCGCGGTAGTATAAAGGCAAGCCAGCAACATGGATACGTTCTTTTATTTACCTGACGATATGGAGATTGGGCGAAAATGCGACTACAAGCATGGCAGGTAGGTCTGGATATTCAAGCCGGTTTTGCCCGTGCGATCGCCGTTCAGCGGCGGCGTCATGGCTGGCAATTACGTCACTGGTGGCAGCATCCTTTGCCTCCTTTCACATTGCGGGAGGGGATATTACATGAGACCGCGCCGCTGATCGCCCTTTTATCGTGCTGGCGAAAAACGCTGCCGACGTCTTTTTCATTACGAATAAGCCTTCCTGCACAACGTATTATGCAACAGCGAATGGCCGCGCCCGATGCCCGGTTGGGTGAGCCGCAGCGCAGTGCGTTTATTTTCGCTAACGCCGCGAAACAATTCCCCCTCGGCATGGAACATCTGGTGATGGACTACCGGGCTGATCCTCATGGTGATAATCAGTTGGTGGTTACAGCCGCAAGGCAGCAGGAAATTGAACAGTGGGTGCGATGCATGGTGCAGGCACGGTTGTTTCCGGATGCTATTGAACTGGCCCCTTGCGCACTTCAGATGGCGGCCTGTGCTGCCGGCGTTCCGGGTGATGCATTGCTGATTCATCCCCTTGACGATGCCTTTCTCTGGGCTTCGCCGCACAGCTTGCCGTTCCAGTTTGGCTTGCTGGATCACGCAGAGGCCATGACTGAAACCTCAATTTCTCAGAAGATCCGCACACAGTATCGCGCGGCCGCATTATGCCACGCGGAGGACTATTTCAGTGGCGAATCGCCATCTGCGGTAATGCAATGCTGGTCGCCATTAAGCGCAATCGCGCAATTGTCCGCGCCTTTGCCTGCGAATCCCGGTGCATTTGCGCCCGCCATCGGGCTGGCTATTCGTCAGGCGGATTACTGATGCTCCAGGTCAATTTATTACCGTGGCGAAAGCTGCGCCGTCAAAAGCGGATGCGTTGCTGGCTGAAGATTTTCGTTTCGTTTCCGGTCTCTGTGGTGGTCTGTGCCTGGCTTCTGGCCGCTTTCATTGCGCAGGAGCGGACGTTATTGCAGGTGAAGCTGTCAGCGCTAAATTCAGGCATTCAAAAGATTATGCTTCAGCAGCGTCGTGTGGAGGCCGCTTCAGCACAGGTAAAGGTTCTGACTGAAGCACGCCTTTTGAGCCACCAGCGTGTGCAGCGGAGCCGGGACTATCTGCAATTATTGGAGCTGCTGGCGTTAAAGATGCCCGAAGAACTGTGGCTGACTGAGCTGACAGAATATCAGGGAATGCTGACGTTAAAAGGTGAAGGGCGGTTGTACCACGACATTCTGGCATTGAGCGACATGCTGTCGGCAGGAGACTTGCTCAGCAAGGTCAGTCTTTCTGATGTACAGCAACAGCCCAACCAGAATCTGAGCTTCGTGATGAAAACGCAGTTTCGCGCTGAAAGGCCACTGCCTGCGCCGGAAGTACCGCAATGACCGGTTTTCTATCAGAGCGTATTGAACCGCTGATGGAAAAACCCGGCTGGCAGCGGGTATTCATTCTGACCGCATGTTTAGTGATGATGGTTTTAACGCTGTATCAGTTCGGATTGCGCGGATTATGGCAGCAACAGGAAACCCTGAAACGGGAGATTGACATCGCACAACAGACCCTTTCCCTGGCTCAGGTGACGCTAATGCGCATGATTCCACTGGAAAGACTGGATCAGGAACTGGCCGGTAATGCGACATCACTGCGCAAAAGCCTGCCTCTGGAGCAAGCGTTTTCCCGGCCACTGAAAGACTCTCAGGCGGTGCTGATTCGCTGGCAACCCGTTTCGCAACCGAAACAAGAACCGCAGGGTGAATTGCAATTGCAGGTGACTTTTACCGAACTGATGCATTTTCTTCATGCGCTGTTGCAACGTCCCGAACAGCCTGCGTTTAGCGAGCTGAATCTGCATACCACCGGTAGTGGTGGGATGAAAGCATCAGTGTTACTGACACAAACTGCGCCAGCGGCGGAGTTTGTTAGCGGTGTCGTCGCGTCGAAAGCCGTGCGTGATCCGTTTAATACGCCACAGACACCCGACTGTGCTGGTGTTTCTCCGTTATCTGAATGGCTGTTAAGCGGGATTTCAGATGTCGGAGGGCAACGTTATGGCTGGCTGCTTTCTCCGCAGGGGCGCTGGAATAAAGTCGAAACAGGTTCACTCGTTGGGATGCCGCAATGGACGGTTGAAGTGCTCAGCAGTGTGCAGGTTGAACTTAGCCTCAGTGACGCACGTTGCGGCTTACAGCGTCAGATTATCAGGCTGGGTAAAGGTAATGATTCTCCAGGGAAAGGAAAATAATGAAATACGTAAATAAACGGATTGTGCTGTTTTTGCTGTGTTTATGTCTTAGCCCGGTGAAAGCCGGTACGCCACCGCTGATTTCGCTGGAGTTTCAGTCCTCGCCGGTCGGCTTGGTATTGCAGGCGCTGGCGGATGCCCGGCAACTGAATCTGGTCACCGCACCGGGTTTGGACGGGCAGATAAGTGTGAAACTCAAAGATGTGCCGTGGCAGCAGGCGCTCGACATCATTCTGCAAATGAACCATCTCACCAGTCAGTTGCAGGGCAACGTTTTATTGGTGTCGCCTGAAGAAGACCCGCAGGTTGTACAACAGCGGATAAAAGATGCCGCCGATCAGCAGGCGCTGCAAAGCCCGCTGATCAGCCTCACCGTCCCTTTGCAATATGCGGATGCGAAAGAGACGGCGCTTAGCCTGAACGCTCAGAAAGGATCGCTGTTGTCGCAAAAAGGCAATGCTTCTGCAGATACCCGCACCAATACGCTATTGTTACGTGACACGCAGGCGGCGCTGGATGTGGTGGCACCGTGGGTAAAGGAGATGGATTTACCCCTCCAGCAGGTCCAGCTGGCGGCGCATATCGTCACCATGAACAGCGAAAGCCTGCGCGAACTTGGAGTGCGCTGGGGATTTACCGGGGAGGAACCCATTACAAAAGCGGTGCGCATGAACAATTTCAGTATGGGAATGCCGGTCGAAAATCCGATATTTACTGCCGGCTTCAATCTTGCACACATCAGCGGGCGGATCCTTGATCTCGAACTGACGGCGCTTGAGCAGGAAGATAAGGTCGATATTATTGCCAGCCCGCGGCTGCTGACGGCGCATATGCAGACTGCCAGTATTAAACAGGGAACGGAAATCCCGTATCAGGTTTCCAGCGGGGCGAGTGGCAGCACGTCGATCGAATTCAAAGAAGCGGTGCTGGGAATGGAAGTCATGCCGAAAATTCAGCGTGACGGGCGTATTCAACTGGCGTTGCAGATTAGCCAGAACATGCCGGGGCGAAGTATCAAACAGTCCGAAGGCGAGGCGCTGGCGATCGATAAGCAGGAAATAAAAACCCAGGTGACGGTAAAAAACGGGGAAACGATCGTACTCGGCGGGATATTCCAGCGTAAAAACCAAAAAACGGATACGAAAGTCCCTGTCCTGGGTGACATTCCGGTGGTCGGTTCTTTGTTTAAACACCAATACACCAATGAACAGCGGCGTGAGTTGGTGATTTTCATCACTCCGACCTTAATCCTCACCCGTTAAATGGGTATTCTTACCCCTTGTAAATGACTTAATAACGTTGAGCGCATGCAACTTTTTGTGTTGCAAGAGGCTTCTGAGTTTGACGCTGCCGTCGATTTAGCTTACAAGGGTTACCGAATTGAGCACCGTGATCTTTTTATTACGACAGACACGCCGATAAAAACGTACGGTTTCCCTCCTGCGGCGTGCAAAGTGATTTATTCGGTTGCCAAACTACCAAGAGTGTTGAGATAATTTTTTTCTGATCTCGCACTATATCGCTCATGAGGTTTCAGTTTAGGTCCCGCCGCTAATTTGATTGGCGGGGCGGGTTATCATCAACGAATTGTCTTAGTAATACCGAAAAACATGGCAGAGAAACGCAATATCTTTCTGGTTGGGCCTATGGGTGCCGGCAAAAGCACTATTGGTCGACAGTTAGCTCAGCAACTCAATATGGAGTTTTTCGACTCCGATCACGAAATTGAGCGACGTACCGGAGCTGATGTGGGCTGGGTATTTGATTTGGAAGGCGAAGACGGATTCCGCGACCGCGAAGAAAAAGTGATCAACGAACTGACCGAAAAACAAGGCATTGTTCTGGCGACAGGTGGCGGTTCCGTGAAATCACGTGAAACCCGTAACCGTTTGTCAGCGCGTGGCGTTGTCGTCTATCTTGAAACTACCATCGAAAAACAACTGGCGCGTACACAACGCGACAAAAAACGTCCATTATTACAAGTGAGTGCTCCGCCGCGTGAAGTGCTTGAAGCACTGGCGAGAGAGCGCAATCCTTTGTATGAAGAGATTGCCGACGTCACTATTCGTACCGATGATCAAAGTGCCAAAGTCGTTGCTAACCAGATTATCAATATGCTGGAAAGTAACTGATTATTGGTGTCCATCATTGCCTGAGGGTGTCAGTTAAAGAAGGTCACAGAGCACGACATGGAGAGGATTACCGTAACGTTAGGGGAGCGTAGCTACCCCATTACGATTGCTGCCGGATTGTTCCACGATCCGGCTTCTTTTATGCCGGTAAAGGCAGGCGATCAGGTCATGATAGTGACCAATGAAACCCTTGCCCCTCTCTATCTGGATGCAATTCGTTCAGTGCTGGAGCAGGCAGGCGTTCGTGTTGATCAGGTCATTTTGCCTGATGGTGAACAATACAAATCCCTGACTGTTCTGAATGACGTGTTCTCCGCGCTACTCGAAAAGCCGCACGGACGTGATACGACTTTGATCGCTCTTGGTGGTGGCGTAGTCGGTGATTTAACCGGCTTCGCTGCAGCCAGTTATCAGCGCGGTGTACGCTTTGTTCAGGTGCCAACCACGCTGCTTTCTCAGGTTGATTCCTCCGTTGGCGGTAAAACAGCGGTAAACCATCCGCTCGGGAAAAACATGATCGGCGCTTTTTATCAGCCTGCGTCGGTGGTGGTTGATCTCGACTGTCTGCAAACTCTGCCTGCCCGTGAAATGTCATCGGGTCTTGCGGAAGTTATCAAATACGGCATTATTTTGGATGCTGATTTCTTTGTGTGGCTTGAAGACAACATGGACGCTTTACTGGCGCTGGATATGAATGCGCTGGCGTATTGCATCCGTCGTTGCTGCGAGCTGAAAGCCGAGGTTGTGGCTGCCGATGAACGTGAAAACGGACTGCGCGCCTTGCTGAATCTGGGCCATACTTACGGCCATGCTATTGAAGCAGAAATGGGTTACGGTAACTGGTTACATGGCGAAGCTGTGGCAGCTGGAATGGTGATGGCTTGTTATACGGCCCATCGCCTGGGGCAGTTCAGTCTGGGTGATATCGCCCGGGTGAAAGCCCTGCTGACCCGCGCAGGTTTGCCTGTGACGGGCCCCGAAGTTATGGACGCGCAGTCTTATCTGCCGCACATGATGCGTGATAAGAAAGTACTGGCTGGCGAGCTGCGTCTGGTTTTACCGAAAGCAATTGGTCAGTCTGAAGTACGCTCCGGCGTATCGCATGAAATGGTGCTGGCTTCGATTGAAGATTGCCGTTAAGACTGTGGCCATAATGATGGCCAGATAACGACCGATTTTACGTTTGCCAGCAAAGCTTTATATTTTTAGTCAGGATAGTTGCTCCGCGTAAAGCCTCTTGAGGCTTTTGCCGGGTTGGAGGTTTTAGATGGATGATTTAACACCGGAAGACGATCTCAAACCAGACACCAGCGATCGCCGCCCACCGCGCGCGCGTAAACCGTCTCCTTCCATTCCAAAAGTCGCTGTATCCCGTCAGTACGTGATGATCGGCATCGGGATTGTGGTGCTGGTATTGCTGATTGTCGGTATCGGCTCAGCCATGAAGTCACCTTCCTCCAGCCAGCCTGCTCAGCAGACCAATGGTCCGAAAGACATCAGTCTCTCAGGTAACGATGCTGCGGCACCTGCTCAACCTTCTGCTCAGGCTCAGGCTAATACGGCGCAAGCCGTAGACGGTCAACAGCCAGCTGATGGCCAGCAACCGAAGAGTATCGGTTTACCGCCAGTTTCCCCGACACCAACCGAAGCCGAGCCTGTTCCCAATAATGGTCAGGCGAAAGAACGTGTCGATTTGCCGGGTGATATGAGCGATGCGCTTTCTTCCCAGCAAAATCAGGTCGATGGCGTGGCACAAGGCAGTATGGCACCTGCGGCTCAGTCACTGACTTCTTTGCCGACCGCACCAGCGACCGTCAACGGTTCAGCTCATACTCAGGCGCCGGCAGGTTCTCAGCCGTCAGCCACCCATGTACGTCCGGCACAGTCTTCGCGTAATGCGCAGCCTGCTCATACCTCGAAACAGGCTGAGCATAAGACATCAGCAACGGCGTCGCATACCGCGAAAACGCCGGCAACCAAATCCTCCGCGTCACCTGCTCCGGTTGCCTCTGCACCGGCAACAGCTTCTGGCAGCACGTCTGCCATTAAGTCTGCGCCAGGTACGCACTTTACCCTGCAACTGAGCGGCGCTTCTCAGTCCAATACACTGAATGCGTTTGCAAAACAGCAGGGCCTGAAAAATTATCTGGTTTATCAGACCGCCCGCGACGGGAAGCCGTGGTTTGTACTGGTGAGTGGTAACTACGCTTCTTCTGCAGAAGCCAAACGTGCTATTTCCAGCTTGCCTGCGGAAGTTCAGGCGAAAAAACCGTGGGTCAAGCCTGTACATCAGGTACAGCAAGACCTGAAAAAATGAAACTGATCTCAACGCGATTTGCTGTCTAAAAACAGGATACAATCCGCGGCTGTGAATTGTATATAAGTAGCTAACTGACGGCATGAAGAAGAACCGCGCGTTTTTGAAGTGGGCTGGCGGCAAATACCCGCTGATTGATGACATCAAACGTCATCTTCCGGTGGGAGATTGTCTGATTGAGCCTTTTGTTGGCGCGGGCTCCGTATTTTTGAATACCGAGTATGACGCTTATATTCTGGCGGACATCAATAGCGACCTGATCAATCTCTACAACATTGTGAAGACACGCACTGAAGAATTTGTGCGTGATGCTCACGTGCTTTTTACGCCAGAGTTTAACGAATCAGATCGTTTTTACGGCCTGAGGGCTGAGTTTAATGCCAGCAGCGATACTTATCGTCGCTCGGTACTTTTCCTCTATCTTAACCGCCATTGTTACAACGGCCTGTGTCGTTATAATCTCAGTGGCGCGTTTAATGTGCCTTTCGGGCGTTATAAAAAGCCTTATTTTCCTGAAGAAGAACTCTACTGGTTTGCTGAAAAAGCGAAGAATGCAGTATTCGTGTGTGAGCATTATCAGGACACGTTGCTGAAAGCGCAGTCTGGCTCGGTGGTTTATTGTGATCCGCCTTATGCCCCGCTTTCTGCGACAGCAAATTTTACGGCGTACCACACCAACAGTTTTAGCATGGATGATCAGCGTAATCTGGCTCGTCTGGCGTATCAGCTTTCCAATGAGAACGATGTGCCGGTGCTGATTTCCAACCACGAAACACCACTTACGCTGGAATGGTATGCACAGGCGAAACAGCTGCACCGCGTGTCAGCGCGCCGCACTATCAGCAGTAAAGTTGCCCAGCGCAGCATGGTGAATGAACTTTTAGCGCTATATCGCTGATTACCGGCCAAGCGGTGATCATCGGATAAACCTATCGTTTGGAGAAGCGGATGAAACAGTTTTTGATTGCACCGTCCATTCTGTCTGCTGACTTTGCCCGTTTGGGCGAAGACACAGCGAAAGCTCTGGAAGCGGGCGGAGATGTGGTCCATTTTGATGTGATGGACAACCACTACGTCCCCAATCTGACGATGGGGCCAGCCATTCTTAAATCACTGCGTAACTACGGCATTACCGCGCCGATCGATGTTCACCTGATGGTCAAACCGGTTGATCGTCTGATCCCGGATTTTGCCGAAGCCGGTGCCTCTTACATTACTTTCCATCCCGAAGCGTCCGAGCATGTTGACCGCTCCCTGCAGCTGATTAAAAGCCATGGCTGTAAAGCCGGTCTGGTGTTTAACCCGGCAACCTCCCTGAGCTATCTCGAATACGTGATGGATAAACTCGACGTGATCCTGCTGATGTCAGTTAATCCTGGCTTCGGCGGGCAGTCGTTTATTCCAGGCACACTGGATAAACTGCGTCAGGTTCGCAAGATTATTGATGCCAGCGGTTATGACATTCGTCTGGAAGTAGACGGTGGTGTGAAAGCCGAAAATATCGGCGAAATCGCCGCTGCCGGTGCAGATATGTTTGTCGCCGGTTCCGCTATCTTCAATCAGCCGGATTACCGCACGGTGATTGACCATATGCGCAGTGAACTGGCTAAGGTCTCACATGACTGAAATTCTCGCCGCCCGCGGTTTAGGTTTTGACCTCGACGGTACGCTGGTCGACAGCGCGCCGGGTCTCTCTGAAGCCATGGATATGGCGCTGCGTGATTTCAATTTACCTGTCGCAGGCGTTGAGCGTCTCAGTACCTGGATTGGCAATGGTGCTGACGTGATGGTTGAACGTGCCGTTCGCTGGGCCGAAGGTGATTTGTCGCCAGAGTTTCTGCAGAAAGTGCGCGATAAATTCGATCACTATTATGCCGATACTGCCGCAGGTGGCAGCCGTTTATACCCGCAAGTCAAAGAGACGCTGGCTGCACTGGCCGCAGCCGGGCTGCCAATGGGGCTGGTGACCAACAAACCCACGCCTTTCATCGCGCCTTTGTTGCAATCGTTGGGTATCGACAGCTATTTCACGGTCGTGATTGGCGGCGACGATGTTGTGGCGAAAAAACCGCATCCGGCACCGGTCTACATGACCCTGGCACTGCTCGGATTGCGCGCCAGTGAAATGGTTTTTGTCGGTGATTCTCGCAATGATATTCATGCTGCGCAGGCCGCTGGTTGTCCGTGTGTGGGCATGACTTACGGCTATAACTACGGTGAAACTATCGCGCTGACCAAACCCGATCGCGTACTGGATAATTTCGCCGACCTTTTGCCCACTTTAGGGCTGTTATCTTTAAAAGATCAGGAAGCATAAAATGAGTAAACCCATCGTATTTAGTGGCGCACAGCCCTCAGGCGAATTGACCATTGGCAACTACATGGGTGCGCTGCGTCAATGGGTCAAAATGCAGGACGATTACGAATGCATTTACTGCATCGTCGATTTGCACGCGATCACCGTGCGTCAGGATGCGGAAAAGCTGCGCAAAGCGACGCTGGACACGCTGGCGCTGTATCTGGCGGTCGGCATTGATCCGAAGAAAAGTACCATCTTCGTGCAGTCTCATGTTCCTGAACATAGTCAGCTAAGCTGGGCGCTCAATTGCTACACCTATTTCGGTGAGCTGGGTCGTATGACGCAGTTTAAAGACAAATCAGCGCGCTATGAAACCTCCAACAGCGAAAGCATCACCGCTGGCCTGTTTGATTATCCGGTGCTGATGGCGGCGGATATTCTGCTGTACCAGACCAATCAGGTGCCGGTTGGTGAAGACCAGAAACAACATCTGGAACTGAGCCGCGATATCGCCGCACGTTTCAACGCACTTTATGGCGATGTGTTTACCGTGCCGGAGCCGTTCATTCCGAAATCCGGTGCACGCGTGATGTCATTGCAGGAACCGACCAAGAAGATGTCAAAGTCGGATGACAACCGTAAAAACGTGATTGGCCTGCTGGAAGATCCGAAAGCGGTGACCAAAAAAATTAAAAGCGCGATGACGGATTCTGAAGAGCCGCCAGTCATTCGTTACGACATTAAAAACAAGCCAGGCGTTTCTAACCTGCTGGATATCCTTTCTGGTGTGACGGGCAAAGCCATTCCTGAGCTGGAAGCTGAATTTGAAGGCCAGATGTATGGTCATCTGAAAGGTGCCGTTGCTGAAGCGGTTTCAGGCATGCTCACTGAAGTGCAGGAACGTTTTAACCGCTTCCGCAGTGACGAAGCTTATCTGCAACAGGTCATGAAAGAAGGGGCTGAGAAAGCCCGTGCCCGTGCCAGCGTGACGCTGAAGAAGGCCTACGAAGCTATTGGTTTCGTCAGCTACGAATAAGTCATGCCCGGCACTCCATCAAAAAGCCACGTCTTTTAAGACGTGGCTTTTTACTTTCAGGATTTCACGAGCCGGTGTTGAAGTTATAGGTAAAGGTCGCGTTATAGCGCCAGTCGCGGGACGAACTGTCGAGCGGCACATCGCCAATCGGTCTGGCGGCTTCCACGGATAATGAATAGTGACGGTTATCGCCAAACATCACGCCAATGGCGTAAGACGACAGATTTTGTTTGGGCAGCCCCGGCTGGTTAAATCCGGTATGTGCGGCATCTACCACGGCGTAAGGCTGAATGGTTTTTAGCCATTCTCCCTGTTCCAGACTGTGGATATAACGCATTTCCACTTGTCCGCCGACACCGTAATCCCCCTGGGCATCACTGTCCGGATAACCGCGCCCGTAATGCAGCGCACCAAAATTCACACGCTCCGGTTCAGGTAAATCATTATCCGACCAGTCACCTTCCACGGATGAACTTAACCGCCATTTTTTATCGAACAGATAGGCCGCATCGCCGTTAAATTTCCAGCGGGTAAACGTCAGATCTGCATTGGGTGTGGAGTTCGTCGCCCCCAGACCGTCGATCCCCTGACGGACATTGAAGGTGGTATTCCAGTAAGCCTGATCATATTCCCGGTAGCCGGTCAGTGACAATTCTGCGGCCGGATAGCGGATCCGCTGGCTGACCTGCGGCAGGTCAATCTGCTGATTGCCCAGCCTTGCCCGCAAATCGTATTGGTATTTTTTATCGAGATAATCCAGACCGCCGCTGACCGTCCATTGTTTTTTCCGCGTCAGCTGCAACGGATAGCTGAATACCACGCCGCCGTTATATTGTGTCTGGGTGTTTTGCGCCCCGACGTCGATGCCGTTGGGCAGCAGTAATATGCTGTTGTAATCCTTATCTTTCTGCTGGTAATAACTGCCTTTCAGCTGCATCAGCAACCCGTCGTCGCCAAGATATTGCTGATAGTTCAGACCGGCGTAGGTCTTACGGGTATCGCTTTCCAGCGGGATTAAGGTCGCAATGCCGAACTGCTCGCCGTAGGTGCTCAGGCCGCTTAGCGTGGCGTTAACCACGGCAGAACTGTCACCTTTGCGGGTATCTACGGCGGTGGCGATATTCCAGTTTCGCGGGCGTGTGGCGTCGACATTCAGCGTGGTGGCGCCGTAAATGTTGTTCGGATTATTGGCCGAGGCGCTGACTTTGGTATCCGGCGTGCGTCCCATCAGAAGGGTGTACCGTTCAAAGGCATCCTGCGTCAGCGGTTTCTCCGCCATGATATGTTGCGATAATTTACTCAGCCAGCGGCCCACCTGCTGATTGTCGCTGCGGATTTGCGTACCGGAAATGTATCCCTCCACCAGACCGATGCTGAGCACGCCCTCTTTAAAGTTATCGGCCGGAATATAGGCGTAAGAGAGAATAAAACCGTCGCGGTGATAGCGTTGGGTGATCGTGTCGGTGGCCGCCAGTAATGCCGAAAGCGGCACCTGTTTGCCGATAAAGGGGGCGAAGGGCGCGGCCAGTGAATCCAGCGGATACTGAGTGCCGCCGACAAACTGAATGTGTCTGACGTCAATCAGGGTCTGGGGTGTCAGGCTGGGAGGAGACTTTTGTGCGGGTAAGGCGATATTTTGCGTTTTGGCCGGAGGCTGGGAAATAGGCTCAGCCAGTTTGGCCGGGTTATTCGGGTCGATCAGGGTAGGAAACATATCTGCCGAGCTGTAGCCAATGGCAGAACCCAGTAAAGCCACTATGCAGGATTTTATTCTCATAAACATTCCTTTGAACGCACAGGGAAAAGTTACCACTCAGAGATGCCAGCCCGCTCTCCGCCAGAACCGGAGAGCGGGCTTTTTCTACCAACGCTCATTAACAGATTTACGGCGTGGTTTTGACTTTCAGACCCAGGCCGCCGGTCAGTCCTCCCACTGTGGTGCCTACCCCGGCCAGTAAACCGCCGGATTGCGTGACGGATGCGCCAGCGCCCGCCGAAATGCCGCCGGAATTGCTGGCGGTAGAGGTGGTCGTGCTGCTGGCAGGAACCAGAATGGTCCCGGTTTTAGACACGGCCTGTCCGGTGCCGGTGACCACCTGTCCGAGACCAGCCAGCGCCGGTGTGGTGGTTGCCAGTTGCGTCCCTGCGCCGCTGACGGTAGTGCCCACCTGATTCAGCAAGCCATTAACCGGTGCGCCCAGCCCTGTTGCGCCGCCGACGGCTTGTGTGGTGCCCTGAACTTTGGCGACAACGGGCGTCACGATACCGGTGGTCGCCGTGGTGACTTTAGAAAGCTCACCGGTTTGCACGTTTGTCGCTAATCCGTTACCCGTTGTGGTGACCACTTTCCCGACGTTATTGACCAGCCCGCCTGCTGCGGATGTCACGCCGCTGACCGGTGTTCCTGTGGTATTGGCAGCCAGCGAAGTCCCCAGCCCTGACACGCCGGTGCCCAAATCCGCCACGGCAATGGGGACGCCGGCGACGGTGGTGCCGACGGCGTTCGGGTTGGTGCCGAGTTGTCCCAGCCCGTTTTTCACGCCGCTGCCCACGTCAGTCACCGCTTTACCGGTACTGTCGATGATGGTCACGACGCCAGTCCCGGCGACCGGAATATTACTGATCGGTGTCTGGGTGGCGATGCTGCTGACCTGCGTACCCAGACCACTGACCGCGGTGCCTGCGCTGCTCAGGATCGTCGCGCTGGCAAGCGTGGTTGACGGTGTTGTCCCTGTTCCGCCGCCAGTCCCGGTTCCTCCACCGCTACCGGTGCCTGCCCCGGTACCCGATCCTGTGCCGCTTCCATTCCCGGCGGTGGAGGTTCCGTCACCGCCCGTTGAAGTCCCGGTCCCTGAACCTGTGCCATCGCCGGTCGTTGCTGAGCCGGTGGTGGACGTTTTTGCCGTATGAGAAGAACCGCCGCCGCCACTGCCGCTACAGGCAGCCAGTGACAGGGCGACTAAGATTGCCAGGGCAATCTTGTTAACATGACCAACATGAATGGTATGGCGCATGATTTGACCCTCCACGGGAGATTACGCCACAGTTGGCGTAATTAAAGTTTAAGTTGAAGATTCTGAATATTCCATTTGGGTGCAGTGATTATTTTGAATTTTGACTGATTCAGGTGAGATAACAGGAATTATGTTCTGTTATAAGATTTATCTTATAAGTGCGGGGAGAGAAGTGAATCTGAATTCACTTCTCTGAATTGATTAATAAAATAAATGGAGTTTTTTGAACAGAAGGGCATCACAGACAGGTTTCGCTGGCAAACCAGTTGAGTTTCTGACGTAAGCTCACCACGCTGCCGACAATAATCAGACTGGGGCTTTGCACCTTTTTCGCCAGATTTTCGAGCTCTGTGAGCTTCCCTGTCACCACTCGTTGTTGCTGGCTGGTGCCGTTTTCTACCAGTGCGACAGGCGTTTCTGCTGCCAGGCCATTCTCCAGCAACCGGCGCTGGATCTCTCCGGCCTGCGTAAGCCCCATATAAAACACCAGTGTTTGCTGAGTTTGCGCCATGCAGGCCCAGTCTAAAACTCCATCCTGCTTCGCATGGCCGGTGATCAGCCGCACGCTTTGCGCGTGGTCGCGGTGGGTCAGCGGAATACCGCTGTAAGCGGAACAACCGGAGGCCGCCGTGATGCCAGGTACCACGGAAAATGCGATACCTGCGGCTTTCAGTGCTTCCAGTTCTTCGCCGCCACGACCAAAGATAAACGGATCGCCCCCTTTGAGACGGACAACGCGTTTGCCCATCTGCGCCTGTTCCAGCAGGATTTCATTGATGCGCTCCTGCGGCACACAATGGTGTCCGGCACGTTTGCCCACGAAAATCCGCTCCGCGTCGCGACGTGCCAGATTCAGCACGCTGTCAGAAACCAGCCGGTCGTAAACCACCACGTCGGCCAGTTGCATCTGTTGCAAGCCTTTGAGCGTCAGTAATCCGGCATCGCCCGGTCCGGCGCCGACCAGAATCACTTCGCCATGTTTATCCACGGGCTCGCGGAATAATTCTTCAAGGTATTCGTGGCTTTGCACGTTGTCATTGTTCGCCAGCGACTGCGCCAGGCGATGATGATTAAACAGTTTTTCCCACCAGCGACGGCGCTCAGAAGCATCAGGAAAATGTGTTTTTACCCGCGCCCGCAATCCGCCCGCGACCTGTGCCAGTTTGCCCAGATGCTGCGGCAGAATGGATTCCAGACGTTCGCGCAGCAAACGCGCGAGTACCGGCGCATTACCGCCGGAAGACACCGCGATCATCAGCGGAGAACGGTCAATGATCGACGGCATGATCACGCTGGCACTTTCCGGCGCATCGACCACGTTGCAGAACACGCGGCGGTGATCTGCGGCTTCGCTGACTTCCTGATTCACCAGATCGGAATCGGTCGCAGCGATCACCAGCCATTTTTCATCCACCAGCAGCGGTGAAAATTCACCGCGTAACAGGCGGACTTTGCCTTCATCTGCCCAGATCTGAAATTGCGGCGTAAAGGTGAGGGCGTTCACCGTTAGTTTTGCGCCAGCTTCCAGCAGCAAACGCGCTTTACGCTCTGCAACATCACCGGCACCGACCAGTAAGCAGGCTCTGTTTTTTAACTGACAAAAAAGGGGCAGGTAATCCATAGATAATATTCTCTGAGGCGGCGTTCTTTGAAATAGCGTTCTTTGGAATGAATAATAACGCCGCCCGGAGGCGGCGTGGAAGGCGCGGCGTTTAGCCGATTTCAGCCCGAAGCCTGGCGGTGTTGATTTCCACATTTCCGTCCTGTACGCGGACCTCGTAAGCCGGAATCGAATACTGCTCGTCTTCCATGCAGACACCGTCGGTCAGGCGGAAATGCTGTTTTTTCAGCGGACTGGCTACCCAAAGCTCGCCCTGATGTTCAGCGATAATCCCGCGTGACAGCACGCTGGCCTGTGCGAAAGGGTCGATGTTCGACAGCGCAAAAATCTGCTCATCAGCATAAGGACGAAACAGCGCGACCTGCTGATCGCCTGCCAGTGCGCAAACACCGCATGCAGGCAGGATCTGGTGGACAGAACAAAGCGTTAACCATTGGCTCATAATACTTCCTCCCCGTCGGCGATTTGTCTTACCGGGATACGTTCGTCAGGACGCGCCGGACGATGTTGCTGACGCTCACCGACGAACTGCACGTTCGGGTCACGCTGGCTGCTGTTGATAAAGTGACTGAAGCGGGTTTGCGCCGCCGGATCGTTCAGCGTTTCCTGCCATTCACAAACCGCTGAGTCGCGCAGGCGTGTCAGTTCGGCTTCGAGCTGGTCGTTAATTCCCAGTTTGTTATCGATGATGACTTTACGCAGGTAGTCGATGCCGCCTTCGAGATTGTCCATCCAGACCGAGGTACGTTGCAGTTTATCGGCAGTGCGGATGTAGAACATCATGAAGCGGTCGAGGTAACGCAACAGGGTATCGTTATCCAGATCGGCCGCCAGTAAATCGCCATGACGAGGTTTCATGCCGCCGTTACCGCAGACGTACAGGTTCCAGCCGTTTTCCGTGGCGATAATCCCCACGTCTTTGCCCTGTGCTTCCGAGCATTCACGGGTACAACCGGACACGCCAAATTTCATTTTGTGGGGCGTGCGGATGCCTTTGTAGCGGTTTTCCAGGCTGATGCCGAAACCGAGGCTGTCGCCCACGCCGTAACGGCACCAGGTGCTGCCGACGCAGGTTTTTGCCATACGCAGGGCTTTGGCATAGGCCTGACCGGTTTCGAAGCCAGCGTTAATCAGTTTCTGCCAGATGGCGGGTAAATCGTCCTTTTGCGCGCCGAACATGCCGATACGCTGCGAGCCGGTAATTTTGGTGTAGAGATTGTATTCAGCTGCGATTTCACCAATTGCCTGCAAGCCTTGCGGTGTGATTTCACCGCCCGGCGAGCGCGGTATAACGGAATAGGTACCGTCTTTTTGCATGTTAGCAAGGAACACATCGTTGGTATCCTGCAATGGCGTGTGCTGCGGTTTCAGCACGTAATCGTTCCAGCAGGAAGCCAGCAGCGATCCGACGGTCGGTTTACAGACTTCACAACCGTAGCCTTTGCCGTATTTATTCAGCAAGTCGTCGAATGAGCGGATACCTTCCACGCGGATCAGGTGATAAAGCTCCTGGCGCGAATAGGCGAAGTGTTCGCACAGATGATGGTTAACTTCGATGCCTTGTTTGCTGAGTTCAGCATTTAGCACCTGCGTTACCAGCGGGATACAGCCGCCGCAACCGGTACCGGCTTTGGTCGCCGATTTCAGTGCCGCCACGGTGTGACAACCGCCCTGAACCGCTTTGATGATATCGCCTTTGGTGACGTCAAAACACGAACAGATTTGCGCGCTTTCCGGCAGGGCATCGGTGCCAATCACCGCGCCACCGCTGCCTGCGTGAGCGGGCAGGATCAGCGCATCGGGATTTTCCGGCAGTGGAATACTGTTCAGCACCAGTTGCAGCAGATTGCCGTAATCGCTGGTATCACCGACCAGCACGGCACCGAGCAGCGTTTTATTGTCTTCGCTGACCACCAGGCGTTTGTACAACGCTTTGGTTTCATCCAGATAAACGTAGCTGCGTGCGCCCGGCGTGCGGGCATGCGCGTCGCCGATACCGGCCACATCCACGCCTAACAGTTTCAGTTTGGCGCTCATGTCTGCGCCGGTGAAGGCGTTATCGCGACCGAGTAAATGATCAGCGGTGACCTGCGCCATTTTGTAGCCCGGTGCCACCAGACCGAAAGTACGCTGATTCCACGAAGCACATTCGCCGATGGCGTACACATCCGGGTCACTGGTCTGGCACTGGTCGTTAATCACAATGCCACCGCGCGGAGCGATCTCTAAATCACACTGGCGCGCCAGTTTGTCCTGCGGACGGATACCGGTGGAGAATACGATGAAATCGACTTCAAGGAAGGTGCCATCGGCGAACTCCATCGTTTTACGGGCAGACGTGCCGCCCTGAACAATCTGTTGAGTATTTTTGGCGGTGTGGACGCGTACGCCCATGCTTTCGATTTTCTGGCGTAGCTGGCTGCCGCCCTGCGTATCGAGTTGTTCCGCCATCAGGCCGGGGGCGAATTCTACCACGTGGGTTTCAACCCCGAGGTTTTTCAATGCACCGGCGGCTTCAAGGCCGAGTAGACCGCCGCCGACCACGGCACCGCGTTTGCTACGACGGGCGCAGGATTCGATGGCATGTAAGTCTTCAATGGTGCGGTAAACGAAGCAATCCTGACTGTCAGAACCCGCGATCGGCGGCACCCACGGGTAGGAGCCGGTGGCGATAATCAGTTTGTCGTAATACACCGTGCGGCCGCTGCTGGAATGAATGACTTTTTCACTGCGGTTGAGCGTAATCGCCCGTTCGCCAATCAGCACATTGACGTTATGTTTTTCGTAGAATCCTTCGCGAACCAGCGACAGTTCTTCGGCAGTATGATGTGAAAAATAAGAGGAAAGATGGACGCGGTCATAGGCCACGCGCGGCTCTTCACAAAATACCGTGATATCGAACTGGCCCGGTTCTGCTTTATCCAGTAAATCTTCGATAAAGCGATGGCCGACCATGCCGTTGCCAATAATCGCGATTCTGACTTTGCTCATAATTGCCTCAATATTGATTTTCTGAGGCTAAACATAACCCGCGCGTAACAGGGGGTATTGATGCAAATCAAGCCAGTTCCAATATACTCCTTAGGGGGTATTTGACTGATTTTATTGGGTTTTTACGTAACCTTTCGATTTATAAACACTTTCAGGCTATTGTTCTAAGATTGGCTTTAACATCACCGACAACGCAGTCTTACTAAAAATGATGAGGTAACGCGTGACGAAAACTCTTTTGCGTACCGTGAAAAATGTACGGTTGCCTGACCGGGAAGGGTTGTGGCAGATAGATATCGAAGGCGGCGTGATACGCCAGATTGTCCCTCAATGGGATAATGCCGACTATGGCGAGCATATCCTGGATGCTGAAGGGGGGTTGGCAATCCCTCCTTTTATCGAGCCGCACATTCATCTCGATACCACTCAAACCGCCGGTCAGCCAGCATGGAATCAGTCCGGTACGTTATTTGAAGGCATTGAACGCTGGGCAGAACGCAAGGCGCTGTTGTCGCATGAAGACGTCAAACAGCGCGCCTGGCAGACGCTAAAGTGGCAGATAGCCAACGGCATCCAGCATGTGCGCACCCATGTGGATGTGTCTGATCCGACGCTGACGGCACTCAAAGCCATGCTGGAAGTGAAAGCTGAAGTCGCGCCGTGGGTCACGCTGCAAATTGTGGCGTTTCCGCAGGAAGGCATCATGTCGTACCCGAACGGCGAAGCCTTGCTGGAAGAGGCGCTGAAGCTGGGCGCTGACGTCGTCGGTGCGATTCCCCATTTCGAGTTCACCCGCGAATACGGTGTGGAATCGCTGCATAAAACCTTCGAACTGGCGAAAAAATACGACAAGCTGATCGACGTCCATTGCGATGAAATTGACGATGAGCAGTCGCGTTTTGTCGAAACTGTGGCCGCGCTGGCCCTGCGTGAAAACATGGGCGCGCGCGTTACCGCCAGCCATACCACCGCGATGCATTCCTATAACGGCGCGTACACTTCGCGTTTATTCCGCTTGCTGAAAATGTCAGGTATCAACTTTGTCGCCAATCCGCTGGTCAATATCCACCTGCAGGGACGGTTTGACACCTATCCGAAACGCCGCGGTATTACGCGTGTGAAAGAAATGCTGGAGGCGGGGATCAACGTCTGTTTCGGCCATGATGATGTGTTTGACCCGTGGTATCCGCTCGGCACCGCCAATATGTTGCAGGTACTGCACATGGGGCTGCATGTCTGTCAGCTGATGGGATATCAGCAAATTAATGACGGGCTGAAGCTCATCACCACCTACAGCGCCCGCACTATGAATCTGCAAGGTTACGGTCTGGAAAGTGGCTATGCTGCCAGCCTGGTGATCCTGCCAGCACAAAGTGGTTTCGACGCGGTGCGCCGCCAGACACCGGTACAATATTCTCTGCGCGAGGGCGTACTGATCGCGCAAACACAGCTGGCAAAAACCCTCATCCATCTTGATGAAGATCACGCTGTGGATTTCAACAGCTAAGGCAGTGAAAAATATGATGTAATATTCTGAAATAATTGGAATATTTATTCCCAAGCGTAAATAAAGGTAAAGGTCTGGCGCTAAGCGTAAAGCCTCTTTAGAATCAGTGGGATCTGTTGTTTGTATTCTGAAGAAAGGAACCGTCATGTTTAAACGTACTTTAGTGGCCCTGACTGCGCTGCTATCCCTGACTGCAATGGAGCCTGTTCTTGCGGCCGCCCAAACCCATGTCATGCTGACCACTTCAGCGGGGAATATCGAATTGGAACTCGACAGTGCGAAGGCACCGGTTTCTGTGAAGAATTTCGTTGATTACGCTCAGAGCGGCTATTACAACAACACCATTTTCCACCGCGTGATCCCGGGCTTCATGGTGCAGGGTGGCGGTTTTACGGCTGACATGCAGCAAAAAGCGCCCAAAGAGCCGATCAAGAACGAAGCGGACAATGGCCTGCGTAACCTGCGCGGCACCATCGCCATGGCGCGTACTGCCGATAAAGACAGCGCGACCAGCCAGTTCTTCATCAACGTGGCAGATAACGCCTTCCTCGATCACGGTCAGCGTGATTTCGGCTATGCCGTATTCGGTAAAGTCATTAAAGGCATGGATGTGGTAGACAAAATGTCTCAGGTCAAAACGGATAATGTCGGGCCTTACCAGAACGTGCCGACGACGCCGATTGTGATCCTGTCTGCGAAAGTGCTGCCTTAATTTTTCAGCCCTTCCTCCAGAATACTGTTTTTCTAAGCCTCCGGTTCCGGGGGCTTTTTATTGCCTATTTATTGACGCCCCTTTGATGAGACTTATAGTTTTATAGAAAGCTCCCCGCCTGCCACTTTCAAGGACAATGAAATGAGTGAAGCCCGTCTGATTGCCAAAGCCATGAATGAAGGTAAACCGGTACAGGATCTGGTGATCCTTCCTGCGCTGGCGAACCGACATGGACTGATTACCGGCGCGACCGGTACCGGTAAAACCGTCACGCTGCAACGAATGGCCGAGCAGTTTTCCCGTATCGGTATTCCGGTTTTTCTGGCCGATGTGAAAGGGGATTTATCCGGTATTGGTGCTGAAGGTGTGGCGTCGGAAAAACTCGCCGCGCGGTTGAATGATATTGGCGTGACGGACTGGCAGCCGCAGGCATGCAGCATTATCCCGTGGGATATCTTTGGTGAAAAAGGCCATCCGATCCGCGCGACGATTTCTGACCTCGGGCCGCTGCTGCTGGCGCGATTGCTCGATCTTAATGACGTGCAAAGCGGCGTGCTGCAACTGGTGTTTAAGATTGCCGACGACAACGGCTTGTTGCTGCTCGATATGAAAGATTTGCGTGCCATGGTGCAGTTTACCGGTGATAACGCTAAACAGTTCCAGACGCAGTACGGCAATATTTCTTCCGCTTCCATCGGCGCCATTCAGCGAGGCTTGCTGACGCTGGAAGGTCAGGGCGCAAATCAGTTCTTCGGTGAGCCGATGCTGGATATTAATGACCTGATGAAAACCGACAAGAAAGGCCACGGTATTATCAACCTGCTGGCCGCGGATAAGCTGATTAATCAGCCTAAACTCTACTCCGTTTTCCTGCTGTGGCTGCTGGCTGAATTGTTTGAGCATCTGCCGGAAGTCGGTGACCCTGAGCAGCCCAAACTGGTGTTCTTCTTTGACGAAGCTCATCTGCTGTTCAATGACGCCCCGCAGGCGCTGCTGACAAAAATTGAACAGGTCGTGCGGCTGATCCGCTCCAAAGGCGTGGGTATTTACTTCGTGACGCAAAACCCGCTGGATATTCCTGACAGCGTGCTCGGGCAGCTCGGTAACCGCGTACAGCATGCCTTACGCGCCTTTACGCCGCGTGACCAGAAAGCGGTCAAAGCGGCGGCGCAAACACTGCGCGCGAATCCGGCTTTCGACGCTGAAACGGCGATCACTGAACTGGGCGTTGGCGAGGCGCTGGTGTCATTTCTGGATGAAAAGGGGCGTCCTGAAATCGTTGAGCGGGCGATGGTGATAGCGCCGGAATCGAAAATGGGCATGACTGGCGACGACGAACGTAACAAAGCGATCAACCAGTCGCCTCTGTATGGTCGCTATGAAGACAGCATAGACCGTGAATCGGCCTACGAAAAAATCACCGCACAAGGTTTCGGCACGATCAACACGCCGCAATCCACAGGCCCGGCCAAACCGGCGGCGCAAACCCCTTCCGGCGGTGGGCTGATGGGGGGACTGAATGAAATATTGTTCGGCAGCACCGGACCACGGGGGGGTAAACGTGACGGTGTGGTACAGGTTGCGGCAAAAAGCATGGCGCGTGATTTAGGTCGTCAGATCCTGCGTGGGGTTCTCGGTTCCATTATGGGAGGCCGTAAAAAGTAACATCCTTCTGCTAACGCGTATAAGCTGAAACGCATCAGCTTATGCGCGTCTCTTCCTGCCTGAGATCTCAGTTTCATTTGCAATTTCTCTCTGAAATTACGATTTTTTGCGAGGTCTGGCACGTTACTGCCTGTCATTTAGCATAAAAACCGCTCAACTTGAAGGCTGTCACGTTTTTCGCCTGCCGGACTTTGTAGGCTGAATTGCTTTTGGGCTAAATCAATTCAGCAAAAAGGGGTTATTGTGAAAAAATTACTCGTTACCGGGATCGTTCTGGGGCTTTTTTCGTGGCAGGCCACTGCACAAACCATCGTGCTGACGGATGCTGAAGCCGGTACAGAACTGGGAAACTGGAAGACTGACAACAAAAAGCTGAACATCGCGGGCGCGGATTTCAGCATCGAACAAAAAGTGCTTCACGGTGGCAAACAGGAAGGGTCAAAAGTCATCACTATTACCAGCAAAGGGCTGACGATTGCACTGAGCCCGACGCGCGGGATGGATTTACTGCACGTGACCGGCGATAACATCCGCTTAGGTTGGGATTCTCCGGTTCAGGAGGTGGTGAATCCGGCCTATATCAACCTTGAAAGCCGTAACGGCGTGGGCTGGCTGGAAGGTTTCAACGAAATGATGGTGCGTTGCGGCTTTGAATGGACCGGACATCCTGTTACTGCTGACGGCATGATTTACACGCTGCACGGTCGGGCGGGCAATACACCAGCCTCGAAAGTGGTGGTTGATATTGCCGATAAAGCCCCTTATGAAATCACGGTGCGCGGCTTGCTGAAAGAAGACACCTTTAAGAAAGCCAAGCTGGAAACCTGGACTGAGCTGCGTTACGTGCCGGGTAGTCATTCGTGGACCATCCACGACACCCTGACTAACCAGTCGGATTATCCGCGCGACTACCAGATTATTTATCACAGTAATTTCGGTCAGCCGATCCTTGAGCAGGGCGCCCGTTTCATTGCGCCGCTGAAATCAATTTCTCCGTTCAATGATTACGCCAAAAAAGGTTTAGCAGACTGGCAGACTTACGCCGGGCCAACCAAAGGCTTCGACGAGATGGTCTTTAACATGGTTCCGCTGGCGGATGCACAGGGTAAAACCATTGCTGGCGTAGTGAACAAAGCGGGCAACAAAGGAGCATCGATTGAATTCGATACCCATCAGTTGCCGCTGCTGACGCTGTGGAAAAACACCGACACTCTGAAGCAGGGTTACGTTACGGGTATCGAACCGGGCACCAACTATGCGTATCCGGTCACTATCGAACGTAAACAAGGCCGCGTAAAACAACTGCAACCCGGCCAGAGCACGGTGTTTGAACTGAAATATTCACTTCTGCCGGATGCGCAGGCGGTGAAACAGCTTGAGGATCGCGTGAAAACGCTTCAGGCAGATCATAAAACAGACGTGAACGAGACCCCTATCGCTGTTGAATAATCCGAGTTTAGGGCGCTGAAGCTGGCGCCCTTTTTTCTCTGTCTATACTTAACTCCACAAGGTATGTGCCCGAATGGCTGTACCCAGGGAGGAAATAATGGCGAAGAAATTGACACTCAGGCAGCAGGAAAAACTTTTTCGCGAACGTCAGCGGCAGAACTTTCAGGCCAGTAGCGCGCTGGATGGTTTGCAGGTTGAGGTTATCACGTTAGACAACGAACAAATTTCACAACGCCTCACCGAACTGAGGAAGCACTATGAACGATAAACTCGTGCCCGGTGCCGACCCTTACTATTATACCGGCATCAATGTGCTGAAAAACCGGCTGGAAATCCGTGAAGAACATCGTCTGTTGCAGGCCGAACTCGCATTTACTGCCCTGCGCGCGTCAGCGATGCCGCTTGGGCCTGCGGTGATGGGACTGCCGCATATGTGTGCGGTGCATCTGTCTTTGTTCCAGGATATTTACGCCTGGGCAGGCGAGTTCCGTGAAATCGATATCTACAAGGATGACACTCAGTTTTGCCATTTCGAATATATCGAAAAAGAGGGCAACGCGCTGATGCAGGAGCTTGAAGAAGAAGCGTTTCTGGTCGGGTTACCCCTGGATAATCTCGCTGAGCGTCTGGCTCACTATTACACCGGCCTGAATCTGCTGCATCCGTTCCGCGAAGGTAACGGACGTGCGCTGCGGATCTTCATCGAGCAACTGGTCATTCATGCTGGCTACGATATTGACTGGTCCAAAGTGGATCGTGAGCGCTGGCTGGCGGCCAATAAAACGGCGGTGTTTGGTGATGAATCCGAGCTGGTGGCAATTTTTAATACTGTTGTCAGTGAAATCCCGGAAGAACATTGATCGACAAAATACTGAGCCTGAGCTGAAAAATGCGTAGAATTGCCCGGTAAATTTTCCGACTTTTACCGGGTACACTATGCTGCTGCTGATCGACAACTACGATTCCTTCACCTACAACCTCTATCAATATTTTTGCGAGTTAGGTGCAGAGGTGAAAGTGATGCGTAATGATCAGCTGACGCTCACCGACATTGAACAGCTTTCCCCCTCACATCTGGTGATTTCTCCCGGCCCGTGTACGCCTGATCAGGCTGGCATTTCCCTGCAAGCGATTGCCCATTTCTCCGACCGTTTACCGATACTTGGCGTGTGCCTCGGGCATCAGGCGATGGCGCAGGCGTTCGGCGCGAGCATCGTCCGCGCCCGGCAGGCCATTCACGGCAAAACATCCCCTGTCCGCCATACCGGCAGGAGTGTCTTTACCGGGCTGAATAATCCGCTGACCGTGACGCGCTACCATTCGCTGGTGGTCGCGCCACAGACGCTGCCCGATTGTTTCGAGGTTACTGCATGGACAGAACGGGATGGTGGTCGTGACGACATTATGGGCATCATGCACAAAACCTTGCCGCTGCATGGCGTTCAGTTCCATCCTGAAAGCATTTTGAGCGAGCAGGGGCATCAGCTTTTGGATAATTTCCTTAAAATCTAATCAGTTAATATTGCTGAAAAAATTACTTACCCATCAGATGCGATTTCTGTTTGCCTGTATGTGATTTTTTATGCATATTTTGTGATTATATTTTCATATCAATGGTCGTGAGGGAGAAGGGTAATGGCGGAAAAATCATCGGTAGATCGGGGCACATTCGATAAAGTTATTTTGCCGGTTTATTCACCTGCGAAATTCATTCCCGTGAAAGGTAAAGGCAGTCGCGTGTGGGATCAGCAAGGGAACGAGTACGTTGATTTCGCCGGGGGTATCGCTGTGACGGCGCTTGGACATTGCCATCCGGCACTGGTGAAAGCATTGCACGAGCAGGGCGAAACCCTGTGGCATGTCAGTAACGTATTTACCAATGAACCCGCCCTTCGACTGGCGCAGAAGCTGATCGACGCCACCTTTGCCGACCGCGTATTCTTCGCCAACTCCGGCGCTGAAGCCAACGAAGCGGCCTTTAAACTGGCGCGCTATTACGCCTCGCACCGTCACAGCCCGTACAAAAGTAAGATCATCGCTTTCCATAATGCCTTCCACGGTCGCACGCTGTTCACGGTTTCCGTGGGTGGCCAGCCGAAATACTCCGACGGCTTCGGCCCGAAACCCGCTGATATTGTGCACGTGCCGTTCAATGATCTGGATGCCGTAAAAGCGGTGATCGACGACCACACCTGCGCCATTGTTGTCGAGCCTGTGCAAGGGGAGGGCGGTGTCACACCTGCGACCAAAGCGTTTCTGCAAGGTCTGCGTGAGCTTTGTGACAAACATCAGGCGCTGCTGGTGCTGGATGAAGTACAAAGCGGCATGGGGCGCAGCGGCAAGTTGTTCAGCTACATGCATTACGGCGTGACGCCGGACATCCTGACCACTGCCAAAGCGCTCGGCGGCGGTTTCCCGGTTTCCGCCATGCTGGCAACCGAAGACGTGGCCTCGGTGATGGAACCGGGCAAACACGGCACCACCTACGGCGGTAACCCGCTGGCCTGCGCCGTCGCCGAAGCCGCGCTGGATATCATCAATACGCCAGACGTGCTGGCCGGGATCAACGAGCGTCGCGAGAAATTCATCAGCGCGCTGGAGGCCATCAACCAGAAATATCACATCTTCAGCGAGTTCCGCGGCCAGGGTTTGCTGATCGGCGCCGAGCTTTCTGATGCGTATAAAAACCGCGCCGGAGAATTCCATGCCGCTGCAGCAGAATTCGGATTGATGATGCTGGTCGCCGGACCAAACGTGATGCGGTTTGCGCCATCGCTTGTTATCGACTTCGCGGATATTGAAGAAGGGATGGAAAGGTTTGAGAAAGCCGTGGGGAAAGTTTGCGGGGGGTGATCCCCACGCCCCCGTCTTGAAACGCTTGATCGAGACAATTTCGGTTTCTCACTAACATTTATCACATGGCCTCTCGCGCCGAAACCGACCAAGAGGGAAAAGTGCTTTTTCCCTCTGCACTCCCCTCGCTTTTTTACTGCGCGCTGCCGCAGGCACGACGGACATGTTCTGGTGTATGAGTGAGTGGCGCAAATCCAGGTGCTTCGCACTGCCTTCTCTCGGTCTTCGAGCCAAAGGTCTCGAAGCCGCTCCGTTCAGCTGAATTTTGAGCACGCCAATCAACTTATTTAAAAGATAAAAGACAATCTGCCGTTGAATTTGAGATCCTGCGGGCGATTCAGAAATCTTGCCGAACGGAGCGGCCTGAAGACCCAGGGCTTCAGGACCGAGAGAGGGAACCGCAACGCGGCAAGATTTCAAGCCTGTCACCGCGGTTGCTGAAACATAGCCAGCAAGCGGAGCGCGTGTTGAAAAAGCGAGGAGGAATCCAAAGGAGGAAAAGCACTTTCCTCCTTTGGTCGGTTTCGGCGCGGTGAGTTAAGCGAGCTCGGCAATTGAGAAACCGAAACTTTCTCAATCCATTTTAAGCCGTCAGTGCGCGGTCCCCGCACTTGAGAAACCGAAATATTCTCCGATTAGCTTTAAAAAGCAGTCTGACTGCAAGCCAGTAAAAAGGGGATTTGAAAGGGGTCTCCCCCTTCACGCCCGCCGCGTCAGCCAGATCCCATGATGCGGCCTCTGCTTCCACGCCAGTGACGAGATGGTATGCATCACGCTGAGATGTGAAATTACGCGCCGCAGATGGCGTTCCATTTCGGTCAGTGGCATATCCGGGTGAAGTTCCGGCGCATTAAACAGGTTGTTCTCGCTGCCCGGCCCGTCGTAGAGCAGTCGTTGCTGACAGCTTTGCAGCGCGATTTCGCAGGTCTGTAAATACTCCGTCGCCAGTTTTTCCGGCAGCATGTAATGCTCGCGGGCGAGGATCGTCATCGCGTTGATATGCTCAACCACAAACTGACTGTGCGTCACCCACAAACGCATATCCGCCAGATAATGTGAGTTAAAACCCGGCTCCTGCATCGCCTGATTTAGCGAAGTGAACAGCTTATTGTGCGCCTGATTGACCTGCATACGGGTGTACGCCAGTTTGGCGGTGTCGGGGCTTTCCTCGAGCAGCAGGCGGATAGCGTCCTGATAGATTTCCAGCGCCTGGTGTGCATTCTGGCGCAGCAAACCGCTTTGCCATTGCGGCCACAACCAGATAGTGCCACCAAAGGCCAGCGCGCAGCCGATCAGGGTATCGACCAGTCGTGGTACCAGAAAATGCACGCCGTTCATCGCCAGCAATTGCAGGGTATACACTGCAGTCACCGTCATGCCGACCATCGCCAGTCCGTAGTTTTTGCGCAGAACGGTATAGGACAACAGGGTGATCAGCAGCATGCACAGCAGCGTGGTGCCTTCCGGCAGTTCCAGTTTGAGCAAGCCTGAGGCAATCAGCAATCCGGCCAGCGTACCGAGTGCACGGTGCTGGATCCTCACCCGCGTGGCGTTATAACCGTTCTGGCTGACCAACATGATAGTCAGCAAGATCCAGTAGGGTTTGGGCAAATTGAAGAACAGACCCAGACTGCTGCCAATCGCCAGAATAATGCCCAAACGTGCGGCATTACGCAGTGCCACGGATTTGAAGGAAAGATAGCTTTTCAGCGCGGGCCAGAAGGGCAAACGCGGCTGGGTGTTCATCAGGTCACGTTTGTACAACGGCCGCTGTGTGCGTAACAGACGGGCAATGCGGCTGAAATGGTAATAACAAAACTGACCTACCGGATTGTCCGGGTTGCGCGCGGCGATTTTCTCCAGCGCGGTCAGCTCATTGGCCATCGTAAAGCGCCCGGATAAACGATGATAAAGAATATCGTCGGCAATCACCCGAAGACGGGTGGAAATCACCTGCGCATTTCGGCGGATAACCGCTTCGGCATGGCTTTCCTCCACCAGTTTCTGCACTTCTTCCGGCTGATGCAGGCTCACTGTAATGTGCTCCTGCAAATCGAGCGCCACCTGAAAACGCTGAAATAGCCGCTTATGGTGATGATGATGTCCGTGCTGGGGCAACATGTGTAATTGCTGATAAAGCAGGGCAATCAGGTCGATAACCTGCTGCTGGCGGGTTAGCAGTGGGGGTAACGCAGTTTCGGGATCGGTATGTTGCGTCAGCAGGCTGTACTTGGCTTCGAAATAATCCGCGAGTTGCAGATAGAGCTGGCTGAGCGTTTCGCGCATCGGCTGTTCTTCCGAAATACGAAACCACGCCCAGTTAAACAATCCGTACCAGGCTGTGCCAGCGGCGAACAACACCGGGGCCTGCCACATCGGGCGCACGCCCACCATACTCAGCGTGAAGATAGTCGCCACCAGCGCACCGGGCAGCAGGCGCGCATGCAGCGGGCTGATTTCACCGGTGACGCCCAGCAGTAACGCCAGCGACAGCATGATCAGCGGCAGCGGTATATGCCAGCTTTCGAGCATCAGTTGCAGCAGAAGGCTGCTCACGGCAAAGAGTGAACCGCCGACGAGCAGGCGTTTGAAAAAGCGTTTATGCGGGGTATCCAGACCGGCGATGTTACAACAGGCCGGGCAGAGGGAAAACAGCAGGCCCATTTGCAAATTGCCAAACAGCCAGCAAATGCCAACAGGCAAGCACAACACCAGCGTCTGGCGCAGCGCGTAGTTCACTTCAGGATGGTAAAACAGTCTTCGCCATAGCGTCATGGGTAAAGCTTAGCCCATAAAAAAGGCGCGACAGTGTTTTGCCGCGCCAATTTTTGAGGGATTAACGTGTGCCGTAAACGACAATCGTTTTACCGTGTGCGGAGATCAGGCTTTGATCTTCCAGCATTTTGAGAATGCGTCCGACTGTTTCACGTGAACAACCGACGATTTGGCCAATTTCCTGGCGGGTAATCTTGATTTGCATCCCGTCCGGATGGGTCATTGCATCAGGCTGTTTAGCCAGATTGAGCAAGGTTTGAGCGATACGACCGGTAACGTCAAGGAAGGCAAGGTTGCCGACTTTCTCTGACGTCACTTGCAGACGGTTGGCCATCTGCGCGGAGAGACGCATCAGAATATCCGGGTTAACCTGAATCAGCTGGCGGAATTTTTTATATGAAATTTCAGCCACTTCACAGGCAGTTTTAGCACGTACCCAGGCACTGCGTTCCTGACCTTCTTCGAAGAGTCCCAGCTCACCGATGAAGTCACCTTGGTTAAGGTAGGACAGTATCATTTCCTTGCCTTCTTCATCTTTAATCAGGACAGCAACTGACCCTTTCACGATGTAGTAAAGCGTTTCGGCTTTTTCACCCTGGTGAATCAGCGTACTTTTAGAAGGATACTTATGTATATGACAGTGAGACAGGAACCATTCAAGAGTCGGGTCTGTTTGTGGCTTGCCGAGAACCATTTGCTATTATCCTCTGTTGTTATCGCTGCCCAAAATCACAGGGCTCAGAGTTCCCTGTACGGCACTTCAAATCCAAAGCGCCCTTTCAGCATATAACTCTCCAGAAATGCTGCAAGCGGATGTCGGAGTGCAACAGCCTGTTTATTGCTGTCATCACCGTGGGTTCTGTACTTAAACCGCAAAAACCGTCACCGCAATTTACTGGAAAGTATGTTTCGGCTTTGTTTGTAGCACAGGTTTGAGATGCTGTCTTCTGTTGTCTCGCTTCAGCATGATGGCGATCGGGTTACGTTGCCAGATTTTAGGTGAAAGGGTACTCTGAGAGCAGATTTCGACAAGTTTATTCACCGGGAGAATAGTTCATGCATGCACGTGTCAAATGGGTTGAAGGACTGACATTTTTAGGTGAGTCTGCATCGGGTCATCAGATTTCAATGGATGGAAACGCGGGTGATAAAGCCCCAAGCCCGATGGAAATGTTACTGATGTCCGCAGGGGGGTGTAGTGCAATCGACGTGGTGTCAATTTTGCAAAAAGGTCGTAATGACGTGCGTGATTGTGAAGTGAAGCTGACCTCACAACGCCGCGAAGAAGCGCCGCGTCTGTTCACTCACATCAATCTGCATTTTATCGTCACCGGTAAGGATCTGACCGATAAGATTGTTGAACGCGCAGTCAGCCTGTCTGCCGAAAAATACTGTTCTGTGTCTCTGATGCTGGGGAAAGCGGCCACAATCACCCACAGCTTTGAAGTGATTGCAGCCGAATAAAGTTTACTCGATCTTCTTGCCTTCCATCAGGCGCTGCACCAGCGGCGCCATGATCAGCTCCATCGCCAGCCCCATTTTGCCGCCCGGCACCACCAGTGTTTTGATGTGCGAGATAAACGACCCTTGCAGCATGGCCAGCAGATACGGGAAATCGATGTCATCCAGTCCCTGAAAATGAATCACCACAAAGCTTTCATCCAGTGACGGAATGGCTTTGGCGGCAAACGGGTTCGAGGTGTCGATGGTGGGTACCCGCTGGAAATTGATGTGTGTGCGGGAAAACTGCGGCGTAATGTAATTGATATAGTCATCCATCGAACGCACGACGGAATCCATCACCGCTTCACGGGAATGCCCGCGCTCGCCGGTATCGCGCACCAGTTTCTGGATCCATTCGAGGTTGACGATAGGCACTACGCCGACCAGCAGGTCGACCTGCGCGGCAACGTCAATTTTGTCCGCCACCACACCACCGTGTAACCCTTCGTAAAACAAAATATCCGTCGGTTCCGGCAACGCCTGCCACGGCGTAAAGGTACCCGGCACCTGATTGTAGGGAACGGCTTCGTCATAAGTATGCAGATACTTACGTGAACGGCCAGTGCCTGTTTTACCGTATTCGATAAAGCTTTTTTCCAGCAAACCAAAGTCATTGGCTTCCGGCCCGAAGTAGCTGATATGACGTCCCAGATCGCGCGCCTTGCGTATTGCCGCATCCATTTCAGGACGGGTGAAATGATGAAAACTGTCGCCTTCCAGTTCCGCCGCACGCAAACTAAGCTGCTGAAATATTTTACGAAATGCCACGCTGGTGGTCGTGGTGCCTGCACCGCTCGAACCGGTCACGGCAATAACAGGATGTTTGGCTGACATAATGCGCTGTTCTCCATAAAGGTGATGCAGGCAGGCGAGACGCGGTCTTTTCTGTGGTCGAAGATCTGGCGTCAAGGCTGCGCATAATTAAGCCTATTGTTACCATATTTATTCGCGAAGCCAAAGAGGGCATCACTATTCTAAACCCGCCAGCAACGGTTGGATCAGCGGGTCTTTCTGGTGGAACAGAGAAACAATGTCATGCAGCGCCTTGCCTGTGTACTCCTTTTTCCACGCCAGACTGAGCGGGGAAGGGGCGCGCGGATAGCGGATTTGCCGGGCGATCAGCTCGCCGCTGTCGAGATATGGCTGGCACAGATGGCGCGGCAGAAAACCGATACCCATTCCCTTCAGGTGACAGGCCAGTTTAGTCGCCACATCTGCCACGATGATCTGCCGTTGCCCGGTCAGCAACCAGGCTACCCGCTTGTTCAGATGGCGCGAGGTGTCTTCCACATTGATGGCAATGTACTGACGCAACACCGCTTCTTCCAGCATGCCAGTGATGTGCTGCAGCGGATGAAAGGGCGCATGAACAAAAACCCAGTCCACTTCACCCAGCGGCAGCAGATTCACGGCGTTAGAAAGAGATTCGGTGCCGGTGACGCCAATCGCCAGCTGAAAATCTTCGTACAGCAGCGTATCCCATACCCCCATGTAAATCTGCCGTGTGAAAGTGAACTGCGTGAACGGGTAGCGCTGCGTCAGACAGCTTAATAACGCCGCCAGAGTTTCAGGGCAGTACATCAGATTGTTCACCACCACATTCAGCTGGCGCTCAATGCCGTCGTTAATCTGCTGCAGTTCTGCCGGTACACCCTCCAGCCAGGTTAGCCACTGGCGACATCGTTCAAGCAGATGCTGTCCGGCGGGCGTCAGCGACACCGTGCGGGTCGTGCGGTTGAGCAATAACGTCCCGGCACTGTCTTCCAGCATCTTAATTCGATAGCTGATGGTCGCAGGCGTTTTATGCAGCATCTCTGCCGCGCGGGAAAAGCTGCCTGTTTGTGCGACGTGCATAAAGGTTTTAATCGACTCCTCATCCAGCATAGGTCACCTGAAGTAATGTTAATGCATTGAATGAAAAAGATTTTATAGATTTAACCTGATGAGAATTGTGGACTTCATCAATTTTATGGAATCTTTTTCCATATTTCGATTGAGCAAGTTGGAAAAAGTTTCTACAGTAATTGCATTGAGGATAAATCCGCCAATCTGGCGGGCTTATCTCACCGGTTTTATTTTAAATGCAGGGATGAATGCCATGGAACTTCCGGTTTACCCGCTGACCCAGGCGGCCTTCGCGGCTTACGGCGATGTGATTGAGACGACAGGTCGCGATTTTTTTCATATCAACGACGGCAAGGTTGAGCGGTACCACGATCTGACCAACGTGGAGATCCTCGGGCAGGATCGCCCGCTGGTGAGCATCAACCGCGCCCAGCCAGCACCGTTGCCCATTGTGGTGACGCAACTCGAAAAACACCCGCTCGGTTCACAGGCGTTTGTGCCGATGCAGGGCGAGCGCTTTATCGTGATTGTTGCGGCAGGGGGCGAGACGCCGGACATCTCCACGCTGAAAGCCTTTATCACCAACGGCCTGCAGGGCGTGAATTATCACCGGAATGTCTGGCACCATCCGCTGTTTGCGTTTGAGACGGTGACGAATTTTCTCACCGTCGATCGTGGCGGCGCAGACAACTGTGATATCAGTCAGTTACCTCAGGGCTATCAGCTTATTTTACCCGTTGCGGCGGGATTAAAGTCGTGACGCTATAAAGCATCTTGCATAAGATACAAGCATCTGAAAACAAGCGAAACGCGGGCGCTCAGCGCCTGATGCTGGAGAAATGTGAGATGGCCGAAGTAAAAAAACGGGGGCGTCCTAGCCAGCCTGGTTCTGGTTCGCAAAAGGGCGCTCAGGCCTTAGAACGCGGCATTGCGGTGTTGAATTATCTGGCGCAGTCCGGCGGCAGTTCTTCTGTCAGCAACATTGCAGAGAATTTGTCGCTGCCCCTTTCCACCACCTTTCGACTGCTGAAAGTGCTGGAAGAGGCCGATTTTGTTTATCAGGATGCGCAACTGAGCTGGTGGCACATTGGCTTACAGGCGTTTACGGTCGGATCGTCTTATATCCATAACCGGGATGTATTGTCAGTCGCCGCGCCTTATATGCAGCGCCTGATGTTGTTGTCGGGCGAAACGGCCAATCTGGCGATCCGCAACGGTTTCGAAGCGGTACTGATCGGCCAGCGGGAATGCCAGTCGATGGTGCGGATGTGCGCGCCGCTTGGCAGCCGTCTGCCACTGCATGCCTCCGGTGCCGGGAAAGCGTTGCTGTATTCGCTGGATGACGAGGCGCTGATGAGCCTGATGATGCAGGCGGGGTTGAAGAACTTTACGACGCACACGCTGGATAATCTGAATGCGTTGAAAAAGGATCTGCAACACGCGCGTCAGCAGGGGTTTGCACAGGACAGCGAAGAGCATGTGACAGGGCTGAACTGTCTGGCCTCGGCGATTTTTGACAGCAATAACAATGCGGTGGCGGCGATTTCGATCTCCGGCCCCAGCTCCCGCTTAACGACGGAGCGTTTTACCGATTTAGGCGAACTGGTGCGGGATACCGCGCGTGACATCAGTCTGGCCCTGGGTCAGCGCCACTAACCGGTTCGTCCTGCGATCCCCGCTCTGTCGTGAGCGGGATTTTTTTCAGTCAAATTAAAGTTGGAAACTTTTTCCGTTATTTTATGCAAAGCGGAATTACCTGAGGATTTAGCTATGGCTCGTATGACAGCTGCACAGGCAGCAATGTATGTGTTGGAAAAAGAAGGGATCACCACCGCGTTTGGTGTACCGGGCGCAGCGATTAACCCGTTTTATAACGCCATGCGCCTGCATGGAAAAATCCGTCATGTGTTAGCCCGTCATGTGGAAGGTGCATCGCATATGGCCGAAGGTTATACCCGTGCGAAAGCCGGGAACATCGGCGTTTGCCTGGGGACGTCTGGCCCGGCGGGTACCGACATGATCACCGCGCTGTATTCCGCCTCGGCGGATTCCATTCCGATCCTGTGCATTACCGGTCAGGCACCGCGCGCCCGTCTGCATAAAGAGGATTTTCAGGCGGTGGATATTCAGGCGATTGCCGGGCCAGTGAGCAAAATGGCGGTGACCGTGCTGGAACCTGCGCTGGTGCCGCGTGTCCTGCAACAGGCGTTCCATCTGATGCGTTCCGGTCGCCCCGGTCCGGTACTGGTCGATCTGCCGTATGACGTGCAGACCGCCGAAATCGAATTCGATCCGGAAACTTATGAATCGCTGCCCGCTTACAAGCCTGCCGCCACCGTCGCTCAGGCCGTCAAAGCGATGGAAATGCTCAACGCCTGTGAGCGTCCGCTGATTGTGGCCGGTGGCGGTGTGATTAACGCTGATGCCGCCGCGCTGTTGCAGCGCTTTGCTGAAATAACCCAAGTGCCGGTGATCCCGACGCTGATGGGCTGGGGCGTGATCCCGGACGATCACCGCCTGATGGCTGGCATGGTCGGATTGCAGACCGCGCACCGCTACGGTAACGCCTCACTGCTGGCGTCGGATCTGGTATTTGGCATCGGTAACCGTTTTGCCAACCGTCATACCGGCTCGGTAGAGAAATACACCGCAGGCCGCAAAATCATCCACGTTGATATCGAACCGACACAAATCGGCCGCGTACTTTGTCCTGATTTAGGCATTGTGTCTGACGCCGGTGAAGCCCTGAAACTGCTGATCGAAGTAGCAGAAGAGCAGAGAAAAGCCGGCAAACTGCCATGTCGCGAAAGCTGGATCCAGGAATGTGAAGAACGCAAACGCACCATGCTGCGCAAAACCCACTTCAACGATGTGCCGGTCAAACCGCAACGCGTCTATGAAGAAATGAGCAAAGCCTTTGGCCGCAACGTGAATTACGTGACCACCATCGGCCTGTCGCAAATTGCGGCGGCGCAGATGCTGCACGTGTTTGAGCCGCGCCACTGGATCAACTGCGGCCAGGCGGGCCCGCTGGGCTGGACCATTCCTGCGGCACTCGGCGTCTGCATTGCTGCGCCGGAACGTCAGGTGGTCGGGATTTCAGGCGATTACGATTTCCAGTTCATGATCGAAGAGCTGGCGGTCGGTGCGCAATTCAACATTCCTTACATCCACGTCCTGGTGAACAACGCTTATCTCGGCCTGATCCGCCAGTCGCAGCGCGCCTTTGATATGGATTACTGCGTACAACTGGCGTTCGAAAATATCAACTCTGAAGACGTGAAAGGTTACGGCGTCGATCACGTGAAAGTGGTGGAAGGGTTGGGATGTAAAGCGATACGCGTCTTCAAGCCGGAAGATATCGCCCCGGCGTTTACAGAAGCTAAACGTCTGATGAAAAAACATCAGGTGCCGGTGGTGGTGGAAATCATGCTGGAACGCGTCACCAATATTTCCATGGGCGGCGAAATTGACAGCGTGAATGAGTTTGAGCCGGTTGCCGATAATGCGGATGACGCACCGACGCACGTCAGCTTCATGAAATATGAATAAGCCAGGAGGCTGAAAATGCTCAAGTTCTCTGCGAATTTATCCATGCTGTTTCTGGAGGTAGATTTCCTTCAGCGCTTTAAAGCGGCGGCGGACAGCGGGTTTACGGCGGTGGAGTTTATGTTCCCTTACGACTATCCGGCTGACACCCTGAAGGCGTTGCTGACGCAAAATAAGCTGCAACATACGCTGCACAATCTGCCCGCGGGCGACTGGGCGGCGGGCGAGCGCGGTATTGCCTGCCTGCCGGGGCGTGAAGCGGAGTTTCGCGAAGGCGTAGCACAGGCCATCGCTTACGCCAAAGCACTCGGCAACCGCAAAATTAACTGTCTGATTGGCAAAACTCCGGCGGGTTCTGATGCCGTCAGCGTGACGCCTTTGGTGGTGGAAAATCTGCGCTATGCCGCACAGGCGCTGGCGAAAGAGGGGCTGATGCTGCTGATTGAGCCGATCAATCACTTTGATATGCCGGGATTTTATCTGACCGGTACGCAACAGGCGCTGGATCTTATTGAACGCGTCGGCTGTGACAACCTGTTTATCCAGTACGACATTTACCATATGCAGCGGATGGAAGGGGAACTGGCGAATACCCTGATCCGCCATGCGGACAAAATCGGTCATTTGCAGGTGGCGGATAACCCGAACCGTAATGAACCGGGTACCGGTGAAATTAATTACGACTTTATTTTCAACCTGATTAAAAACTCGGATTACGACGGCTGGGTCGGTTGTGAATATAAGCCACGGGCGCGCACGGAAGAAGGATTAGGCTGGCTTAACGCCTACCGCTAATCGTTATAAAACGCGAGAAACAGACATTATTCACCCTCGCGGTGAGGGATTTCTGTACGCCAAATTTCAGTCACATTGAAAGGGAATTAGCATGAAAATTGGATTTATCGGCTTAGGAATTATGGGCGCACCGATGGCGCAACATCTGGTGGATGCCGGGCACAGTCTGCATTTCTCCACACTCGGCAACGTGCCTGCTTCACTGACCGATGCCGGTGCCAAAGCCTGTGCGACACCGGCAGAAGTCACCGTTCACGCCGACGTCATTATTATCATGGTGCCGGATACGCCAGACGTGGCAACGGTGCTGTTTGGTGACAATGGCTGCGCCAGCGTGCCGCTGAAAGGCAAAACCATTGTCGATATGAGTTCCATCTCACCGATTGAAACCAAAACGTTTGCGCAGCGTGTGCAGCAACTGGGGGGGGAATATCTGGATGCGCCGGTTTCCGGCGGTGAAATTGGCGCGCAGCAGGGCACGCTGACCATCATGGTGGGCGGTAAGGAATCCGTATTCAACGATATCAAACCGCTGTTTGAGCTGATGGGTAAAAACATCACGCTGGTGGGCGATTGCGGAGCCGGGCAAACCTGCAAAGTGGCGAACCAGATCATTGTGGCGCTGAATATTGAAGCTGTCTCGGAAGCGCTGCTGTTTGCTTCCCGCGCCGGTGCCGATCCTGCCCGTGTTCGTCAGGCTTTGATGGGCGGATTCGCCTCATCGCGCATTCTGGAAGTGCACGGTGAGCGCATGATCAAGCGTACTTTTGCGCCGGGCTTTAAAGTCGCGCTGCACCAGAAAGATCTCAACCTGGCGCTGCAAAGTGCCAAAGCCTTATCAATCAGCCTGCCTAATACGGCGACCTGTCAGGAGTTATTCAATGTCTGTGCAGCAAACGGCGGATCGCAGTTAGATCATTCGTCATTAATTCAGTCGCTGGAAATGATGTCGAATCACAAAATCGGTTAATTAAGTAAGGCTGGCATCAATGTCAGCCTTTTTTAATCCACAAGCACGTCCCTAACGTATTATGAGGAATTAAGGATGAATGAATCAGAATGCACTCAGCAAGAACGTTATCGTGAAAGAGGATACAGCAACGATCTTCTGCCAAAATTAAAAGAAAAAAGAAACTGGAAAGGATTTAATTATTTTACGCTGTGGATGGGTTCGGTACACAACGTGCCGAATTATATTGCAGTCGGCGGATTTCTTATTCTCGGGTTGTCTACGTTTAGCGTGATGATGGCGATTATTATCAGCGCGCTGTTTATTGCGGCGGTGATGGTATTAAACGGGGCGGCAGGTTCGAAATACGGCGTACCTTTTGCGATGATCCTGCGCGGTTCTTACGGTATCCGCGGCGCATTATTTCCCGGCATTCTCAGAGGCTGTATCGCGGCGATTATGTGGTTCGGTTTGCAATGCTATGCCGGTTCACTGGCCTTCCTGATCCTGATTGGCAAAATCTGGCCGGAGTTCCTGACCCTCGGCGGTGATTTCAATCTGCTGGGTATTTCCATGCCGGGGCTGATCGCCTTTATGATTTTCTGGGCAATCAACGTGATGATCGGTTTTGGCGGCGGCGGGGTGCTGAATAAATTCACCGCCATCCTTAATCCGTGCATTTATGTTGTTTTCGGCGGCATGGCGGTCTGGGCTATCTCGCTGGCCGGGCTGGAAAATATCCTTAACTATGTGCCCGCCAATGCCGAGCAATCGGGTAATCCGCTGTTCCTGTTTCTGGTGGTGATCAATGCCGTGGTCGCGGTGTGGGCGGCACCGGCGGTGAGTGCTTCGGACTTTACCCAGAATGCCAGCAGCTTTAAACAGCAGGCGTGGGGACAAACGCTGGGTCTTATCGTGGCGTACGTGCTGTTTGCCGTTGCCAGCGTCTGTATTCTGGCTGGGGCAAGCATTCACTACGGCGTTGATACCTGGAACGTGCTGGATATCGTACAGAAATGGGACAGCCTGTTCGCCTCGGTGTTTGCTGTGTTAGTGATCCTGATGACCACCATTTCGACCAACGCCACCGGTAACATTATCCCCGCCGGTTTCCAGATTGCCGCTATCGCACCGAAAAAGCTGACCTATAAAAAAGGTGTGCTGATTGCCAGCCTGATAAGCGTGGTGATTTGCCCGTGGAAACTGATGGAGAATCAGGAAAGTATTTATCTGTTCCTCGATATTATCGGCGGGATGTTAGGGCCGGTCATTGGCGTGATGATGGCGCACTATTTTATTGTGGTACGCAGTGAGCTGGATCTGGATACGCTGTATACCGCACCGGGGAATTATCACTATTACGATCGCGGATTTAATACCGTGGCATTCGCAGTGACATTAATTGCCGTCGTCCTTTCACTGGGCGGAAAGTTTATTCCTGTACTGGAACCTTTATCGCGGGTTTCCTGGTTTGTGGGCGTCATTGTGGCTTTCGTTTTGTATTCCGTTTTTATGAAAAGGGAACCGTCACTTCAGCCGCAAAATGTGTGAGCCGGTAAACCGGCATGAAATAAACGAATAATAAATCCAATAATAAAATCTTATCTCTGTACTTTCATAAGGAAATATAACCATGTCATATGATCTGATCATTAAAAAAGGCACTGTTGTTCTGGAAAGTGAAGCCGTGATTACGGATATCGCGGTGAAGAATGGCAAAATTGTCGCCATCGGCGATGACCTGACTGGTGCAGAAAAAATACTCAGCGCGGAAGGGTTGATCGTTGCGCCGGGAATGGTGGATGCCCATACGCACATTTCAGAACCGGGCCGCAGTCACTGGGAAGGCTACGCCACCGGTACCCGGGCGGCGGCCAAAGGCGGGATCACCACCATGATCGAAATGCCGCTTAACCAGTTACCGGCCACGGTGGATCGCGCGTCCCTGCACATGAAATTCGATGCTGCCGAAGGCAAGCTGACCATCGATGCCGCGCAGTTTGGCGGGCTGGTGTCTTACAACCTTGACCGTTTGCATGAGCTGGATGAAGAAGGCGTGGTGGCCTACAAATGTTTCGTCGCTACCTGCGGCGACCGCAGCGTCAGTAACGATTTCCGTGACGTGAATGACTGGGAATATTTCAAAGGCCTGCAAATTCTGGCAAAACGCGATCAGTTAGTGGCGGTTCATGCGGAAAACGCGCTGATCTGCGACGAACTGGGCCGCGAAGCCAAAGACGCCGGACGGGTGACGGCACATGATTATGTTGCCTCACGCCCGGTCTTCACTGAAGTGGAAGCCATTCGCCGCGTGTTGTATCTGGCGAAAGTAGCGGACTGCCGTTTGCACGTCTGCCATATCTCCAGCCCGGAAGGTCTGGCGGAAGTGCTGCGCGCACGTCACGAAGGCCAGCGCGTGACCTGTGAATCGTGCCCGCATTACTTCGTACTGGATACCGCACAGTTTGAAGAGATCGGCTCGCTGGCAAAATGTTCGCCACCTATCCGCGACAAGAAAAATCAGGACGGCATGTGGGAACACCTGCTGAAAGGTGACTTTGACTGCCTGGTCTCCGACCATTCACCGTGCCCGCCGGATATGAAAGCCGGCAACGTCATGCAGGCGTGGGGCGGTATCGCCGGACTGCAAAACTGCGTCGATGTGATGTTCGACGAAGCCGTGCAGAAACGCGGTATGTCGTTGCCGATGTTCTCAAAGCTGATGTCTTCCAACGCGGCGGATATCTTCGGGCTGAAGCATAAAGGCCGTATCTCCATCGGCAAAGATGCCGATTTCGTGTTCATCAAACCGAACAGCAGCTATGTGCTGAAAGCGTCAGATCTGGAATATCGCCATAAAGTCAGTCCGTATGTTGGCCGCACCATCAATGCGCAGGTCGTGAAAACTATTCTGCGCGGCGAAACCATCTATGACATCAAAGATGGTTTCCAGGATAAGTGCATCGGTAAATTCGTACTGAAACACCAGCAGTAATCTCTGCATCTGCCCGCTGTGTAAACGGCGGGCTTTTTCTTTTTGAGGTCAGCCAGATTGTCATGATGTTATTTCCCAGAGCGCAAATCCTGCCGGGTATCCAGTGGTTCTTCTTCATTTTCTGCAACACGGTGGTTATCCCGCCGACATTACAGTCTGCGTTTCAGCTTTCCGATGCGACCACGCTGTGCCTGATGCAATACTCTTTTATCGCCACCGGGCTGGCGTGCCTGGCGCAGGCGGCGCTCGGCCACGGCCGCGCCATTATGGAAGGGCCGACCGGATTGTGGTGGGGCGTGATCCTCACCGTGACGCTGGCGGAAGCCGCGCAAGGGACGCCGCTGCCGGTGATCGGCGGCAGTCTGGCTGTGGGTATCGCACTTTCCGGCGTGATCACCGTGCTGATTGGCCTGAGCGGGCTTGGTCATCGTATCGCCGTGTTGTTTCGTCCGGCGGTGATGATGGTGTTTATGTTTTTACTCGGTGCCCAACTGCTGTCGCTGTTTATTAAAGGCATGCTGGGACTCCCTTTTGGCGTGCCGCAGGGGCCGGTGGCTATTGATTTTCCGGCGTTCCTGCTGGCGCTCGCCGTGGCGGCGCTGGTGGTCGGTATTGTGGTCTGGCTGCCGTCACCGTGGAATAAATATGGCCTGCTGGCTGGTACGTTGCTCGGTTGGGCGGCATATCGGATCATTTTCCCGCAGGCCGTCAGCCCGGGCACCGGCACAGACTGGCAGTGGTTTCCGCTGGGCGCGCCGCAGGAATTACGCGGTGGCATTATCCTGACCGCCACAATGACCGGGCTGCTGAATATTTCGAATACTTTTGGCGCGCTGCGCGGCACCCAGATTTTTTACCCGCAGCAGACCCCGCAATATCGCCGCAGTTTTGTGGTTTCCGGTCTGTTTACCCTGGGATCGGCTGTTCTGGGCATCGTGCCTTTTTCGCCGTTTGTCTCATCGATTGGCCTGCTGACGCAAACCAATGACAACCGCAAAGCACCGTTTATTCTCGGCGCGCTGGTGGTGGTTGCCATTGGTCTGTTTACGCCGCTGACGGCGTTTTTCGCCCGCATCCCGTTGAGCATCAGCAGCGCCGTGTTGCTGGTGTCTTATCTGCCTCTGCTCAGTTCGTCGCTGTCATTTCTGCCCCACATCAGGCTCAGCAGCCGCAATGTTTACCGTCTGGCGATCCCGCTGTTTGCCGGGATTTTCCTGATGGGGCTGCCTGCCGGATATGTGCAGCAGGTGCCGCTGTGGCTGCGTCCGCTGCTGAGTAATGGTTTGCTGACCGGCGTGATGCTGGCGATTGTGCTGGAAAATTTATTGCCCTGGGACCGGGTTCACTGAGTCCCCATTACCGAAGGATTGAAGATGAAAATTATTATTGCGCCCGATTCATTCAAGGAAAGTTTAAGTGCGGAATGTGCGGCGATGGCGATTGAAGACGGGTTTCGCGCTGTGTTCCCGGAACTCGAGGCTGTCCGTCTGCCGGTTGCTGACGGCGGCGAAGGCACGGTGGATGCGCTGATTGCCGCGACCGGCGGGCATCGCATTGATATTGAAGTGACAGACCCGCAGGGACATCGCGTGCGTGGTTTTTACGGCGTGAACGGCAAAGGTGATTGTGCGGTGATTGAAATGGCCGCCGCCAGCGGTCTGATGCTGGTGCCCGCCGGACAGCGTGACCCGCTCGCGGCCACCAGTTTCGGCACCGGTGAGTTAATCCGTCATGCACTGGACGGCGGTATCCGCCATATCATTTTAGGCATTGGTGGCAGCGCGACCGTTGATGGCGGCATTGGCATGGTACAGGCGCTCGGCGGCCGTTTTACCGATGCGCAGGGCATTGATCTGCCGTGGGGCGGCGCCGCGCTGGCGCAACTGGCGGCTATTGATCTGAGTCAGTTGGATCCGCGTTTAGCGCAGTGCCGGATTGAAGTGGCGTGCGATGTGGAAAATCCGCTGACCGGTCCGTGCGGTGCGGCGGCAGTATTCGGCCCGCAAAAAGGCGCATCGGTGCAAGATGTTCAGGTTCTGGACGCGGCGCTGGCCCATCTGGCGGCGGTTATTTTCCGCCATCTCGGGGTTAACGTGCTTGAGTGGCCAGGCGGTGGCGCAGCGGGCGGAATGGGTGTGGCGGCTCGGTTGTTCCTGCGTGGCAACATGCGTTCCGGTATCGACATTATTATGGATGCCATCGGGCTGGATGAGGCGATGCAAGGTGCTACGCTGGTGATCACCGGCGAAGGGCGGCTGGATCAGCAGACCATTAACGGCAAAGCACCGGTCGGTGTGGCGCGGCTGGCACAACGCTACCATGTGCCGGTGATCGGGCTGGCGGGCATTCTGGGCGAAGGAGTGGAAGTCGTGCATCAGCACGGGCTGGAAGCCGTATTCAGTATTCTCCCACGCCTCGCGCCACTGGAAACGGTGCTGGAGCAGGGGGAGGAAAACCTGCGTTATGCTGCGCAAAATCTTGCCCGAGTTTACCGGCTGGGCATGAAGGCCTCTTCCTGACGTTATCGGTTTCTCAAAACACAAAAACCGCCAGCGATGGCGGTTTTCTTATTACATTCACGAACCGTTAAAGTTCGACGTCGCGGTTACAGTCTTTCGAATAGATATAGCTCAGCGGCTCATCGCGCCCCACGGCATAACAGGCCTGCGGGCAGTACGCACCCATAAAGATATAGTCGTTTTTCTTCACCGGGATCCAGTGGTTATCCAGGTTATACATGCCTTCACCGCTGAGGATCAGCGCGCCGTGCTCCTGCACGTGCGTCTCCACATAGCCGTGGCAGGCACCTGGCGCAAACGTCAGAATATGAATGTTCATATCGAACCCCAGAACCGCAGGGAGTAAATCCTGCACAATCACATCCGACATGCCTTCGTAGTGGATTTTTTCCAGCTGATGCACGTTGTTGCTCACCACATGCGGCTGGAAACCACTGACTGGCGTATAGCGTTTTTTATAGAGGAATAAGCGGCTGTTCTGGCCGCCGTTGGCATTCACCAGCGTCATGCTCACGCCCGGCGGGCAGTAAAGATATCCACCGCTTTCCAGCCGGTAATCCTGACCTTCGGCATTCGCAGTGATGTTACCGTCGATCACGTAGACGAAGGTTTCGATATGCGCGTCGCCGCCGAAGCCCGCCAGGTTTTTCCCCCCTTCCAGCATGTTGACCAGATAATCCACAAAGGTCGCGCCCAGTTTCGGCGTCGCCAGAATGGTGATTTCACAGCGCTCAAAACCGGGCAGGGTATTTTTGACCAGACCGTCGGGTTCAATCAGCGCATAATTCCCGCGTTTGATGATGGAACGGTTAGAAAGTAAATCATTGATATAGCCTGTGTTTTGGTTGATATAACCCATTGTAAACTCCCTTTAAGACAGATTAATAAGCCAGTTGATGCAGCATTTTCGCCAGCATTTCCACGCCCGCGGCCAGATCGGCAACAGCGGTGTTTTCTGCCGGGTTGTGGCTGATACCCGCAATGCTGGGAACGAACAGCAGGCAGGTCGGTACGCAGGCGGCGAAAATCTGCGCGTCGTGCCCGGCGCCGCTGTGCATCACGCGGTAACGGCTGTTTTGTTCACGGCACAGGGCGTCGAGTTGCGCCACCAGTTGTTTGTCCATGGGCACCGGCGCTTCATCCATCCATAAATCAATGTCGATGCCGATGCCGCGTTCCTGGCAAATCCGCCGCATGGTGGCGTCCAGTTCTGTGGTAAACGCCAGCAGCGCCTGCTGATCGGTGTGGCGGCAATCAATGCTGAACACGGTTTTACCCGGCACGACATTAACGGTACCCGGCACCGGCACCACTTTGCCGAAGGTCAGCACCAGCGGATCGCCGTGCGCTTCGGCGCTTTCGGTAGCCGTCACGCAAATCTGACTGAATGCCTGAAGGGTATCTTTGCGGTAACTCATCGGCGTAGTGCCCGCGTGATTGGCGGTGCCGGTCAGGGTCACGGTATAGCGGCGCTGACCGACAATCGCATGCACCACGCCAAGTTGCTGCTGATTGCGTTCGAGCACGCTGCCCTGCTCGATATGCAGTTCGACAAAGGCTTTGATGTCGCGGCGGGCGGGCAACGGAGAACCGGGCAGCGTGAAACCGCATTGCTGCATCGCATCGGTAAATTTCACGCCCTGCGCATCGGTGATGTTGCGCACATCGGCAGGATCGGCCTGTCCGACGATGTTTTTACTGCCCCAGAAAACATAGGGAAAACGGCTGCCTTCTTCTTCGGCCAGCGACACCACTTCCAGCGTGCGGCGCGGCGTGCCAAAGGTGTCTTTCAGATAGCGCATGGCGATAAAGGCGGCGAGCACACCGAACTGTCCGTCGAGATGGCCACCGCTGACCACCGTATCGATATGCGAGCCGGAGAGAATGACCTCGTCTTTGCGGTCACTGCCTTCGATGCGGCCATATAAATTGCCGACGGCGTCGAAACGGGTGGCAAACCCATTCTGCGTCATCCGCTGTTTTAACTGATTTTGCGTTTCCAGCCATTCGGGGGAATAAAGCAGGCGGGAAATACCGCCAGCCGGATCTGCGCCAAATACCGATAACCAGTCGAGCTGACTTTCTACGTGCTGATAAAAGGGCGACATAGCATATTCACCTTTAAATAAATAATTAATGTGCGAAAGGAGATTGTGTTTGATAAGTGTGGGTATAAAGCTCATCGGAAATTAAATAACGATAAATATCATCTATCAGTTCTATTCCATTGGCTTTCGTATGCTCTTCATAAATATCCAGGTTCTGACCCGGATACAGCACTTTTTCAAAACCCGGCGCCGGGCGAAGTGCCACTAATTCGGCCAGCATCTGGCTGATATTTTTTCTGAATATCTGAGAAGAGGTAAAGAACGCCGGATTAATCACAATGTGCAACTGGCCGAGGTCACGACCGGCGGTGAGGTCTTCATACATCGAGCTGACGGAGCGCCCGAACGGCAGGCCGAGCAAAATACCGGACAACACATCGACCATCATCATCAGACCGTAGCCTTTCGGGCCGGACATCGGCAGAAGCGCTTCGACGGCATAAGGATCGGTGGTGGGATTGCCTGCGCCATCTACCGCCCAGGTGTCAGGGATTTTTTCATTGCGCGCCCGGGCATCAAGGATTTTCCCCCACGCCTGCACGGTGGTCGCCATGTCAAAGGTGATGATTTGCTCCCCTTCGCCGGGTGCGGCAAAGGCAATCGGGTTGGTGCCGTAATAGATGTCGGCGGAACCAAACGGCACCACCATCGGGTCAGACTGGCAAACGGAAACCGCGATCAAACCGGCTTTGGCCGCGCGGTGAACGAAATAAGACAGCGCGCCGCAATGCCCCATCTGTCGGATTCCCACCACGGCGACGCCTTTGGTTTTTGCCATGTCGATGGCATGTTCCATCGCCAGGTTTGCTGCGACGTGTCCGGGGCCGTTATCGGCATGCAGAATGCCGCTGCATGGCCCGGTTTCTTCCCACTGCAACGCCGGAGAGGTGTTGGTGCCGCCTCTGGCAATACGTTCGGCATAATATTCAACCCGCACCGCGCCGTGAGAATGGATGCCTCTGGCATCAGCATAAGAGAGCACGTCGGCCACCACGGCGGCATGTTCCGGCGTTAAACCGGCGGTGGTGAGTTTGCGGGCAATAAGCTGGTGTAATTCTTCGCGACTGACCTTCATCTGGCGTTCCTTATTTGCAGCGAATGAGGCGTTGAATAGCGAAGAAAATACGGGATATCCCGCGTGAGAATGTGATCTGAATAACTAATCAGGGATAGCGAAAATCAATTTGCTAATGCGCATTTTTTCTTATTAATTTTTTATTTAATAGTTATTCATTATTTAATTTTTTCACATGTAAATCAGCGTGGTTATTTAATTAAATCTGACAATAAATCAAGTGTGAGCCAGTTCACCTTGCGAGGTTTTATTTCTGCGTAGCCTGCGTCTCACCGTCTGAAAATATAAGGGAAGCAGATGATCCACGCCTGTATTAAAAAAGGAAGTTTTCAGGATTCCGTCAGCCTGATGATTATTTCCCGCCAGCTCAGTGAATCACCGGACGTTGACGATGTATCGGTGATGATGGGGACACCCGCCAATAAAGCGTTATTAGAAGCCACCGGTTTCTGGCATGCCTGTTTTGAACAGGCGACGCCGAATGATATCTGCGTGGCGGTGCGTAGCGAAAGTCGCGAAGCAGGCATTATTGCTGCGATTACCGCACAGCTTGAAGACGCCTTAAAAGCCATGTCAGCCGGGCAACGCGGCGGGCGATCTCTGCCGGTAGCGCGCCGTTTTTCCAGCGCGGAACAACGCCTTCCTGACGCTAATCTGATGCTGATTTCCATTGCGGGCGAGTATGCCGCCGGGCTGGCGCATCAGGCGCTCGACAGTGGCCGCAACGTGATGATTTTCTCTGATAACGTCACGCTGGAAGACGAAATCGCGCTTAAACAAAAAGCCTGTGAGAAAGGGCTGCTGGTGATGGGGCCGGATTGCGGCACCGCCATTATTGCCGGTGCACCGCTGGCGTTTGCCAATGTGTTGCCGCAAGGCGTGATTGGCGTGACCGGCGCATCCGGTACCGGCATTCAGGAACTGACGTCGCAAATTGCGCTGAACGGACAGGGCATTTCGCAGGCTATCGGCCTCGGAGGACGCGATCTTTCCGCGCAGGTCGGCGGCATCAGTGCGCTGACGTCGCTGAAGATGCTGGCGGAGGATCCGCAAAGTCAGGTGCTGGCCTTTGTCTCCAAACCCCCGGCAGATGCCGTTCGCCTGAAAGTGATGGCAGCGATGAAAGCTATTCGTAAGCCAGTGGTGGCGCTGTTTCTCGGTGCGCCGGTCAGCCAGGCACGTGACGGTAATGTCTGGCTGGCATCGACCCTCGATGAAGCGGCACGCATCGCCTGCCTGCTGGCGCGGGTGGTTCAGGTTGCCGCATCGCAGCCTGATGTCACGGGTAAAAAAATCGCCGGATTGTTTACCGGTGGCACGCTGGCCGCCGAGGCCGCAATGGTGCTGGCCGGTCTGCTGGACGTGGAAGCCGATCATGTCCATGAGCACGGCACCATGCTTGACCACAACGGACACCGCATCATTGATTTGGGCGACGATTTCTACACCGTTGGCAAACCGCATCCGATGATTGACCCGACCTCGCGGGAACAGCTGATTCTCGGGCTGGCCGGTAAATCTGAAACCGGCGTGCTGCTGCTGGATGTGGTCATTGGTTATGGTGCGCAGCGCGATCCGGCCGGTTCGGTGGCAACGGCTGTCAGGCAACTGATGACGCAGCGCGCCCGACATGCGCCGCTGGTGGTGATCGCCATGGTGACGGGCAGTGAGCAGGATCCGCAGTGCCGTTCGCAGCAAATCGCCCTATTGCGCGAGGCGGGCATTTTGGTGGTGCAAACCCTGCCGGAAGCCACGCTGCTGGCACACACCTTATGTACCCAAACTGCCGTGACACCTGCGGCATCAACTTGCCCGCTGTTGTCGCAGGTCGCGGTGATCAACGCCGGACTGCGCAGTTTTGCGCTGGATTTGCAATCGGCTTCGGTGCCGGTCGTGCACTACCCATGGTCGCCCGTTGCGGGTGGCAATCTCCGGCTGGCCAGCTTGTTAAAACAACTGGGCTGAGCCGTTTCCCCTCTTCGGATAACGAGACATCTTATGAAAAATACCCTCGAACAGGCCAATACCGCCGTTATCGAACGCATTCGTCAGGCGCGCCCGCACTGGCTTGATGTTCAGCCCGCCCGTCAGGTGATCCCGGTGCTGAATCAGGGAAAAACCCTGCTGCATGCAGGCCCGCCTGTCTGCTGGGAAGACATGACCGGCCCGGTGCGCGGTGCCTGCATCGGCGCCTGTCTGTTTGAAGGCTGGGCGCAGGATGAACAACGTGCGTTGCAATTGCTGAATAGTGGCGAAATCCGGTTTGTGCCTTGCCATCACGTCAGTGCGGTCGGGCCGATGGGCGGTATCACGTCGGCGAACATGCCGGTGCTGGTGATCGGCAATCTCACTGACGGCAACCGTGCTTTCTGCAACATGAACGAAGGTATCGGCAAGGTGATGCGTTTCGGTGCCTATGGCCCGGATGTTCAGATGCGTTTGCGCTGGATGCGCGACGTGCTGGCACCGGCACTGAGTGGCGCGTTGCATCGTCTCGAGCGCGGTATCGATTTAACGGCGATGATGGCGCAGGGCATTACGATGGGCGATGAATTCCATCAGCGCAATATCGCCACTTCGGCGTTACTGATGCGTTCGCTGGCACCGCAACTGGCGGCAGGCAATCTGGATAAAACCACGCTGACTGACGTTTTGCATTTTCTGAGTACGACCGATCAGTTCTTCCTCAATCTGGCGATGGCTTACTGCAAGGCGGCAATGGATGCCGGTGCGGCCATCGGCAAAGGCAGTATCGTCACCGCCATGACCCGCAACGGCAAAGAGTTTGGTATCCGCGTCAGCGGCCTCGGTGACCGCTGGTTTACCGCACCGGTCAATATGCCGCAGGGGTTGTTCTTCAGCGGCTACAGCCAGCAAGACGCCAACCCGGACATGGGCGACAGCGCGATCACGGAAACCTTTGGCGTCGGCGGCGCAGCGATGATTGCCGCGCCGGGCGTGACCCGTTTTGTCGGCGCAGGCGGGATGGACGCCGCCATCACCGTGTCTGAAGAGATGGCGGAAATCTTCCTCGAACGCAACATGATGCTGCAAATTCCCGGCTGGGATTTTCAGGGCGCCTGCCTCGGGCTGGATGTGCGGCGTGTGGTGGAAACCGGCATCACGCCGCTGATTAACACCGGCATTGCTCACCGCGAACCGGGGATTGGTCAGATTGGTGCAGGCACGGTACGTGCGCCGCTGGCCTGCTTCGAACAGGCGCTGGAGGCTCTGGCGGAACATCTCGGGGTGCATCCTCAGGTATGAATATTCCCGCACCGCTGGCGGTCAGCGCTCACGCACCGGTATGTCCCGGTGACTGGCTGGTCGTTGGTTTGTTTTCCCGCGCCATCAACCTGATCAATGAGCGGGGCGAATGGCTGACGCTGCATCGATACGGCAAAGGGTTGAGCCCGATGGGATGGCTGTTGCGGGCGCGGGATTTTGAAGGGCTACTCAGTCGTCTGACGTTGGGCGATGTGATGCGGGCGGGTGCTGAAAACCCGCCCGCGCGCAGACTGGATTTGCACGTAACACAAGGCTCGCGGCAGCTTTACGACTATGTGCACGGTTTTCTGACCGGATGCCCGCAGCTTACGGGGCTGTTCGGTGAGCTTCGTCAGGTTGTCCTTGAACCGCCCGGCGGAGAACTGGCGCATATTCAGCATCAGTTATTGCGGCAGTTGCAGGGGCATCGCGTTGACTGGCAGAACGTAGTGGGCAAAGGCGCGGGGCTGACACCGAGCCACGACGACACGCTGACCGGCATGTTGCTGGTGTGTGCGGCGCACGGGTTGCCGGTCGGTGACTTTTTTGATCATACACCGGACCTGCGCACGCTCACGTCATCGGTCAGTTGCGCCTATCTGCATCATGCGGTGAGAAGACAATTTTCCACCCCATTGCTGCATCTGATTCGTGCCCGGCGCGCAGAGCAGGTTCTGGCGCTGGGGCACACGTCGGGTGCCGATACGCTGCTTGGCGTCTGGCTGGCATTGACGCTTTTCAGGGAACACTTTCTTTAAGGAGGAAACATGGAAACTTTAGTGGTCGCACTGGGCGGTAATGCGCTTTTACAACGTGGCGAATGCCTGTCGGCTGAAAATCAGTATCGCAATATTGCGACGGTGGCCGGTGCGCTGGCGCGGCTGGCGACGCGCTACCGTCTGGCGATTGTTCACGGCAACGGACCCCAGGTCGGATTGTTGTCATTACAAAATCAGGCGTATACGGAGGTGCCCGCCTATCCGCTGGATATTCTGGTCGCAGAAACACAGGGCATGATCGGGTTTATGCTGGCGCAAATGCTCGGGCAGCAGACGGGCATGCCAGAGGTGTCCACCGTGCTGACGCGCATTGAAGTCGACAGCCGCGATCCGGCGTTTGCCTCTCCCGAAAAATTTATCGGGCCGGTGTACCCGCCGGGATCTCAGCAGGAACTGGAAAATCTGCATGGCTGGAAAATGAAAGCCGACGGGGCTTATTTGCGCCGCGTGGTGGCGTCACCCGTGCCTAAGCGGATTGTGGATATCGACGCTATTCAGCAATTGCTGGCGCGCGGGCACGTGGTGATTTGTAATGGCGGTGGCGGTATTCCGGTGTTTGAAGATGGCAACGGCGCGCAGGCGGTAATCGACAAGGATTTGTCGGCAGCGCTGCTGGCGCGTCAACTGAAGGCGCAAAAGCTGGTGATCCTGACCGATGCCGATGCGGTGTATGAACACTGGGGCACGCCGCAGCAACGGGCGATCCGTCGTGCGACGCCCGCGCAGCTCGCGCCTTTTGCGCAAAACGACGGTTCGATGGGCCCCAAAGTCGCGGCGGTCAGCGCGTTTGTGAATTACAGCGGCTATCCGGCCTATATCGGCGCGCTGGATCAGATCGAGGCGGTGCTGGCGGGAGACGCCGGAACCTGTATTTCGGCAACGGCGTAAGAAAACGGCTCCGCATCGACGGAGCCGTGAGTTACCAGTCCTGCGGGGTTTCTTCCTGCCCGGCGCGGAACTGACCACGCGGCATAATGTTCAGCGTTTCATGCAGTTCTGACCAGACCAGCACAACCTCGCCACTTTTCAGCTGACGTTTCACGTCATCGACTTTTTGTTCCAGCGATCGTTCCTGCTCGCCGTAATCGGTGCCTTCGCGCAATACGAAGGATTCCACCACGCTGGTGAGCAGTTCAGCGTCCAGTTCCTGCCAGGGAATAATCACTCTGTTGTTTCCTTAGTCTTATTTTCTAAATACGGGGCGATCCAGGCCGGAATGCGTTGCTCCAGCCACATCTGCGGATGACGTAAGCTGCCGGAAACAAACCCGACATGTCCGCCATGTTCTGTTAACTGATATTCCACGCAATCCGGTAAATCTTCTGCTTTCGGGATGACCTCCGGCGTCATAAACGGGTCGTCTTTGGCGTGGATAATCAGCAAGGGTGTTCTGATCTGCGCCAGTAACGGCAGGCCGCTGCACCGGCGGTAATAATCCAGCGCGTCGGTAAATCCGTGTGCTTTTGAGGTGATGGCGTCGTCGAATTCACGAAGGTAACGCATGGCTTTTAGCTGCTCCAGCGTGACGGGCAATGTGCCCGGATATTTCGCCAGTTTGCGCGAGGCATTGCCTTTGAGCTGATCGAGCAGATAGCGCTGATAAATCCGTGATGAACCTTGTTCCAGCCGGTAAGCGCAAGGTTCCAGCATCAGCGGCGCGGAGACCACCACGGCGGCGCTCAGCGTACACGTTTCCCCTTCCTGCCCGAGATAACAGGCCAGCATATTGCCGCCGAGCGATACGCCCACCGCGCCGGTCGGGACTTCGCCATAAGTTTCATTGAGCCAGTGAATGAAAAAACGGGCGTCTTCGGTTTCACCGGAATGGTAAATACGCAGCAGTTTATTGGGTTCACCGCTGCATCCGCGAAAATGCATGACGACGCCGAGCCAGCCTTTGTCTTTCCAGGCCTGCAATAGACCGTGGGCGTAAGGGCTGAAGAAACTGCCTTCCAGTCCGTGAAACAGGATCATGCGCGGTTTATGTCGCGCCTGTTCCGGGTCTTCAGTCCAGGCTAAATCCAGAAAATCCCCGTCCGGCGTATCCAGCCTTTGCCAGTGAGGTTTGAGTTTTGCGTGCCGCCGAACCAGCCGCGGTAACAGCGTCTGGATGTGAGGATTACTGGCTCCGCGCAGGGGGCGAAAGGATTCAAACATAAGATGAATAAATTTCTCTTAAGAGACTCTTGTGCGATCAATATCACGCTGTTAGCTTCAATGCTATCGCACATCTTTCGGGTCGGAGAACCCAAATTAAATGGAACCTGGTTTATTTTTCTCGATGCTTGGATTTTTATGGGTCGCCGCTATCACCCCTGGCCCGAACAATATGTTGTTAACCACGTCTGGCGCTAACTTCGGGTTCTTCCGCTCACTCTGGCTGATGGTCGGCATTATGCTTGGCATGCAAAGTATTTTGCTGCTGGTGGCGTTTGGGGTCGGCGGGCTCATCACGATTTATCCTGCGTTACATCTGTTCCTCAAAATCGCCGGTAGCCTGTATCTGCTGTGGCTGGCGTGGAAGATTGCGACATCTGCCTATGAAAAACTGGAAACCGGCGCCCCGCCACCCAGGCCGATCCGCTTGTATCAGGGCTGGTTGCTGCAATTCCTCAACCCGAAAGCGTGGCTGATGGGGCTGGGCGCGGTCGCGAGCTTCAGTCTGGCCGGTGCCGCCTATAACCATTCTATTGCCGGTATCAGCCTCGGGATGTTCCTGGTCAATCTGGTGTCCGGGATCATCTGGCTTGGCTTCGGTACCGTAATTGGCCGCCTGCTGCGCAGCAGGCGTGCGTGGTACACCTTTAATATCGCGATGGGGATTCTGACCGCCGCCTGTGTGTTGCTGATCTGGCACTGATTTGCAGACAAAAGAAAGGCGCCGTCGTGGCGCCTTTCTCATTTCTTACCGAACGATCTTCTAGTCGAGATCAAAGGCCTTCGACATGTCTTCCAGTTGTTCCTGTGCATCGAGCCAGGTCATTTCGGTCTCTTCCAGCGCGCCTTTCACTTTGGTCTGCTGTTGCAGACATTCGGTGAGATCGGCTTTACGGCTGTTGTCGTAAATCGCGGAATCAGCCAGACGCTCTTCAATGGTCGCCAGTTCTGTACTTAATTTTTCCATCTGCGCTTCAAGTTTGGTGATTTGCTTACGCAGCGGTTGGGTCTGATTGCGGAAATCGGCTTCGCGACGTTTCTGGTCTTTACGCGACTGCGCGCTGTTAACGCCGCCGTCTTTGGCCGGTGCGTCCTGCTGGCTTTCCTGACGCTGAATGTCCACCAGCCATTGCTGATAATCTTCCAGATCGCCGTCGAACTGTTCCACTTTGCCGCCGTGTACCAGATACAAATCGTCAGTGGTGGAGCGCAGTAAGTGGCGGTCATGCGACACGACAACCATCGCGCCCTCGAAGTCGATCAGCGCTTCGGTCAGCGCCTGACGCATATCGAGATCCAGGTGGTTGGTCGGTTCATCGAGCAACAGCAGGTTAGGGCGCTGCCAGACAATCAGTGCCAGCACCAGACGCGCTTTTTCACCGCCGGAGAATCGCCCGGTAGGATCCGTCACTTTATCGCCGTGGAAACCAAATCCGCCGAGATAATCGCGCAACTGCTGTTCGGTTTCTTTGTTCGCCAGGCGCACCAGATGTTGCAGCGGCGAATCTTCTGCGCGCAGGAACTCCAGCTGATGCTGCGCGAAGTAACCGAGTTTGACGCCTTTCGCCAGACCAATGTCACCGTGAAGCGGCGGCATGGTGCCAGCCAGTAGTTTGATCAGCGTGGACTTCCCGGCCCCGTTACGGCCGAGTAAGCCGATACGTGAACCCGGCACCAGATTCAGTTTGATCGACTCCAGAATCGTTGTGTCGCCATAACCGGCGCTGACTTTTTCCATCCGCAACAGCGGATCGGGCAAACTTTCCGGCGAGCGGAAGCTAAAATGAAAAGGATTGTCGACGTGCGCCGGGGCTATCAGCTCCATGCGTTCCAGCATTTTAATACGGCTTTGCGCCTGCTTGGCTTTGGTCGCCTGCGCACGGAAACGGTCAATATAACTTTGCAGATGCGCCACTTTCTCCTGCTGACTTTCAAACAATGCCTGCTGTTGCGACAGTTTGGTCGCACGCTGGCGTTCGAAAGACGAGTAGTTACCGGTGTATTCGTTCAGCGTCTGCTGTTCGATATGCAGTATTTTATCGATGATCGGATCGAGAAAGTCCCGGTCATGGGAAATCAGCACCAGCGTGCCGGTGTAGCTTTTCAGCCATTTCTCCAGCCAGATGACGGCGTCGAGATCCAGGTGGTTAGTCGGTTCATCGAGCAGCAGTAAATCAGAACGGCAAATCAGCGCCTGCGCAAGGTTGAGACGCATGCGCCAGCCGCCGGAGAACGATTTGACTGGCTGCTGCAACTGATTCTGAGTAAAGCCCAATCCGCTGAGCAGGCTCGCCGCGCGCGCCGGAATGGTCCAGGCGTTGATGGCGTCGAGTTTACCGTGCAGCGTGGCGATAGCGTGGCCGTCATCACGCTCGTTAGCGTGCTGCAATTGCGCTTCCAGTTGGCGAAATTCGCGGTCACCGTCGATAACATACTCTATCGCAGGCTGGTCCAGAGCGGGTGTTTCCTGATTGACCCAGGCCAGCGCCCAGTTGGACGGAAACGTCAGGTTGCCTGCATCGGCGCTCATTTCACCTTTAAGCAGCGAAATCAGGGTGGATTTACCGCAGCCATTTTTGCCCACCAGCCCGACTTTCTGGCCGGGATTGATGGTCGCAGACGCGTTGTCCAGCAGCACGTTAGTGCCGCGTCGGATTTGTAAGGAGGAGAAAACAATCATAAAGCGCCGTGTTGAGAGTATGTTAAATTGTCATGATAATGATTTAAACAAGACGTATCGCGTCCCATTTTGTCTTTGCGAAGCATGGTAACGGAAAAACCGCACCCTGACGACGCTTTGGAGGTATTGATGTCGCAGCCACCAAAGGTTTTGCTGCTGTACGCCCACCCGGAATCACCCGATTCAGTCGCCAACCGCGTTTTGTTACAGCAGGCACAGCAACTTGAGCATGTCACCGTGCATGATTTGTACGCCCACTATCCTGATTTTTTTATTGATATCCACCGCGAACAACAACTGCTGCGTGAACACAAAGTGATTGTCTTCCAGCATCCTCTTTATACCTATAGTTGCCCGGCTTTATTAAAGGAATGGATGGATCGCGTGCTGGCCCGGGGGTTTGCCAGCGGTGCTGGCGGGAATGCGCTTAACGGCAAATACTGGCGTTCGGTCGTTACCACCGGCGAGCCGGAAGGCGCTTACCGTGCGGGCGGTTATAACCGTTATCCGATGTCCGATATTATGCGTCCGTTCGAGCTGACGTCGGCGATGTGTCATATGCACTGGATGACGCCAATCGTTATTTACTGGGCGCGACGTCAGAAACCTGATGTGTTGCAGAGCCATGCCGAAGCGTACGGCGAATGGCTGCAATCCCCGTTGCCGCATGGGGGGATCGTCTGATGGACGTTTCAAGTATTCCTACGGCAATCCTGCTGTTTTTATTCGCTGCGGTGGTCGCCGTGCCTCTGGCGCAACGTTTAGGTATCGGCGCGGTACTCGGCTATTTGCTGGCGGGCATTGCCATCGGTCCGTGGGGCTTAGGTTTTATCCGTGACGTGGATGAGATCCTGCACTTCTCCGAACTGGGCGTGGTTTTCCTGATGTTTATCATCGGGCTGGAACTGAATCCCGGTAAGTTGTGGGCGCTGCGGCGGCAAATCTTTGGCGTGGGTGCCGGGCAGGTGATCCTGACCGCGCTGGTGCTTGGCGGTTTGTTGTATCTCACGAAGTTTTCCTGGCAGGCGGCGGTGATTGGCGGTATCGGGCTGGCGATGTCATCCACGGCGATGGCACTGCAACTGATGCGCGATAAAGGCATGACGCGTAACGAAGGCGGCCAGTTGGGTTTTGCCGTGCTGCTGTTCCAGGATATCGCGGTGATCCCGGCACTGGCGCTGATCCCGATTCTGGCGGGGGGCTCCGAAGGCAGCAATAACTGGGAAATGATCGGCCTGAAAGTGCTGGCCTTTGGCGGGATGTTGATTGGCGGACGCTATCTGCTGCGGCCGATTTTCCGGCTGATTGTGGCCTCCGGCGTGCGTGAAGTGTTTACCGCCGCCGCGTTGCTGGTGGTGCTCGGCTCGGCGCTGTTTATGGATACGCTGGGCTTTTCGATGGCGCTCGGTACCTTTATCGCCGGGATTTTACTGGCAGAAAGTGAATATCAGCACGAACTGGAAATCGCTATCGAGCCATTTAAGGGTTTACTGCTCGGGCTGTTCTTTATTTCTGTCGGCATGGCGCTGAATCTGGGCGTGCTTTACACCCACATTTTGCTGGTGCTGGCGGGCGTGATTGTTCTGGTGACCGTCAAAGGTGCCTTGTTGTACGGGCTGTCCCGTGTATTTGGCTTGCGTACTTCGGTCCGGCTGCAATTTTCCGCCGTGCTCAGTCAGGGCGGTGAATTTGCTTTCGTGCTGTTCTCGGCGGCGGGCGCGCAGAAAGTGATTTCTTCGTCGCAGCTTTCGCTGTTGCTGGTGGTGGTGACGTTATCAATGATGACCACGCCGCTGCTGATGCAGTGGGTTGACCGGATTTTGGTGCGACGCTACAACGACGGCGAAGAAAGCGACGAAAAGCATTTTGTTCAGGATGACGAACCGCAGGTGATTATTGTCGGGTTCGGGCGCTTCGGGCAGGTGATCGGACGTTTGCTGATGGCGAACAAAATGCGCATTACGGTGCTGGAGCGTGATATCAGCGCCGTCGGGTTGATGCGGACTTACGGCTACAAAGTCTATTACGGCGATGCAACCGAACTGGAGTTACTCAGGGCGTCCGGCGCGGAAAAGGCAAAGTCGATCGTTATTACCTCCAATGAGCCGGAAGATACGATGGCTATCGTGCATTTATGCCAGCAGCATTTTCCCCATCTGAATATTCTGGCTCGTGCCCGTGGCCGTGTGGAAGCGCATGAGCTTTTGCAGGCCGGCGTAGTGAATTTTTCCCGCGAGACGTTTTCTAGTGCGCTGGAGCTTGGGAAGAAAGCACTCGTGACGCTGGGCATGCATCCGCACAGTGCGTATCGCGCGCAGCAACATTTTCGCCGGCTCGACATGCGGATGTTGCGTGAACTGGTGCCGCAAAACCGCGGCGACGTTGCGCAGATTTCCCGCGTGAAAGAGGCCCGGCGAGAGCTGGAAGACATCTTTCAGAGTGAAATGCATAACGAACGTCGCCAGCTTGATGGCTGGGACGATGACGAATAGCCCGGTAGCAGAAAAATAATTTCGGTGGTTGATCGAAAACTGACCGGACGCAATATCGGAAATTTCAGGAGAAGTAACATGGCTACAACCCGTAAACGGTTCATCGCTGGTGCGGTGTGTCCGAAATGTAAGGCGATGGATACACTGGCTTTATGGCAGGAAGATAAGGTTGAAGTGGTGGAGTGTGTCAAGTGCGGACACCATCAGCGTCAGACTGACGCGCAGGTCAGCAAGAAGCTTCGCCCGGAAGAGCAGGTGATTGGTATTTTCGATCCGAAGTAGCGTTATGGCTCGTGTTTTTTTATGCTGGTAGTACAGAGACGCGGATTTCCGCTACACTCTTCGCCAAATTTATCCGATCGCGCTTTTCAGGATGATCTCATCGAAAAGTGGCCGTCACTGAATTAGCCTTAAGCGAAGTTGCGTGCGTTATGCAACGCCCGCAGACAAAAAATTGAGTTTCCAACGGTAGGAGTTATCATGAAAGTAGCAAAAGACCTGGTCGTCAGCGTGGCATATCAGGTACGTACAGAAGACGGTGTGTTGGTTGATGAATCTCCGGTGAGCGCACCGTTGGATTACCTGCACGGCCATGGTTCCCTGATCTCCGGTCTGGAAACTGCACTTGATGGTCATGCAATTGGTGACGTATTTGACGTACATGTTGGCGCGAACGATGCTTACGGCAACTACGACGACAACCTGGTTCAGCGCGTGCCTAAAGACGTGTTCATGGGTGTTGATGAGCTGGAAGTCGGTATGCGTTTCCTGGCTGATACCGATCAGGGCCCGGTTCCTGTCGAAATCACTGAAGTTGATGGCGACCACGTTGTGGTTGATGGCAACCACATGCTGGCTGGCCAGAACCTGAACTTCCACGTTGAAGTGGTGGCAATCCGTGAAGCGACCGAAGAAGAACTGGCTCATGGCCACGTTCATGGCGAACACGGCCACGATCATGGTCACGACCATGAACACGGTGACGGTTGCTGCGGTGGTCACGGCCATGATCACGACCACGGTCATGATCACGGCAAAAAAGGCGGTTGCGGCGGTAACGGCGGCTGCGGTTGTCATTAATCGCCCGCACAGTGATATAACAGTGATATAAACGAAAGGCGCCGCAAGGGCGCCTTTTTGTTGCGTCGCAATCCGTATCAATAATGCGGTGGCGGCGTTTCTTCCGACTGATCGGCAATCATTGATGGCTGGCTGGCACGCAGTTTGTCTGTCAGCAGGCGCAGGTGATCGTGCAGTCTGCTCATTTCCAACTGATGCTGTGTGACAATCATGTTCAGCTCTTCAATGGTAATTTCCTGAAAAGCCAGTTTGTTTTCCAGCATCTCCAGACGTTGTTCAATGGTATTTGAGTTCATCATCATTACCTCACTGTATGGCTCGTGTTGATCATGTTGTGCACTGACCTGAACCTCATCCTGTATTGTAGACCGGCGATTCTACCCGTAAAGCCGCAGGATTACCTGACCTCCCTGACGCTTTATCCGTATATCCCGATCGTGTGACGAAACTTATTGATGTAAAAAAGGTCGGAATAAGACGCTAATGGCGTGTATAGAGATTGTTTTGTCGTGAGACGGACAGTTATAGTAACCGCCGAACTTTCGTAATTATTACCAGAGGTCACAGATTTCTGGTCCTGGAGAAATGGATGAAATCACTGTTTAAAGTAACTCTGCTGGCAACCACCATGGCTATCGCCCTGAATGCCACTCAGGTTATGGCTGCTGAAGCCACAGCACCGGCCGCTGCTGCAACTGCGCCAGCCGCTGCCCCTGCTGCAACTGCTCCGGCAGCAACAGATACGGCCAAATTCAAAAGTGATGATGAGCAGGCTGCGTATGCTCTGGGTGCATCGCTGGGTCGCTACATGGACAACTCCCTGAAAGAGCAAGAAAAGCTGGGCATCAAACTGGATAAAGACCAGTTGATCGCCGGTGTTCAGGACGCGTTCGCGAACAAAAGCAAACTGTCTGATCAGGAAATCGAGCAGACTCTGCAAACCTTCGAAGGCCGTGTGAAAGCATCAGCACAGGCTAAGATGGAGCAGGACGCGAAAGCTAACGCTGACAAAGGCGACAAATTCCGTGCTGATTTCACCAAAGAAAAAGGCGTGAAGAAAACTGAGTCAGGTCTGTTGTATCAGGTTGAAAAACCAGGTGCCGGCGCAGCGCCTAAAGACAGCGATACCGTTGTCGTTAACTACAAAGGTACCCTGACCGACGGTACAGAGTTTGATAATTCTTATACCCGCGGTGAGCCGCTGTCCTTCCGTCTTGACGGTGTAATTCCTGGCTGGACTGAAGGCCTGAAACACATCAAGAAAGGCGGCAAAATCAAGCTGGTCATCCCACCGGCACTGGCCTACGGTAAAACTGGCGTTCCGGGGATCCCGGCTAACTCCACTCTGGTGTTCGATGTTGAACTGCTGGATGTGAAAGCGGCACCTAAGGCTGACCCGAAAGCAGCTGAAAAACCTGCTGAAGCAGCACCAAAAGCAAACTAAGTTGCTGCTGAGTCGTTGCAGAAAACCGTCGCTAAATGCGGCGGTTTTTTTTCGCCTCTCACTTTTCTTGCCGCCTGTCCTTCATTTTATTGAGGTTACTCTATGATGATAACTTGACGCTTTTGTTTCCCCGGCATAACGTCACAGATCCATATAATCGTAAGGCCGTTTTTTCTGTGTCTTTGATACAGTAACGACCGTGGAATGATGAATAATGCGTCCTGACTCCCGTTGGAAGGCGCGATAGAGAGGGTGGTAGCTTCGATGTCTAATTCGCTTATAACTGGCGAAACCGGTGAACTGGATTTGCTGGACCAACGTCCGTTCAGCCAGGTCGATCATGAGATTTTGTCTTCATACGAGGCCGTGGTGGACGGGCTTGCGATGCTGATCGGTGAGCATTGCGAAATTGTTCTGCATTCACTGGAAGACCTGAAATGTTCAGCGGTCCGTATTGCTAATGGTGAGCATACTGGTCGTAAAATCGGCTCGCCAATTACGGATTTAGCGCTGCGCATGTTGCATGACATGACCGGTGCGGACAGTAATGTGTCCAAAGCTTATTTCACCCGCGCGAAAAGTGGTGTGCTGATGAAGTCAGTCACCATCGCTATTCGCAACCGTGAGCAACGCGTGATTGGCTTGCTGTGCATCAACATGAATCTTGACGTACCTTTCTCGCAAATCATTCAGACCTTTATGCCGCCTGAGACGCAGGAAGTGGCATCGTCCGTGAACTTCGCGTCATCCGTAGATGATCTGGTGGCTCAGACGCTGGAATTCACCATTGAAGAAGTCAACGCTGACCGCAACGTATCTAACAATGCGAAGAACCGTCAGGTGGTTCTGAATCTTTATGAAAAGGGTATTTTTGATATCAAAGACGCGATTAATCAGGTTGCGGATCGCCTCAACATTTCTAAGCACACGGTCTACCTGTATATCCGCCAGTTTAAAAGCGGTGATCTGGTGGGGAACGAACGTTGAAACTGCGTTACTGCCTGCTGGTCACCGGCCCTGCATACGGCACTCAGCAAGCCAGTGCCGCGTATCAGTTTGCACTGGCGCTGATCGCCAGCGGTCATCATCTCGACAGCGTGTTTTTTTATCGTGAAGGTGTGCTCAATGGTAATTTGCTTTCCGCGCCGGCATCCGATGAATTCGATTTAGTCCGATCCTGGCAGCGCATGGCGGCAGATTACCAGGTGGCACTCAATGTGTGCGTAGCTGCCGCATTACGCCGCGGTGTGATAGATGAAACAGAAGCCCATAATCAGGGGCACGGGCAGACTAACTTGCAGCCGGGTTTTACCCTGACCGGACTGGGCAGTCTGGCTGAAGCTTCGTTGACCTGTGATCGTCTGGTGCAGTTCTGATGTGTGAATGCAGGGAGCAATAATGAAGAAGATCGCGTTTGTATTCACCCAGGGTCCGCACGGTACGTCTGCAGGACGGGAAGGGCTGGATGCGTTGCTGGCAACGTCAGCGCTGACCGAAGATATTGGTGTATTTTTCATAGCTGATGGTGTTTTCCAGTTAATGCCAGCGCAGCAGCCGGAAAAAATTTTGGCGCGTAATTATATTGCCACGTTCGGCGTGTTATCTCTTTACGATGTCGATCAGTGTTTCGTTTGTGAAGAGTCATTAAAGACACGGGGCCTGTCGGCTGGCCATGAATGGGTTCTGGATGTTGAGCCGTTGCCCGTGACTGAAATTCGCCAGCGACTGGCCGAATATGATGTGGTAATGACGTTTTAAATCAGGAAACTCCATGCTTTTTACTCTTGCCAATTCCCCGCAACATTGTGATTTTTCATTGCTTATTCACATGATCGCCCAGGACGATGCGCTTCTGCTGATGCAGGATGGCGTGCTGGCTGCACTTGATGGCAGTGAGGCATGCAACCTGATGAGTCAGCATGTGCAGTCCATTTATGTTTTAAGCGAAGATTTGGCGGCTCGTGGTCTGGTTGGTCAAATTTCACACAGAATCACATTGATCGACTATACTGGTTTCGTCGCGCTGACTGAGAAACATACCCAGCAAACAGCATGGTGAAACAACGATGTGCTGTATATTTCTTGACACCCTCTTAGGTCAGCCCTAAAATTCTGCGTCCCCATATTAGCTAATGCTTTTTATGGGGCGATTTATCACGCGTTTACAAAGTAGTTTATGAACCAAAATCCAGGAGCTTTTTAATGGCAACAATTAATCAGCTGGTACGCAAACCACGCTCTACGAAGGTTGCTAAAAGCAACGTTCCAGCGCTGGAAGCTTGCCCGCAGAAACGTGGCGTATGTACTCGTGTATATACCACCACTCCTAAAAAACCAAACTCCGCACTGCGTAAAGTCTGCCGTGTGCGTTTGACTAACGGTTTTGAAGTTACCTCCTACATCGGCGGTGAAGGTCACAACCTGCAGGAACACTCCGTGATCCTGATCCGTGGCGGTCGTGTAAAAGACTTGCCAGGTGTGCGTTATCACACCGTCCGTGGCGCACTGGACTGTTCAGGCGTTAAGGATCGTAAGCAATCTCGTTCTAAATACGGCGTTAAAAAGCCGAAGTCTTAATGGTTCTCCGTTAAGTAAGGCCAAACATTTTCACTTTACTGTCAAAATAAACTCTTAGAGTTTTGGACAATCCTGAATTAACAACGGAGTATTTCCATGCCACGTCGTCGCGTCATTGGTCAACGTAAAATCCTGCCAGATCCTAAGTTCGGATCCGAACTGCTGGCAAAATTCGTCAACATTCTGATGGTAGATGGTAAAAAATCTACTGCAGAAGCAATCGTCTACACTGCTCTTGAGACCCTGGCTCAACGTAGCGGTAAAGGCCACCTGGAAGCTTTCGAAGTCGCACTGGACAACGTTCGTCCGACTGTCGAAGTTAAGTCCCGCCGCGTAGGTGGTTCTACTTATCAGGTTCCAGTTGAAGTCCGTCCGGTTCGTCGTAATGCTCTGGCAATGCGTTGGATCGTTGAAGCTGCTCGTAAACGCGGTGATAAATCCATGGCTCTCCGCCTGGCGAACGAACTTTCTGATGCTGCAGAGAACAAAGGTACTGCAGTTAAGAAACGTGAAGACGTTCACCGTATGGCTGAAGCCAACAAGGCGTTCGCCCACTACCGCTGGTAATCACTTCGCAGTAGTTATGCTAACCAAGCGGGCGCTTCAAGAAGCCAACCCGCTTGGGTTAACTGAACTTGAACGTCCTAGTTATAGAGGAATCAAATGGCTCGTAAAACACCCATTGAGCGCTACCGTAACATTGGTATCAGTGCTCACATCGACGCCGGTAAGACAACCACTACCGAACGTGTTCTGTTCTACACCGGTGTAAACCACAAAATCGGTGAAGTTCATGATGGCGCAGCCACCATGGACTGGATGGAACAGGAACAGGAACGTGGTATTACCATCACGTCTGCTGCCACCACCTGTTTCTGGTCTGGTATGGCTAAGCAGTTCGAACCACACCACATCAACATCATTGACACCCCAGGGCACGTTGACTTCACCATCGAAGTAGAACGTTCCATGCGTGTTCTTGATGGCGCGGTAATGGTTTACTGTGCTGTTGGCGGTGTTCAGCCACAGTCTGAGACCGTATGGCGTCAGGCAAACAAATATAAAGTTCCTCGTATCGCGTTCGTTAACAAAATGGACCGTATGGGTGCTAACTTCCTGAAAGTTGTTGACCAGATTGAAAAACGTCTGGGCGCAACTCCGGTGCCACTGCAACTGGCAATCGGCGCGGAAGAGAAATTCACCGGTGTTGTTGACCTGGTGAAGATGAAAGCTATCAACTGGAACGAAGCTGATCAGGGCGTTACCTTCGAATACGAAGAAATCCCTGCCAACATGCAAGAACTGGCTGAAGAATGGCGTCAGAAACTGGTTGAAGCCGCTGCTGAAGGCTCTGATGAGCTGATGGAGAAATTCTTTGGTGGCGAAGAGCTGACTGAAGAAGAGATCAAAACTTCTCTGCGTAAGCGCGTTCTGAACAACGAAATCATCCTGGTTACCTGTGGTTCTGCGTTTAAAAACAAAGGCGTACAGGCAATGCTGGATGCTGTTGTTGAGTATCTGCCAGCACCAACTGACGTTGAAGCTATCAACGGCCTGTTGGACGACGGTAAAGACACTCCGGCAGTTCGCCATTCTGACGATTCAGAGCCGTTCTCTGCTCTGGCGTTCAAAATCGCTACTGACCCATTCGTGGGTAACTTGACGTTCTTCCGTGTTTATTCCGGTCTCGTCAATTCAGGTGACACTGTATTTAACCCAGTGAAATCTCAGCGTGAACGTCTGGGTCGTATCGTTCAGATGCACGCTAACAAGCGTGAAGAAATCAAAGAAGTTCGTGCGGGCGATATCGCTGCTGCGATCGGTCTGAAAGACGTGACTACAGGTGATACCCTGTGTGATCCGGATAACGTGATTATCCTGGAACGCATGGAATTCCCTGAGCCGGTAATCTCCGTTGCGGTAGAACCAAAAACCAAAGCTGACCAGGAAAAAATGGGTCTGGCTCTGGGCCGTCTGGCAAAAGAAGACCCATCATTCCGCGTTTGGACTGATGAAGAGTCTGGCCAGACAATCATCGCAGGTATGGGTGAACTTCACCTGGATATCCTGGTTGACCGTATGCGTCGTGAATTTAACGTTGAAGCTAACGTCGGTAAGCCGCAGGTTGCATACCGTGAAGCTATCCGCGCTAAAGTTACCGATGTTGAAGGTAAACACGCTAAGCAGTCTGGTGGTCGCGGTCAGTATGGTCACGTTGTGATCGACATGTACCCATTAGAACCTGGCACAAATCCGAAAGGGTATGAGTTTGTCAACGAAATCAAAGGTGGTGTAATTCCTGGTGAATTCATCGGCGCGATTGACAAAGGCATCCAGGAACAGCTGAAGTCTGGTCCACTGGCCGGTTACCCGGTAGTCGATCTGGGCGTGCGTCTGCACTTCGGTTCTTACCATGACGTTGACTCCTCCGAGCTGGCGTTTAAACTGGCCGCTTCTATTGCCTTTAAAGATGGCTTTAAGAAAGCGAAACCAGTCCTGCTTGAGCCGATCATGAAGGTTGAAGTAGAGACTCCGGAAGAGAACACTGGTGACGTCATCGGTGACCTTAGCCGCCGTCGTGGTATGCTGAAAGGCCAAGAATCTAACGCTACTGGCGTTGTGATTCATGCTGAAGTTCCGCTTTCCGAAATGTTCGGTTATGCAACTCAGCTGCGTTCACTGACCAAAGGCCGTGCATCTTACTCCATGGAATTCCTGAAGTACGATGATGCGCCGAATAACGTGGCCCTGGCCGTTATTGAAGCTCGTGGCAAATAAGCCACTGGTTTAAACACAATGATCCCGTGCTCTCTCTTTGAAGGGAGAGCACAAGAGTAAGGAATATAGCCGTGTCTAAAGAAAAATTTGAACGTAACAAACCGCACGTTAACGTTGGTACTATCGGCCACGTTGACCACGGTAAAACTACCCTGACTGCAGCAATCACTACCGTTCTGGCTAAAACCTACGGCGGTTCTGCACGCGCATTCGACCAGATCGATAACGCACCAGAAGAAAAAGCTCGTGGTATCACCATCAACACTTCTCACGTTGAATATGACACCCCGACTCGTCACTACGCGCACGTTGACTGCCCAGGGCACGCCGACTACGTGAAAAACATGATCACCGGTGCTGCACAGATGGACGGCGCTATCCTGGTTGTTGCTGCAACTGACGGCCCTATGCCTCAGACTCGTGAGCACATCCTGCTGGGTCGCCAGGTTGGCGTTCCATACATGATCGTGTTCATGAACAAATGCGACATGGTAGATGACGAAGAGCTGCTGGAACTGGTAGAAATGGAGGTTCGTGAACTTCTGTCTGCTTACGAATTCCCAGGCGACGACATCCCGGTCATCAAAGGTTCAGCGCTGAAAGCACTGGAAGGCGATGCCACTTGGGAAGCGAAAATCATCGAACTGGCAGAAGCACTGGACAGCTACATTCCACTGCCAGAGCGTGCTATCGATAAGCCATTCCTGCTGCCAATCGAAGACGTATTCTCCATCTCCGGCCGTGGTACAGTTGTTACCGGTCGTGTAGAGCGTGGTATCGTTAAAGTGGGCGAAGAAGTTGAAATCGTCGGTATCAAGGACACTGTTAAGTCTACTTGTACTGGCGTTGAAATGTTCCGCAAACTGCTGGACGAAGGCCGTGCTGGTGAGAACGTTGGTGTTCTGCTGCGTGGTATCAAACGTGAAGATATCGAACGTGGTCAGGTTCTGGCTAAACCAGGTTCAATCAAACCACACACCAAGTTTGATTCCGAAGTGTACATCCTGAGCAAAGATGAAGGTGGTCGTCATACTCCATTCTTCAAAGGCTACCGTCCACAGTTCTACTTCCGTACAACTGACGTGACCGGTACTATCGAACTGCCAGAAGGCGTTGAGATGGTTATGCCTGGTGACAACGTGAACATGGTTGTTACCCTGATCCACCCAATCGCGATGGATGACGGTCTGCGTTTCGCAATCCGTGAAGGCGGCCGTACTGTAGGTGCTGGTGTTGTTGCTAAAGTTATCGCTTAATCGCTGATAATTAAGAGCAAAAAAAGGGTGCTTCGGCACCCTTTTTTATTGCCTAAAATTTGTGTGCAAAAGCGTTCAAACTGCATTTGCAATAATAACCATTCTCATTTACAGTTAGTTCAAGATTTATGCGAAGCGTGGTTTATATGTACGTGTGTTTGTGCAATTCAGTCAGTGATAAAACGATCAGACAGGCAGTCAGACGTTACCAGCCGCAAACGTTCCAACAGTTGAGGAGTTTTGTTCCGGTAGGAACGCAATGTGGCAAATGTGTTCGTGCGGCACGACAAATAATGGAAGATGAATTACAGCAAATTCCTGAGTTCAAAAACATCGCGTAAAAATACTTAGTTAAAAAGTGTGCCTTTTTTTTGACTTACTCTGAACCGGATCTACGCTTTAGATACCGGAACGGAGGAGTTACCTATGAAAGGCGATAAAAAAGTCATTGCACACCTCAATAAACTTCTTGGAAATGAACTGGTTGCTATCAATCAGTACTTTTTGCATGCCCGTATGTTTAAAAACTGGGGACTGATGCGTCTCAACGGTATCGAATATCACGAATCCATTGATGAAATGAAACATGCCGATATCTATATTGAGCGGATCCTCTTCCTGGAAGGGCTTCCTAACCTGCAGGATCTCGGCAAACTCAATATTGGTGAAGATGTTGAGGAAATGCTGAAATCTGATTTGCTGCTGGAACTTGAAGGGGCGAAGGATTTACGCGAAGGCATTGCTTATGCTGACTCGGTGCACGATTACGTCAGCCGCGATTTAATGATTAATATCCTGGCGGATGAAGAGCATCACATCGACTGGCTGGAAACCGAACTGGAACTCATCGGGCGTATTGGCATTCAGAACTACATCCAGTCTCAGCTGAAAGAAGAATCCCAGTAATTTCTGCTGTATTAACTCAACATCAGCCAGATTGTTTTGCTCTCCTGGCTGATGTAAATCAGCGCACCAGCCAGTGCCAGGCAGGGTCCGAAAGGCGTTTGCTCTGACATTTTATAAATACTTACCCTTACCAGTGTGAAAACGATCCCCGCAAGCGCGGCGAGAATACACAGATATGGCAACATCTGCCAGCCCACCCAGGCGCCAAGTGCTGCCAGGAGTTTAAAATCCCCGTACCCCATTCCCTCTTTGCCGCTGACTAACTTGACACTCCAGTACAAAAACCACAACGCCAGATAACCTGCGACCGCGCCATATAATGCACTCTGAAGTGTCACGCTGCCGTACAGAGAGTGGACGAGTAACCCGGCCCACAGCAAGGGCAGTGTCAGCCGGTCAGGAAGCAGGTAAGTTGCCAAATCAATCAGGCTTAATGCCAGAAGAAACCAGAACAGTAATAAGGCACTGAATAAACTCAGGGGAGTGGTAAACAGAAACGACAGACCAAGAAACATGGCGGCGCATCCTGCTTCTGTAAGGGGGTACCTTTTAGAGATCGTGGTTTTGCAATAATGGCATTTCCCCCGTAACAACAACCAGCTCAAAACCGGAATGTTCTGCCAGTATTTTAGCGGATGTATACAGGCGGGGCAGTGTGATGCCGGAAGGCTCAGATTAAAGCCATGCTCTGTCAGTTGACCATCGTTCTGAATCATCAGCGGCAAGCGATAAACGACGACATTAAGAAAGCTGCCCAGCAGCAATCCCAAAACAGCGACGCAGGTGTGATAAAACCCGTCGGGTAATGATGTGATATAAGACAATTGCTGCCATCCTCCGTCCATGCTAAATATCTTCCTTGTTATGACATCTGCCCGTTAACGCAGTGTGAGTTGAGGAACACTGACGCTTCCTGTTGGTCCGTTACCTGTCACTATTGAGATGGCCACGACCTGAATACCGTATTCCTTATTGAGAATTTCAAGCCAGCGTAAAAGGGTGGTGTAAGGGATCTGCTCAAAGCTTAGGGCGACTCCCCGCTCATTCTGAGTAGTCTTAGGAAGTTGCAGGGATAAACCTGCCGCTGAGGTGTTAATAGCTTCCGTCAGCTTTTCTGTCTTAACAGGCAGTCCGGAAGGTGCCCCGAGACGCTGGGTTTGCTGAATCATCCATTCAAGCTGGTGATGTTGTGTGTTGACCCGTGCACGGGATTGGGCGATCCGGTTGTTGAGCGGGGTTAAAATACCGTACCAGATGCAAGTTACTGCCAACAGAAAAGCGGCAACCAGTATCAGCCATCTTTCCCGTTCATTTTTAAGCATCAGCCACTGTTTCATGATTTACTCCGCTGAGTTAGCGTGGCGGTGATACCCGCTGATGACGTGGCTAACTTAGAAATGGCAAAGTGAAAATCGCTTTCGGTCCGTTCGACGAAATCATCAATCGCCGCCCGGTCACCCGTAGTAATCTGCAGAGTGAACTGTTTCGTCTCTTGCTGAAAATCTAATTTATCTATGTCAATTTGCGGGCTCTGCCCATGATAAGCAGTGAGTTTTGCCAGTGCAGGAAGAAAGGCCGTAGGTGCCTTTTTCATATTTTGTTCAAAATAGAACTTCAGATTACGGGTGTGTTTGTCCTGCGGAAACCAGGTTTGATGAAGTGCAAGCATCTCTTTTTTCAGTAATGATTCTTGCTGAGAAATCTGCCACCAGGTGAAAAGTTTGGCGCCGATAATCACTAGCACAGTGAGTATCGCCATGCTGGTTGCCACCCGTAGCAGATGACGTTCCCAGGCGGATTCTTCTTTGCGCACGGCGAACTCGCCCTGCAGCAGATTCACTGCTGACGGACAGTTATTCTTCATCATAATCAGGGGATGAAAAGGCAGATCAGCGCGCACCCAGCCAGGAGAAATCGATTTCTCATCTCCGTAGTAATGTAATGTCTCCGGCGTTGCGATTTTAAGTAGGGTATCGAGTAATACCTGCTCAACCTGGCAGCCTGAATATTCCGACTGTCGAAGGAGCCACTGCTTATCAAGCTTCATTATCGACCAGCCTTCTTCATGCCTGGGCAGCAGCAAGGCATCAATATAAATGTGCCTTATTGTCAGCCCTGCATCGCTAAATAGCCGAAGCCAGTTTCTTAAATAATCTGATTCAATACCCGCCACAAAGAGTGTCTGTTTTTCTCGATAAAGCTCAACCCAATGCAACGTATCGACATCGCTGGCAATACTTTCTTCAGTAAGATGGCCAATCATCTGGCGAGTAATTTTGTTTGCGTGTTGAGGCAGAGCGATCTGACGGAAAACTATTTCACTGGCCGGGATGAACAGACAAACATTACGTGCCGCAGGTTGTGTGGCGAGTTCTGATAAATGTTCGGTATCCGGCAGGCAATGGATATCGTTGTCACATTCTGCCTTATCCGTGAACCAATAGAGTGAGTGCTCTGGCGTAGTACCAGCCCTGATAAACAGCCTGTTGGCCAGATGAAGTTGTTCCATTTACTCAATTACCCGATAGCGACGTTGATAAATTTTGATTTTTGAATCCTGTGGATTGAATTGCACAAAACTGCTCATAGCATTTTGCTGTTCTTCAAACCGGCCTAGCGTATAGAGGACGAAGTATTGGCTGCGTACCGTCAGCAGCGGTTTTAATTCGCTGCTTTGGATTTCCAGACTAAAACGCTGTTTCTTCGCCTCTTTCAGAAAAGCGTCAACAGAAACCCAGCCTCTGCGCGGTCGCGCTGAAATTAATCTGATTGCATCCTCCTGATTAATACCGCCAAGAAATAAGGCGCTTAACAGAGGAGCCTGTTCTTCGGTCAGCATATTCACATTAATTTGCTGAAACTCTTCGGGGAGAGTGCAAAGCTGATGTCGGATTTTTTTGAGTGGCAGAAGAGGGAGGTCGGGCAGCAGCGCCAGCTCATTCAGGGAAAAAAGACGTTGATTAGCTGCAGCGCGGGGCGGTATCAGCGTTTCGTAATACTCGGATTCCGCACCGGATGTTCGGGTCTCGTTATCGGCATCAAGATAATCGCTGAGGGTATCAGCGAACCGCTCGGTTTCAACGGATGTTGCCTGCGCATCAAGAAGAAGTTGTTTCAGTACCTGCGTATTGTATGGTTCACCCTCTATCGTCGTGTCAGGCTCGTTATTACGCAGGCTGTTAATGTTAAAACAGTTTTGTCCATCAGCAATAATATAGTCCACTGAAAATCCATCCTGGCCGGTGAAGTGGCCTTGCTGAACGGCAAACTGATCGAGGTTGTTTTGAACAGGGTTTTCGGTAAGTTCTTTTTTCAGTCTCGGCAGGGCGATTTCTTCAGCGGCAAAGGTTAGCCAGCGTAATTGCTGTTGATTGAGTAACCAACTTTGGCGGTGCTGGCTGACCTGAAATTGCAGCGTCATTTTTGCCGCTAATGCAGCCATGATGGCAAGGATCATTAAGACGATCAGTAGCGCCACACCTTGTTGCTTACTCATCGGTGGTGTTCTCCCCGTTTAAGGGTATCGGAGCTGCGGATTCAGAACTTGCTTGCTCAGACGGCTTATCAACTGACTCTGCCTTCGTCTCCTCAATTATTTGGGGCAGGAGGAATAACCGGCGTATTTCACCCATATCTTCCAGCGTGACAATGAGTTCGATGACTTTTGGAAAAGAATCCGTTTTGCTCCAGCTGTTGGTCCAGCCGCCGGAATAGAATCGCCAATGCAAAGAACTTACGCCTGTCAGCAGGGTAAAGGGCGTTATCGCTGATGAATCAGTCAGTGGCTGGGACGGAAGAGATTGTGCGCTGCGCGTCAGTGTGTGATCGGTAAATGTCCAGGTAACCCGTGTAAGATCACTGGCAGACAAGGGGGCTGATGCAGAATAACTGCCAATGGTTGTAAAACTTAATGAGGTCTCAGAGGCTGATAAAAGAGCTCCTGCCACATCGGTTTGCCGTGGCAATATCTGGATCAGATCCCGTTCCAGCAAAGAAAATGTAGTCTGAATTCCGGTCAGTCTTGCCGTGTGTTCTTGTGTTATTTCACTGTTTTTAACTGATGCGGAAAGGATCTGATAGGCCAGCAGGCTGAGAAGCGCAAATATCGTCATCGCAATCATGACTTCTATCAGCGTGAAACCTTGTTGTTTGGCTGTCTGCTGGCTGCTCATGGCTTCTCTGCCATTATCTGAGTCCAGCGGCTCACCGAAAGGATCGGTGAAAGGGCATCTTCTACCTGAAGAACGCGTACCTGGTTCTGGCTAATGTTGTTCTCTCTATCAAGGGTATGTTGCTGTTCAACAAACCATTCCTGCCCGGCTAGTGTTACTCGTCTTTTTTCTTTTTTTTCCGCTTTGATCTGTGTTTCTATCAGCGTATTTTCAGCAACCCAGCTGGCAAAGAGAGAAGTTCGAAAATGATCTACTGCGCTCATTTGCGAACTCAGGCTATTCAGTAATGCCAGAGCCGCCGTGGCGAAGATGCCGAGGGCAATGATTACTTCAATCAGAGTCATACCTTGCTGATTTTTAACACTACACGTTGAAGATATACGCATTATTTTCCAGACCTTCTGACATTGAATATCAGTGGCAGTCGTCCTTCAGAAATGATGCTGCAACAGGCCGGTTCAGATGCAGAGGAAGAAAAACTGAGTTCAAAGACTGAAAGTGTTCCGTCGGGCATAAAAACAATTTGTGGTGGGCGGTTGATAGATTTATTGAGGGATAAAGGGCTGAGCGAAAGGGTTTCATTTTCCGCAAATTCACCGCTGACAGGCATGCGGGAAGATTCAATTTCTTGCCACTGAGGCTCACGTGTTAGTGGAATCAACGTTAGCGTGCCACCTAAAATCACAAACCGATAAGCGCCGGCCGTTAAGGAAAGCCCGAGCGGTTTTCCTTCCAGCACTGCGCGCTCAGCAGCATATTCCATCACTGTTTTCATTTGCTCGGCGCGTTGGATTTGTGAGTTGTCAGACGGTAAAACCATGACCACAACCCCTGCGGCAATGGCGAAAATGGCCATTACCATCAGTATTTCCAGCAGCGTAAAGCCGGATTGTTTGACCGCAGACAAGGTTAGTGATCCTTCTCAACCCAGTTCTTTATGTCATCTGCGGTGTTGGGCTCACTGTCAGGCCCGGCAGAAAAGACATCGATAGCCCCATGTTCACCTGGACTGACCAACATGTATTCGTTGCCCCAGGGATCGGCGGGCAAACGCTTTATGTATCCATCGTTACGATAATTGGCAGGTAGCGGGTTGATCGTGGGCAGGGTTACAAGGGCTTCAAGCGTTTGTTCGGTTGTTGGATAGCGATGGTTATCCAGCTTATACATGTCGAGGGCGTTCTCGAGGGCGACAATATCGCTGACGGCTTTTTGGGTATCTGCTCTTTCTTTGTTGCCCATTACATTAGGAACAACGAGCGCTGCCAGCACCCCGAGAATGACGATAACCACCATCAGTTCGATTAATGTAAAGCCTTGTTGCTTCTGAGTGCCAATGTACTGATTTTTTTGAATGTTTAACATGGAATGATACCTTTAACTGACCAGATTATTAAGCTGGAGAATCGGTTGTAAAATCGACATGATGATGAATAAAACAATACTGGCCATAGTGACAATCAGCAGTGGTTCAAATAGCGCCAATACCATTGAAAGCCGGTGTTGCATCAGCTTGTCCTGATTGTCAGCCGCGTGTGCCATGAGCTCGCCAAGACGTCCGCTTTGTTCACCGGAAGCAATCATGTAGAGCATCATGGGTGGGAAGAGGCGGGTTTGTTCCAGAACAGCAAAGAGCGAGCTGCCCTGACGAACATGTTCTGCCGCTTGGGTAAGTAAATAATGGATCCGACGGTTAGTTATCCCTTCTGTTGAGATTTTCATCGCATCAAGTAAAGGAACGCCGCTCGATTGCAAAATACTGAGAGTCCGGGCATATCGGGCACTATTGATGGCCCTGATCAGTGGCCCTAAAACGACAACACCGAGCAACGCCGTATGAAAACGCATAAGATTATGCTTACGGCGCAGAGCCAGCCTGAAGGTAGCGATGAAAGCGATAACCACTATGGCAATCACCCACCATGTATGTTCCAGGAAACCACTGACGCCAATTAAAATACGGGTGGAGATGGGCAGCGTATGTTTCATATGCACAAACTGTTCAATGATTTGCGGGACGACGGCAACCAGCAAAATAACAATCACTAGAATGGCAATGATGGTGAGCATGGCCGGGTAAATCATGGCTTGCGACAACTTGCTTTTGATTTGCCGGCGGATTTCATAATAATCCGCCATTTTTTCCAGTACGGTGCCGAGTTGTCCGGTTCGTTCACCTGCCGTGACCAGTGTTCTGAACATCGGATCAAATAGGCGAGGAAAATCAGATAATGCATCGGCTAGCGTATGTCCCTCCACCACTTTGTTACGCACAGCGGTCAGCACTTGCGTGAGTCCAGCGTGCTCGGTTTGGCGGGCAATAACGGCAAGTGCGGCTTCTACGGGCAGGGCTGCATTGGTTAATGTGGCGAGCTGACGTGAGAATAGTGAAATGGCATGTGAAGGGACACGCGTTTTCAATCCTTTATTTTTACTATTTAGAGTTGTCAGCGAGTTGCCCACCTGCTTTATTTCAAGAAGCGTTAAACCCCGCTCGCGGACAATCTGGCGCGCCAGGCGGAGAGAATCGGCATCAATTACTCCTCGCTGCGTCTTGCCCGTCGGGGTGATTGCATGAAAGGCGAAGCGGCTCATGAGGGCGTTCCCCGTGTCGCTATCTCTTGTTCGGCAGTAACTCTGATCACTTCTTCCAGCGTAGTCTCGCCGCTAATGGTTTTAAGCAGTCCATTTTCCCGCAAGCTTCGGGCAGTTTTGCGATGAATGTTCTCAATGGAAAATTCATCCTGATTCTCATGAATAGCCTGACGTATAGCGTTATCAACAACCATGCATTCGTGGATAGCCACCCTGCCTTTATAGCCCGTGAAATGGCATTGAGAACATCCGACGGCTTTAAAAACAGTGGCTGGTGGTTCAGGCAGAAAGTGGAATAAAGGAATGTGAGACACATCTAACGGGGACTGTCGGGTACAATGCGGGCAAAGGCGTCGCACGAGTCGCTGAGCCACCACGCCTAATAATGAGGAGGCGAGAAGGAAGGGCTCCAGACCCATATCCCGTAAACGGGTAATGGCACCGACGGCACTATTTGTATGCAATGTTGACATCACCAGATGGCCGGTCAGTGAAGCCTGCACCGCGATTTGAGCTGTTTCATTGTCGCGGATCTCACCGACCATGACTACATCCGGGTCCTGACGCAAAATCGCCCGCAAACCGAGCGCAAATGTCATTTCTACACGGGGGTTAACTTGCGTTTGCCCCACGCCCTCCAGTTCATACTCAATCGGGTCTTCGACAGTAAGAATGTTACGCTCGTTATTGTTGAGTGCAGAAAGAACTGCGTACAGAGTCGTGCTTTTACCTGAACCGGTCGGCCCGGTGACCAGAATGATCCCGTGAGGTTTACGGATTAATGCCGATAGCTGTTGTTCGTCCTGTGGAGACAGACCAAGTTGTGGAATCTCAAGACATAAATTATTTTTATCCAAAAGGCGCATCACCACACGCTCACCATATTGAGCTGGAATGGTCGATACGCGGATATCAATCGCCCGGTGACCGATACGTAACGAAATGCGACCATCCTGAGGTAAACGTTTTTCAGCGATATCCAGTTTCGCCATCACCTTGATGCGCGATACCAAGAACGGTGCCAGCTTGCGAGCCGGTTGCAGGATTTGCCGTAAGACGCCATCGATACGAAACCGAATACTGAGCATGCGTTCGAAGGTTTCGATATGGATATCCGAAGCACCCTCTTTGACTGCTTCAGAAAGCACCGCATTAATAAGACGGATGATCGGCGAATTTTCATCACTGGCCAGTAAGTCTTCGTTATCAGGTAATTCCTCAGACAAAGACAGAAGATCGACCTCGTTATCGATATCATCAATGATTTGTTGTGACTCGCCGCTGCTACGCTGGTAGGTTGCTGATAACTTTTCATCGAACAATGTCGTTTCCACTATTTCGACCGCCGTTATTTCACCCATGATCCGACGTACTTCGAGCAGTGTTTCCACTGAAATGTCCTGTCGGCAAAAAAGCACGTTATCAAGCAGCGTTACGCCTTTTTGTTTGGCGTAGGTATAAGGCAGAACAGGGGAGGCTTGTTCCACAACGGGTCTATATAGCACTTCGTTATCACTGTTCATGGCTTATCCACTAAACGGATTACGAGGTTTGCCGTCATCAGGCGTGGTGGATATGGATGCTTTTGGCACATTGTTCCCAGGATAGTCAGGCAAAATAGAACGAGTATTTGGCGTGAGCAGATCCTGATGGTCCTCATCCTGACGCGTTTTTTGAATTTTTTGAAAGTGCGAATATTTCTTATTGGAAATGGAAGAGTAAACCTCATCATCACGAATAATGGTCGGCCTGATAAACACCATCAGATTACGTTTTGCTGATTCAGTGCTGGTATAGCGGAACAAATTGCCTATCCACGGAATATCACCCAACAGAGGAACTTTGGATTTGGTTTCTTTGGTACTGTCATCCAGCAAACCGCCCAGGACTACAGTTTCACCCGTACGAACCAGCACGGCATTGGAAATGGTTCGGGTATTGAAGGTCGGGCCAAGACTAGAGTTAGTTGAAGTATCAACGCTGGAAACTTCCTGTTCGATTTCCATCAGCACAGAGTCACCTTCATTGATCTGCGGAGTGACCTTTAATTTTGTGCCGACGGTTTTGTAAACCACGCTGCTATAAATGTTATCGCCAGATGTGGTTTGTGAGCCGGACAGGGAGGGGACTTCCTGACCGACGTTGAATGAGGCTTCTTTATTATCGAGAGTGACAATGCTTGGGGTAGCAAGAATATCGTTTTTATTACTGGTGGATAACGCAGTGAGTAAGACGTTCCAGTCACCGCTAAAGAAGCCTGCGGTCATGCCATTGAAGGTCTGCAAAGTGCTGCTCAGAGGATTATCGCTGCTGATAATGCCCTCTTTTTTGTACTGGCGAACTCCGGCCGCAACGGTCGATATTGGCGCGCCGGTTCCGGTAAATTGTGTTCCGCCAACCTGGTTGTTGCTCCACTGGATACCCAGATTAAGCCCGTTGCCATCCTGTACTTCGACAATAATGGCTTCGACTAACACCTGTGCACGGCGGATATCGAGCTTGGTGATGACCTGTTCGAGTGACTGCATCACATCCTGCTGTGCAGTAATGACGATGGAGTTTGTTTGTTCATCTGCAGTGATGCTCATCGGCTTGTTAGACGCGCCGGAAGGCTGAGCTGTTTTGCCTTCTTTCATCTCTTCTGTGATGCCAGTAAGTACGGGAACGATTTTTTCCGCTTTGGCATATTTCAGATAGAAAACACGCGTATTGCCCTGAGATGACTGGTCTTTATCAAGCTGACTAACCAGTTTTGCTGCGCGGCTGCGCACGCCTTCTGGCCCGCTGATGATTAGGGTGTTGGTTCTCTCATCCGCGACGATTTTGGCTTGTAATATGGACGATGATTGTCCTTTAGATTCCTCGCGAACCAGGTTGTTCATCATCTCAGCCATTTCCGGGGCAGAAGCATATTTTAGTTTAATGGTTTGCCTTTGCTGGTCACCCATCGCGTCAACGCGTTCGACAAGCTTAATAAGCCGGTTGACCACAGATGCCCGGCCCGTCAGAAGCAAAACATTGGAAGGTTCGTAATGAACAACATTCCCTACTCCGGTACTGTCATTCATCTGGCGAAGCAAAGGTGCCAACTCTCTGACCGGCACATTAAGAAGCGTTACGACGCGGGTGATAATTTCATCTCCCTTACCGGGGCTGTTTTTGTCTGCAATGGGCACGCCAGACATTTTCGCATTCGCTGAACGTACGACCTTCAGTAGCCCGTTATCCATGGGGATCACAGCAAAACCATAGACATCCAGCACGCTGAGAAAAAATTGATAGTATTGTTCTTCATTCAAAACATCATAACTTCTGACAGAAACAGTTCCCTGCACGGATGGATCGATAAGGATAGTTTTATTCAGATTTTTACTTACCGTATCAATAAACTCTTTAATATCCGTGCCCTTAAAGCTCGCAGTAAACTCTTCCGCGTGTACAATCCCTGGAAGTGTGGCAAATAATATGCATGCCTTTACTAGGAGAGAGTTAATGAACTTCTTCATGACTTTCTGTATCCAACGATGTTTCGATAGTGGCTAGATTTATATAGATATTCTGAAGTTGATTTTCTCTCAGAACGGTAAGTTGTACATCCCTCAGGCTTGCCAGTTGTTCAATGTATTTATCTGCTGTTGCAGTGTCGTCGAGAGATTGCCCATTTATTTTGATGACGAACTCGCCTGGAATAAGTCCCGCTCTAAGATAAACATTGCTGCTCGTTTTGGGATTGAATCTATAACCTGTAAGTTTCTCATCTTTATATACGGGGTTGGCAACTAAATAATGCATTAAGTATTTTGCGTGTTCTTTGTTTGCCCTCTGTTTTTGTGGTTCTGGGCGTTTATTATCCTGAGCTTTATCACTGAGGTATAAAATCGCTGTTCCCTTGGGGGTGCGTATTAAAACTTCGTCTGGTTTTACTGACTGCAAGTAAGCGTTTTCCACATCAGCAAGCTTTTCACCTTCACGGTAACTATGCTGACCCGTTGGTCCTTGAAGAATAGCCAGTGAGCGCCGACTGTCAGTACTTGTCAGAACTCCCTTAAGGAATAAGGGAAGCTTAACGCTAGTCGCTGGTGATCGAGTTACCTCTTTAATCACTGCATTTCTGCGTTTTTCAAATAGTGTGCCGGGTATATTGATAAAAATTTTGGCGTCGGTGGAGGTCTTGGGCAGGAACCCAAAACTTTCCCTGCTATTTAGCACAGTAACAGCGATTGTTGAGCAACAAATCATTGTGAGTATGAATGTAATGACAATAAACATTCCTGTCTTCAATGATAGCTTTGGCCGATGCCCTTTATTCCAGATGGCATGCATGTATTGGATCATTCCCTTGTGCTTTCGTTATTCCAGTGGGTTACTTATTAGGCTATATTATACGCAGAAAAACATTGATTCACATTAATACATGTTCAATACGAATGAGGTTGTGTTTCTTGATTTTCAGATTTATTCCTCTTTCGGTTTTTTATTTAAAAACATTCATTGAATGTATAAATGGTTATGGGTATTGGTATGTACCGCGATTACTTTAATTTTGTCACGCTTCCCTTTTTGGAAGGTAATTATTTCAATAATATACGTTTGTTGGCCGCTCAGGATTTTATTCTGCAGAAGTTGAGTCAGGGAGGTATCGCGATAATCGGTGGTAACAAAGGTGTTGGTAAAACGCGACTGGCGCACGAGATTGCCAGAAAAAGTCAATGCCGGGTATTGAATTTAAGTGCAGCGTCTTTGAATGGCGCAGACAGTGAAAGCCTTGGACAATTACTAGCCTTTTGTTTTCATTTAAAGAAATGGCAAACATTACCAGCCTCGATTCTCACTATGCGAATTGCAGAATCCTTTGTCCACAATGAGGACCCCGCAGAGCCCTGGTTGGTCGTGATCGATAATGCTGAAAACCTCACGGCAGAAAGTTATGAGTTTTTACGTACATTCAAAACTTATCCACAATCTCTGCGTGTCTCATTCCTGCTAGTAGAAGAACATAAGGGGAGTAAAAGCCGCGGCAGGCGCCATAAGATGGGGCTACCATATGCGGTTTACTCTCTGTCTCCAATGAGTCTCGCAGAAACCTCGGACTATCTGTCCCAAAGGATGCAATCAGCCGGAGGGGAGCCAACCCTTTTTAACAAACCACTCGTTAAATTGTTGCACACTGCCGCTGGTGGTAAGTTTCGGCTTATTAATGAACTGGCAACAGACTCATTGAACAGCGCATATGCAGAAAAAACACAGTCAGTCACTTATCGGCAAATGAAAGTCTGCCTCGAAGCCCGAGGACTGACGCCTGGCAAAAGGAAATGTCTCACGTTTCTCATTGCGTGTTACATGCTTTTGGGCAGTGTTTTGGGATGGACTTATTTAGGCTATGCAAAGCCATACCTCCCGCTGTTGGCGACGTTTTCCGAAAGGCTGCATGAAATCCCTGCTGCGGCCAAAAAACTGAGTGATGTTGGAAGTAACGAGCGTAACGGAATGCGTCAGCTCTTTCAGGTGTGGGGTTATGACGTGCCAACTAATGATGCGTTCTGTGATCAGGCCGTCCGTGCACAGCTCACCTGTAAAAAGGGTAAGGCAACCTTAGAGACCTTAGTCCAGGACGGAATTCCCTGGTTAAGTCCGATTACAGCAGATAAACAGACCGTGTACGTTACCGTTGTGAAGGTCACTGATGAGGAGTTAGATATTCTTATTAAAGATGAGACGTGGACGGTTCAGCGCAGCTGGTTTAACGAAGTTTGGGGTGGCGAATATATTCAGTTATTCCCGCAGACTCCGAGCGGTAAAAACGCCATCAACAATACAAGCCCTGAAGCTGACACCGCTTGGTTAGATATGACACTGAGCAAAATCCTGAACCTGCCATTCGGTAAAACGGGTCAGTGGGACAAAGATTTGATCAGGAAGGTTAAATTATTCCAACAACGGGAAGGTCTTATTGTTGATGGAAGGGTAGGTAAGGGCACACTGATGCAAATCGCTAAACGTACCGGCAACATGCCCGTGCTGCTTACAGAAGAAGAGCTCTAGGTTAAAATGCAAAACATTCATTTATCGGCTTACACAAGCCATTTAAACAAACAAAAAGTGAAGGTGGTAGTGCATCGCCCGCTCAGAAAAAGCCTTTATTCTCTGGGATTAGGTTGCCTATGCTTGTTGGCAGGTGCGATGGCAGGGGCTTATCTTCATATAAGTTATCTTAACTGGCAGAGTTACCGGATAAGTGTCAGTGAAGAATCCCGTCTTCCTTATAAGCAATCCCCCTTACATTACATCTATCAGGACAAAGCGATGCCTGCTGTTAGTCAGTCGGCCGATAGTGATGACGATACAAATGCTGATGAACAACTGCTGGAAGATACTTCATCTATGGAAAATGAGGCTCCGGAAGAGGCGCCGACAGGCGAAAGCGATGAAAGTCAAATCATGAAGTTAGATGAGGGAAGCCCGGATATACCATTACAAGAGTGGTTGGAAAAAGCGATGTTGGAACAGCAACAAGAAGAGAAGAGCGCAAAATAAAAGCATTTTTTTTGTAGTTCGGATTGCTTCTTACTGGTGTTTAAGTATAATGCGCGGGCTTACCTAATCTTGGTAGGCCTGGTTCAATGAGAATCAGATGGCCGATAAGTTTACTTGCCGGTCAACAATACTCCCGATATGGGGGTTATGTGAAGAACGATTACACTCTCCCATCAATCGAAATGGGTTTGAGGAGTAATCATTTACGTTTAAAATAATTGGAGCTCTGGTCTCATGCAGAACCAAAGAATCCGTATCCGCCTGAAAGCGTTTGATCATCGTCTGATCGATCAATCAACTGCGGAAATCGTTGAGACTGCGAAGCGCACTGGTGCGCAAGTTCGTGGTCCAATCCCGCTGCCGACCCGCAAAGAGCGCTTTACCATCCTGATTTCTCCGCACGTCAATAAAGATGCGCGCGATCAGTATGAAATTCGCACTCACAAGCGTCTGGTTGACATCGTTGAGCCAACCGAGAAAACCGTTGATGCTCTGATGCGTCTGGATCTGGCTGCTGGTGTAGACGTGCAGATCAGCCTGGGTTAATCAGGGTCATTGAGCGATTGAGAGGTTGAAACAATGATTGGTTTAGTCGGTAAGAAAGTGGGTATGACTCGTATCTTCACTGAAGATGGCGTTTCTATCCCTGTAACCGTTATCGAAATTGAAGCAAACCGCGTTACTCAGGTCAAAGATCTGGACAACGACGGTTACCGCGCTGTGCAGGTTACTACTGGTAGCAAAAAAGCTAACCGTGTAACCAAACCAGAAGCGGGTCACTTCGCTAAAGCTGGCGTAGAAGCTGGCCGCGGTCTGTGGGAATTCCGCCTTGCAGAAGGTGAAGAGTTCACTGCAGGTCAGAACATTAGCGTTGAAATTTTCGCAGACGTTAAGAAAGTTGATGTTACCGGTACTTCTAAAGGTAAAGGTTTTGCTGGCACAGTTAAGCGCTGGAATTTCCGTACCCAAGACGCTACCCATGGTAACTCCTTGTCTCACCGTGTTCCGGGTTCTATCGGTCAGAACCAGACTCCGGGCAAAGTGTTCAAAGGCAAGAAAATGGCAGGCCAACTGGGTAACGAGCGTGTAACCGTTCAAAGCCTGGACGTAGTACGTGTTGACGCTGAGCGCAACCTGCTGCTGGTCAAGGGTGCTGTTCCGGGTGCTACCGGTGGCAACCTGATCGTTAAACCTGCTGTTAAGGCTTAACGTCGAGGAGATAGGAATGGAATTAGTAGTGAAAGACGCGCAGAGCGCGCTGACTGTTTCCGAAACTACCTTCGGGCGTGATTTCAATGAAGCGCTGGTACACCAGGTCGTTGTTGCTTATGCAGCAGGTGCCCGTCAAGGTACTCGCGCTCAGAAGACCCGTGCTGAAGTAACCGGTTCCGGTAAAAAACCTTGGCGTCAGAAAGGTACTGGCCGTGCGCGTTCAGGTTCTGTAAAGAGCCCGATCTGGCGTTCCGGTGGTGTAACCTTCGCTGCAAAGCCACAGGACCACAGTCAAAAAGTAAATAAAAAGATGTACCGCGGCGCGCTGAAAAGCATCCTGTCCGAACTGGTACGTCAAGATCGTTTGATCGTTGTCGAGACGTTCTCTGTAGAAGCGCCTAAAACTAAGCTGCTGGCACAGAAACTGAAAGACATGGCTCTGGAAGACGTGCTGATTGTAACTGGCGAAGTCGACGAGAATCTGTTCCTGGCCGCACGTAACCTGTACAAGGTTGACGTTCGCGATGTAGCAGGTATCGATCCAGTAAGCCTGATCGCCTTCGACAAAGTAGTTATGACTGCTGACGCTGTGAAGCAAGTTGAGGAGATGCTGGCATGATTCGTGAAGAACGTCTGCTGAAAGTGCTGCGCGCGCCGCACGTTTCTGAAAAAGCGTCTACTGCGATGGAAAAGAACAATACCATCGTTCTCAAAGTTGCCAAAGACGCGACTAAAGCGGAAATCAAAGCTGCGGTTTCGAAACTGTTTGAAGTCGAAGTCGAAGATGTGAACACCTTGCTGGTTAAAGGCAAAGTTAAACGTCACGGTCAGCGTGTTGGTCGTCGTAGCGACTGGAAAAAAGCTTACGTAACCCTGAAAGAAGGCCAGAATCTGGACTTCATCAGCGGCGCTGAGTAAGTCGGAGGAGTAAGAACAATGGCAATTGTTAAATGTAAACCTACATCTCCGGGTCGTCGCCACGTTGTTAAAGTGGTTAACCCTGAGCTGCACAAGGGTAAACCTTATGCTCCGCTGCTTGAAAAACTGAGCAAAAGCGGTGGCCGTAACAACAATGGCCGTATCACCACCCGTCATATCGGTGGTGGCCACAAACAGCATTATCGTCTGGTTGACTTCAAACGCAACAAAGATGGTATCGCTGCAGTGGTTGAGCGTCTGGAGTACGATCCGAACCGTTCCGCGAATATCGCGCTGGTTCTGTACAAAGACGGCGAACGCCGTTACATCCTGGCGCCGAAAGGCCTGAAAGTGGGTGACCAGATCCAATCTGGTGTTGATGCTGCAATCAAGACAGGTAACACCCTGCCTATGCGCAACATTCCAGTAGGTTCAACGGTTCATAACGTAGAAATGAAACCAGGTAAAGGCGGCCAGATGGCTCGCTCAGCCGGTGCCTACGTTCAGATCGTTGCTCGTGACGGTTCCTACGTAACTCTGCGTCTGCGCTCTGGCGAAATGCGTAAAGTTCAAGTTGATTGCCGCGCCACCTTAGGTGAAGTCGGTAACTCTGAACATATGCTTCGCGTTCTGGGTAAAGCAGGTGCTGCTCGTTGGCGTGGTATTCGTCCTACCGTTCGCGGTACTGCGATGAACCCAGTCGATCACCCACACGGTGGTGGTGAAGGTCGTAACTTTGGTAAGCACCCGGTAACTCCATGGGGCGTTCAAACCAAAGGTAAGAAGACCCGTAGCAACAAGCGTACTGATAAATTCATTGTACGTCGCCGTAGCAAAAAATAATTAGAGGATAAGCCATGCCACGTTCTCTCAAGAAAGGTCCTTTTATTGACCTGCACTTGCTGAAGAAGGTAGAGAAAGCGGTGGAAAGCGGTGACAAGAAGCCTTTGCGCACTTGGTCCCGTCGTTCAACGATCTTTCCTAACATGATCGGTTTGACCATCGCTGTCCATAATGGTCGTCAGCACGTACCAGTATTTGTTTCCGATGAAATGGTCGGTCACAAACTGGGTGAATTCGCGCCGACTCGTACTTATCGCGGCCATGCGGCTGATAAAAAAGCTAAAAAGCGCTAAGGTAGGAGGAAGAGATGGAAACTATCGCTAAACATCGCCACGCTCGTTCTTCTGCTCAGAAGGTTCGCCTTGTTGCTGACCTGATTCGCGGTAAGAAAGTGTCGCAAGCTCTGGAAACTCTGGCCTATACCAACAAGAAAGCTGCTGGTCTGGTTAAGAAGGTACTGGAGTCTGCCATTGCTAACGCAGAACACAACGATGGCGCTGACATCGATGATCTGAAAGTCACGAAGATTTTCGTAGACGAAGGCCCAAGCATGAAGCGCATTATGCCGCGTGCTAAAGGTCGTGCAGATCGCATTCTGAAGCGCACCAGCCACATTACTGTGGTTGTGTCCGATCGCTGAGACTCTGGAGACTAGCAATGGGTCAGAAAGTACATCCTAATGGTATTCGACTGGGTATTGTCAAACCTTGGAACTCTACTTGGTATGCAAATACCAAAGATTTCGCTGACAACCTGGACGGCGACTTTAAAGTTCGTCAGTTCCTGACTAAGGAATTGGCGAAAGCTTCCGTTTCTCGCATCGTTATCGAGCGTCCAGCGAAGAGCATCCGTGTGACTATTCACACTGCTCGTCCTGGCATCGTTATCGGCAAGAAAGGCGAAGATGTCGAAAAACTGCGTAAGGTCGTAGCGGATATCGCTGGCGTTCCTGCGCAGATTAACATCGCCGAAGTCCGTAAACCGGAACTGGACGCAAAATTGGTTGCTGACAGCATCACTTCACAGCTGGAACGTCGTGTTATGTTCCGTCGTGCTATGAAGCGTGCAGTACAGAACGCAATGCGTCTTGGCGCTAAAGGTATCAAAGTTGAAGTAAGCGGCCGTCTTGGCGGTGCTGAAATCGCGCGTACTGAATGGTACCGTGAAGGTCGTGTTCCGTTGCACACTCTGCGTGCGGATATCGATTACAACACATCTGAAGCGCACACCACTTACGGTGTAATCGGCGTTAAGGTATGGATCTTCAAAGGTGAGATCCTGGGTGGTATGGCTGCAGTTGAACAACCGGAACCGGCTGCTCAACCTAAAAAGCAGCAGCGTAAAGGCCGCAAGTAAGGAGAGTCGCTGATGTTACAACCAAAGCGTACAAAATTCCGTAAGGTGCACAAGGGCCGCAACCGTGGTCTTGCGCAAGGTACGGATGTGAGCTTCGGCACTTACGGTCTGAAAGCTGTTGGCCGTGGTCGTCTGACTGCTCGTCAAATTGAAGCAGCACGTCGTGCGATGACCCGTGCAGTTAAGCGTCAAGGTAAGATCTGGATCCGAGTATTCCCGGACAAACCGATCACCGAGAAACCGCTCGAAGTTCGTATGGGTAAAGGTAAAGGCAACGTAGAGTATTGGGTTGCTTTGATCCAGCCTGGTAAAGTCCTGTACGAAATGGACGGTGTGCCTGAAGAGCTGGCTCGTGAAGCCTTCCAGCTGGCAGCAGCCAAACTGCCTATCAAAACCACCTTTGTAACTAAGACGGTGATGTAATGAAAGCACAAGAGCTGCGCGAAAAAAGCGTGGAAGAGCTGAACACTGAGTTGCTGAACCTTTTGCGTGAGCAGTTTAACCTGCGCATGCAAACGGCAAGCGGCCAGTTGCAGCAAACACACCTGTTGAAGCAAGTGCGTCGTGATGTAGCACGTGTGAAAACTTTACTGACTGAAAAGGCGGGTGCGTAATGACTGACAAGATCCGTACTCTGCAGGGTCGTGTAATCAGTAACAAAATGGAAAAATCCATTGTTGTTGCGATTGAGCGCGTGGTGAAACACCCGATTTACGGTAAGTTCATCAAACGTACGACTAAATTGCACGTACATGACGAGAACAATGAATGTGGTATCGGCGACGTTGTGGAAATCAGCGAATGCCGTCCACTGTCTAAGACTAAGTCTTGGACCTTGGTTCGCGTTGTAGAGAAAGCGATTCTGTAATACAGTAGCGCCTCTCAAAAATAGATAAACGGCTCATGTACGTGGGCCGTTTATTTTTTCTACCCATAATCGGGAACCGGTGTTATAATGCCGCGCCCTCATATTGTGGGGATTTCTTAACGACCTATCCTGGGTCCTAAAGTTGTAGTTGACATTAGCGGAGCACTAACATGATCCAAGAACAGACTATGCTGACCGTGGCCGACAACTCCGGTGCACGTCGCGTAATGTGTATCAAGGTTCTAGGTGGCTCGCACCGTCGCTACGCAGGCGTCGGCGACATCATCAAAATTACCATCAAGGAAGCAATTCCTCGCGGTAAGGTGAAGAAAGGCGATGTGCTGAAGGCGGTAGTGGTGCGCACCAAGAAGGGTGTTCGTCGCCCGGACGGTTCTGTCATTCGCTTCGATGGTAATGCATGCGTTATTTTAAACAATAACAGCGAGCAGCCAATCGGCACGCGTATTTTTGGGCCGGTAACTCGTGAACTGCGTAATGAGAAGTTCATGAAAATTATCTCTCTGGCACCAGAAGTACTCTAAGGAGCGAACCATGGCAGCGAAAATCCGTCGTGATGACGAAGTTATCCTGCTTACCGGTAAAGATAAAGGTAAGCGCGGTAAAGTAAAAAATGTACTGTCTTCTGGCAAAGTCATTGTTGAAGGTATCAACCTGGTTAAGAAACATCAGAAGCCTGTACCGGCCCTGAACCAACCAGGCGGCATCGTTGAAAAAGAAGCTGCAATTCCGGTTTCTAACGTTGCTCTCTTCAACACGGCTACTGGTAAGGCGGACCGTGTAGGCTTTAGATTTGAAGATGGCAAAAAAGTCCGTTTCTTCAAATCTAACAGCGTAACTATCAAGTAATTTGGAGTAGTACGATGGCGAAACTGCATGATTACTACAAAGACGATGTCGTAAAAAAACTCATGGCTGAGTTTGGTTACAATTCTGTCATGCAAGTCCCTCGGGTCGAGAAGATCACCCTGAACATGGGTGTTGGTGAAGCGATCGCTGACAAGAAACTGCTGGATAACGCAGCAGCTGACCTGGCAGCAATCTCCGGTCAAAAACCGTTGATCACCAAAGCACGCAAATCAGTTGCAGGCTTCAAAATTCGTCAGGGCTATCCGATCGGCTGTAAAGTAACCCTCCGCGGCGAACGCATGTGGGAGTTCTTTGAGCGTCTGGTCTCCATTGCTGTTCCACGTATTCGTGACTTCCGCGGCTTGTCTGCTAAGTCTTTCGATGGTCGTGGTAACTACAGCATGGGCGTGCGTGAACAGATCATCTTCCCGGAAATCGATTATGATAAAGTCGATCGCGTTCGTGGTTTAGATATTACTATCACCACTACTGCGAAATCCGATGATGAAGGCCGTGCATTGCTGACAGCCTTTAACTTCCCGTTCCGCAAGTAAGGCAGGGTTACTAATGGCTAAGCAATCCATGAAAGCACGCGAAGTCGTTCGCGTAAAACTGGCTGATAAATACCGCGCTAAACGCGAGGAATTGAAAGCTATTATCTCTGGTGTGAACTCATCCGACGAAGATCGTTGGGATGCAGTTCTTAAGCTGCAGTCTCTGCCGCGTGATTCCAGCCCGTCTCGTCAGCGTAACCGCTGCCGTCAAACTGGTCGTCCGCATGCTTTCCTGCGGAAGTTCGGGTTGAGCCGTATTAAGGTCCGTGAAGCCGCTATGCGCGGTGAAATTCCGGGTCTTAAGAAGGCTAGCTGGTAATTGTCACCAATTGAATCACGGGAGTAAAGACAGATGAGCATGCAAGATCCGATCGCGGATATGCTGACCCGTATCCGTAACGGTCAAGCCGCGAACAAAGTTGCGGTCACCATGCCTTCCTCCAAGCTGAAAGTGGCTATTGCCAACGTGCTGAAGGAAGAAGGCTACATTGAAGAATTTAAAATCGAAGGCGACGCTAAGCCTGAACTGGAATTAGTACTGAAGTACTTCCAGGGCAAGGCAGTGGTAGAAAGCATTCAACGTATCAGCCGTCCAGGCCTGCGCATCTACAAGAAAAAAGATGAGCTGCCAAAAGTTATGGCCGGTATGGGTATCGCTGTTATTTCTACCTCTAAAGGTGTTATGACCGATCGTGCAGCTCGCCAGGCTGGTCTTGGTGGCGAGATTATCTGCTACGTAGCTTAATTGGGAGGAAAGAATGTCTCGTGTTGCAAAAGCACCCGTCGTCATTCCTGCCGGCGTAGAGGTAAAACTCAACGGTCAGGTTATTTCGATTAAGGGTAAAAACGGCGAGCTGTCACGTACTATCCATGACGCTGTTGTAGTTAAGCAGGAAGAAAATACACTGACTTTCGCTCCACGCGAAGGCGCTGTAGACGGTTGGGCCCAAGCGGGTACCACTCGTGCACTGTTGAACTCTATGGTTGTAGGTGTTACCGACGGCTTCACTAAAAAGCTTCAACTGGTAGGTGTTGGTTATCGTGCTGCTGTTAAAGGCAACGTGGTGAATTTAGCCTTAGGCTTCTCTCACCCGGTCGATCATCAACTGCCGGAAGGCATCACTGCAGAATGTCCGACCCAAACTGAAATCGTGCTGAAAGGCGCTGATAAACAGGTTATCGGTCAGGTTGCTGCGGATTTACGTGCCTACCGTCGTCCTGAGCCTTATAAAGGCAAGGGTGTCCGTTACGCCGACGAAGTCGTGCGTACCAAAGAGGCTAAGAAGAAGTAAGGTAACACTATGGATAAGAAATCTGCTCGTATCCGTCGTGCGACCCGCGCACGCCGCAAGCTCAAAGAATTGGGTGCGACTCGTCTGGTGGTACATCGTACCCCGCGTCATATTTACGCACAGGTTATCGCACCAAACGGTTCTGAAGTAATAGTTGCTGCATCTACTGTAGAAAAAACTATCACTGAGCAACTGAAGTATACCGGCAACAAAGATGCTGCCACTGCTGTAGGTAAAGCTATCGCAGAACGCGCATTGGAAAAAGGGATTACGAAAGTATCCTTTGACCGTTCCGGTTTCCAATATCATGGTCGAGTCCAGGCACTGGCAGATGCTGCCCGTGAAGCTGGCCTTCAGTTCTAAGGAAGAGGTTTAAGATGGCTCACATCGAAAAACAAGCTGGCGAACTGCAGGAAAAGCTGATCGCGGTAAACCGCGTATCTAAAACCGTAAAAGGTGGCCGTATCTTCAGCTTTACCGCACTGACAGTCGTTGGTGATGGTAACGGTCGCGTTGGTTTTGGCTACGGCAAAGCACGCGAAGTTCCGGCAGCGATCCAGAAAGCGATGGAAAAAGCCCGTCGCAACATGATGAATGTCGCGCTGAATAGCGGCACCCTGCAGCATCCTGTTAAAGGTGCTCATACGGGTTCCCGTGTGTTCATGCAGCCGGCTTCCGAAGGTACCGGTATTATCGCCGGTGGTGCAATGCGCGCCGTCCTGGAAGTTGCAGGGGTTCATAACGTATTGGCTAAAGCTTATGGTTCCACCAACCCGATCAACGTGGTTCGTGCAACTATCGATGCTTTGGCAAATATGAAATCCCCACAAATGGTCGCTGCCAAGCGTGGTAAATCCGTTGAAGAAATTCTGGGGTAATTAACCATGGCAAAGACTATTAAAGTTACACAAACTCGCAGTTCCATTGGCCGTCTGCCGAAGCATAAAGCTACTCTGCTGGGCCTGGGTCTGCGTCGTATTGGTCACACCGTTGAGCGCGAGGATACTCCTGCTGTACGCGGTATGATCAACCTGGTTTCCTACATGGTTAAGGTTGAGGAGTAAGAGATGCGTTTAAATACTCTGTCTCCGGCTGATGGTGCCAAACAAGCGCCAAGGCGTGTAGGTCGTGGTATTGGTTCTGGCCTGGGTAAAACCGGCGGTCGTGGTCACAAAGGTCAGAACTCACGTTCTGGTGGTGGCGTACGTCGTGGTTTTGAAGGTGGTCAGATGCCTTTATATCGTCGTTTGCCGAAATTCGGCTTCACCTCCCGCAAAGCTATGATCACGGCAGAAGTTCGTCTGTCTGAACTGGCTCTGGTGGAAGGCGACGTGATCGACCTGAACGCGCTGAAAGCCGCTAACGTGGTTGGTATCCAGATCGAGTTCGCGAAAGTAATCCTTTCTGGCGAAGTCGGTCGTGCGGTAACTCTGCGTGGTTTGCGTGTCACCAAAGGCGCTCGTGTTGCTATCGAAGCTGCTGGCGGTAAAATTGAGGAATAAGTAGCAGATGGCTAAGCAACCGGGATTAGATTTTCAAAGTGCCAAGGGTGGACTAGGCGAACTGAAGCGCAGACTTTTGTTTGTTATCGGTGCGCTGATTGTTTTCCGTATCGGCTCTTTTATTCCGATCCCTGGTATTGATGCCACTGTACTTGCCAAATTGCTCGAGCAGCAAAGAGGTACCATCATTGAAATGTTTAATATGTTCTCTGGTGGTGCCCTTAGCCGTGCTTCAATCTTTGCTCTGGGGATCATGCCGTATATTTCGGCATCGATCATTATCCAGCTGTTAACGGTGGTTCATCCAGCGTTAGCTGAAATAAAGAAAGAAGGGGAGGCTGGCCGTCGTAAGATTAGCCAGTACACCCGTTACGGTACGCTGGTATTGGCAGTGTTTCAGTCAATCGGTATTGCAACCGGTCTGCCGAACATGCCTGGTATGCAGGGTCTGGTGTTAAATCCAGGCTTTGCGTTCTACTTTACTGCAGTTGTGAGCTTAGTGACCGGGACAATGTTCCTGATGTGGCTGGGGGAGCAGATTACTGAACGAGGTATCGGTAACGGTATTTCCATCATAATCTTTGCAGGTATCGTAGCGGGTCTCCCGCCAGCGATTGCCCATACTATCGAACAAGCTCGGCAAGGCGACCTGCACTTCCTCCTGTTGCTGTTGGTTGCAGTTTTAGTGTTTGCAGTGACTTTCTTTGTGGTGTTTGTTGAACGTGGTCAACGTCGTATCGTCGTTAACTATGCTAAGCGCCAACAAGGTCGTCGTGTCTATGCAGCACAGAGCACGCACTTACCGTTGAAAGTGAATATGGCCGGGGTTATCCCAGCGATCTTCGCTTCCAGCATTATTCTGTTCCCTGCCACGATTGCATCATGGTTTGGGGGTGGGACTGGTTGGAACTGGCTGACTACGATTTCGCTGTATTTGCAGCCTGGACAACCGCTTTATGTGTTACTCTATGCGACTGCAATCATCTTCTTCTGTTTCTTTTATACTGCGTTGGTTTTCAACCCGCGTGAGACAGCAGATAACCTGAAGAAGTCCGGTGCATTTGTACCAGGAATTCGTCCGGGAGAGCAAACGGCGAAGTACATCGATAAAGTAATGACTCGCTTAACCTTAATTGGTGCGATGTATATTACTTTCATCTGCCTTATCCCGGAGTTCATGCGTGACGCGATGAAAGTTCCATTCTACTTTGGTGGTACTTCTCTACTGATCGTAGTCGTCGTTATCATGGACTTTATGGCTCAAGTGCAAACTCTGATGATGTCAAGTCAGTATGAGTCTGCATTGAAGAAAGCAAACCTGAAAGGCTATAACCGCTAATCTGGTGAGTTTGCGAAGTTACGGAGAGTAAAAATGAAAGTTCGTGCTTCCGTCAAGAAATTATGTCGTAACTGCAAAATTGTTAAGCGTAACGGTGTCGTTCGCGTAATCTGCAGTGCAGAACCGAAGCATAAACAGCGTCAAGGCTGATTATCTCGCATATTTTTCTTGCAAAGTTGGGTTGAGCTGGCTAGATTAGCCAGCCAATCTTTTGTATGTAAGCAGCAATACTATTTGAGTATCCTGAAAACGGGCTTTTCAGAATGGTGTTGCCGTATATAAATAGTAGGAGTGCATAGTGGCCCGTATAGCAGGCATTAACATTCCTGATCAGAAACATACTGTAATCGCATTAACTTCGATCTACGGTATCGGCAAAACCCGCTCACAGTCTATCTGTGCTGCATCCGGTATTGCTGAAAATGTTAAGATCAGTGAGCTGTCTGAAGAGCAAATCGAAAAACTGCGTGACGAAGTTGCCAAGTTCATTGTTGAAGGTGATCTGCGTCGTGAAGTCACCCTGAGCATCAAGCGTCTTATGGACCTTGGGACTTATCGTGGTTTGCGTCATCGTCGTGGTCTTCCAGTACGCGGTCAGCGTACCAAGACTAACGCACGTACCCGTAAGGGTCCGCGTAAACCGATCAAGAAATAATCGGGGTGATTGAATAAATGGCAAAGGCACCTGTTCGTACACGTAAACGTGTAAGAAAACAAGTCTCTGACGGCGTGGCTCATATCCATGCTTCTTTCAACAACACCATTGTTACCATTACCGATCGTCAGGGTAATGCTTTGGGTTGGGCAACAGCTGGTGGTTCCGGTTTCCGTGGTTCTCGTAAATCCACTCCGTTCGCAGCTCAGGTTGCAGCAGAGCGCTGCGCTGACGCAGTGAAAGAATACGGTATCAAGAATCTGGAAGTTATGGTTAAAGGACCTGGTCCTGGTCGTGAGTCTACTATCCGCGCATTAAACGCGGCTGGTTTCCGCATCACTAATATTACTGATGTGACTCCTATCCCTCATAACGGTTGTCGTCCGCCGAAAAAGCGTCGCGTATAACGCTGCTTTTAGGTTTGTTGGAGAGAGAAAATGGCAAGATATTTGGGTCCTAAGCTCAAGCTTAGCCGTCGTGAGGGCACAGATTTATTCCTTAAATCTGGCGTTCGCGCGATCGATACCAAGTGTAAAATCGAACAAGCTCCTGGTCAGCATGGTGCGCGTAAGCCGCGTCTGTCTGACTACGGTGTACAGTTACGTGAAAAGCAAAAAGTTCGCCGTACTTACGGTGTTCTGGAGCGTCAGTTCCGTAACTATTATAAAGAAGCAGCACGCCTGAAAGGCAACACTGGTGAAAACCTGTTGCAACTGCTTGAAGGTCGTTTGGACAACGTCATTTATCGTATGGGCTTCGGCGCTACTCGTGCGGAATCCCGCCAGTTAGTTAGCCACAAAGCTATTATGGTAAACGGTCGCGTTGTTAACATCGCTTCTTATCAGGTATCTCCGAATGACGTTGTCAGCATCCGTGAGAAAGCTAAAAAGCAATCTCGCGTGAAGGCCGCTTTGGAGTTGGCTGAACAGCGTGAAAAGCCGACTTGGCTTGAAGTTGATGCTGCTAAGATGGAAGGTGTGTTCAAGCGTATGCCTGAACGTACTGATCTGTCTTCCGACATTAACGAACACCTGATCGTCGAGCTTTACTCCAAGTAAAGCTTAGTACCAAAGAGAGGACACAATGCAGGGTTCTGTGACAGAGTTTCTAAAACCGCGCCTGGTAGATATCGAGCAAGTCAGTTCGACGCACGCCAAGGTGACCCTTGAGCCTTTAGAACGTGGCTTTGGCCATACTTTAGGCAACGCACTGCGCCGTATTCTGCTTTCATCCATGCCGGGTTGCGCGGTGACCGAGGTTGAGATTGATGGTGTACTGCATGAGTACAGCACCAAAGAAGGCGTACAGGAAGATATCCTGGAGATCCTGCTCAACCTGAAAGGGCTGGCGGTGAGAGTTCAAGGGAAAGATGAAGTTATTCTTACCCTGAATAAGTCTGGCATTGGCCCTGTGACTGCAGCCGACATTACCCATGATGGTGATGTCGAAATCGTCAAGCCGCAACATGTCATCTGCCACCTGACCGATGAGAACGCTGCAATTAGCATGCGTATCAAAGTTCAGCGCGGTCGTGGTTATGTGCCGGCGTCTGCCCGAATTCATTCGGAAGAAGATGAGCGCCCAATTGGTCGTCTGTTAGTAGACGCATGCTACAGCCCTGTAGAGCGAATTGCCTACAATGTTGAAGCAGCGCGTGTAGAACAGCGTACTGATTTGGACAAGCTGGTTATCGAAATGGAAACCAACGGTACGATCGATCCTGAAGAGGCGATTCGTCGTGCGGCAACCATTCTTGCTGAACAACTTGAAGCTTTCGTTGATTTACGTGATGTACGTCAACCGGAAGTCAAAGAAGAGAAGCCGGAATTCGATCCAATCCTGCTGCGCCCTGTTGACGATCTGGAATTGACTGTCCGCTCTGCTAACTGCCTTAAAGCAGAAGCAATCCACTACATCGGTGATCTGGTACAGCGTACCGAGGTTGAGTTACTTAAAACACCTAACCTGGGTAAAAAATCTCTTACTGAGATCAAAGACGTACTTGCGTCCCGTGGTTTGTCTCTGGGCATGCGCCTGGAAAACTGGCCACCAGCAAGTATTGCTGACGAGTAACCGGATCACAGGTTAAGGTTTTACTGAGAAGGATAAGGTCATGCGCCATCGTAAGAGTGGTCGTCAACTGAACCGTAACAGCAGCCACCGACAGGCTATGTTCCGTAACATGGCCGGCTCTTTGGTTCGTCATGAGATCATCAAGACGACCCTGCCGAAAGCGAAAGAGCTGCGTCGCGTTGTTGAGCCGCTGATTACTCTTGCCAAGACCGACAATGTTGCAAATCGTCGTCTGGCATTCGCCCGTACTCGTGATAACGAGATCGTGGCAAAACTGTTTAATGAACTGGGTCCGCGTTTCGCGAGCCGTGCTGGTGGTTACACTCGTATTCTTAAGTGTGGCTTCCGTGCAGGCGACAATGCGCCGATGGCATACATCGAGCTCGTTGATCGTGCAGAGTCAAAAGCAGAAGTAGCAACTGCTGAATAATCTGTAGATGCATGAAAAAACCGGGCTTTTGCCCGGTTTTTTTACATCTAAAATTCACGTTTCTAAACCTTTTCTTCCCAGTTTTCACCATGCTAAATTCCACTCTCTTTTCCAGCGCGCCGCTTCCAGCTATGATCTAAGATGGCTCGTTCAATGTGACAAAGGCGAAATCATGTTTCTAATTGATCAGTGGGTTGAAAAGCACATCAAAGATGCTCAGGAAAAGGGTGAATTTGATAACCTTCCTGGAAATGGCCGTCCCCTTATCATGGATGACGAAAGCGCAGTTCCGGAGGAGCTCAGAACGTCCTATCGTATCTTGAAAAATGCAGGCTATTTGCCGCCTGAGTTGCAGGATCGAAAAGAGGCGATCGATTTGGATCATCTACTGAACATGTTAGACAGTGATGATCCAAAGTTTCTTCCCGCAGAAAAGCGTCTGAAGGTTTTACAAATGCGTTTACAGCAGGCAGGTATGAACACTGACTTTCTTCGGGGGCATTACGAAAATGCACTGAAGGATAAATTGAGAGGGAAATAGACATGTATAAAATTGGTGAACTTGCCAGGCTGGCCAGCGTGTCCACAGATACTATTCGTTACTATGAAAAGCAGGGAATGATGGGAGCGGGCACACGTAATACATCAGGTTATCGGCAATATGATGAAAGCGATGTGCAGCGCTTACGCTTCATCCGCTATGCCAAATCTACAGGTTTTACGCTTGATGCAATCAAGGAGTTACTTTCTATTCGAATCGATCCTTTGCATCATACTTGTCAGGAGTCAAAGTCTATTGTGGATGAACGACTCGCAGAGGTTGAGCTTAAATTAAAGGAGCTTAATCAGATGCGTGAATCCCTGCAAAGATTGAGTGCCGCTTGTTGTGGCTCCTCACATACGAGCGTAAGTTGCTCTATTTTAGAAGCATTAGAGGATGGAGCGGGTAAAGTAGCTTGAATGTTCCGGTCGTATAATAGCCACTTTCATAGTTAGGATTATAGCAGTATGATGTGCGCGCATTTTGTTCACTACTATTAATCATATCGAGGTTTTATGAGCCATTATAAGCATCAAAAAGGCATCATTCAGAATAACGCGTTACAAGCGCTTCTTCATGATCCACTGTTCAAACAGCGTGTTGAGAAAAATCAAAAAGGGAAAGGGAGCTACCGTCGCAAAGAGAAAAATGGGAAGGGGAGTTATCTGGAGGGCAGTGTTGAGTGTTCGTTTGAGTATTCAACACTGCCCTTCTAATCAGTCTAAGCAGAATTACAGTTTCGGTGCCTGCTGCTCTTTCAGCAAATCACGAATTTCCGCTAACAGAGTTTCTTCCGCTGTTGGTTTAGGTGGTGCAGCGGGCTTATCTTCCTGCTTACGACGCATTTTATTCATCAAGGTAATTGCGCAGAATATGGCCAGTGCAACAATGATGAAATCAAACACGTTCTGAATGAATACCCCGTAATGCATGACTACTGCGGGTGCTGCTCCCTGGGCCTCCCTGAGGACAAAAGCAAACTGCTTAAAATCAACTCCGCCAATCAGCAAGCCTAGCGGTGGCATAATAATATCAGCGACAAATGACGATACTATTTTGCCAAAAGCGGCGCCGATGATAACACCGACTGCCAGGTCGACCACGTTGCCGCGCATGGCAAACTCACGAAACTCTTTCATAAAACTCATAAATACTCCTTGGCAAATTCATCAAATATGTCAAACTAAGTAAAGACCATTTGCAGGGTCTTCGCTACAAAACTTCTCATCTGAAACTCAATTAACGCTAAATTCGATTAACAAAAGGTGCAATTTATAAGAAGAATGGGCTTGGCTGGAACAGCCGTTCAACATCCCTGACAAACTTCTTATCGGTAATAAACATCACAACATGGTCACCCTGTTGGATCCTGCTGGTGCCGTTGGCAATAATAACCTCATTACCGCGCACAATAGCCCCAATCGTTGTACCGGGTGGCAGTTTGATTTGTTCCACGGTACGACCCACAACTTTTGATGTTGTCTCATCGCCATGTGCAATTGCTTCAATGGCTTCCGCGACACCGCGTCTCAGCGATGAAACACTGACGATGTCTGCTTTTCTGACGTGTCCAAGCAACGCTGAAATCGTTGCCTGCTGAGGCGAAATTGCAATATCGATGACGCTGCCCTGCACCAAATCGACATATGCACTGCGCTGGATGAGAACCATCGCCTTTTTCGCGCCCATCCTCTTGGCCAGCATTGCGGACATGATGTTCGCTTCATCATCATTGGTAATAGCGATGAATACATCCACTTGTTCAATATGCTCTTCAGCCAGCAATTCCTGATCCGAGGCATCACCGTAGAAGACAATCGTATCTTGCAATATCTCTGCAAGCTCTGCGGCTCGCTGCTGATCCCGCTCGATGAGTTTTACGCTGTAATTCTTCTCTAGCCGTTGTGCAAGCCCCGCCCCGACATTGCCGCCACCTACGATCATGATTCGTTTATAAGGCTTTTCGAGCCTCTGAAGCTCGCTCATGACTGCACGGATATGCTGAGAAGCAGCCACAAAGAATACTTCATCACCGGCTTCGATAATGGTTGAACCCTGGGGGCGAATAGGACGATCCTGGCGGAAAATGGCTGCAACCCGCGTTTCAATGTGCGGCATGTGTTCACGCATTGAAGAGAGTGCATTACCGACTAAAGGCCCACCGTAATAGGCTTTTACCGCCGCAATACTGACTTTGCCTTCTGCGAAATTCACCACCTGTAGTGCACCCGGATACTCAATGAGTTTGTAGATATAATCCGTGACCAGTTGCTCCGGAGAAATCAGGTGGTCGATAGGCACGGCTTCCGGATGGAAAAGTTTTTCAGATTCACGGATATATTCAGTTGAACGGATACGGGCAATGCGGTTTGGTGTGTTAAACAGTGAATAGGCAATCTGGCAGGCGACCATATTAGTTTCATCGGAATTCGTCACAGCCACCAGCATATCTGCATCTTCGGCGCCGGCTTCGCGAAGTACACGAGGGTGAGAACCGTGCCCCTGGACTACACGCAGGTCAAACTTATCCTGAAGCTGACGCAGCCGGATGGTATTCGTGTCGACAACCGTGATGTCGTTGTTTTCACCAACCAGGTTTTCGGCAAGTGTTCCGCCAACTTGCCCGGCCCCGAGAATGATTATTTTCATATGACTCTCTGCTTTGCCTCGAAGGTATTAGCCTGAGTAAACAGCACTAATACGAGATATTCAGCTTTTAACAAGTTTAGCGTAATAGAATCCATCGCCATCTTCAGGATGTGGAAGATTCTGTCGGCCCGGTTTTTCCATCGTTCCGGTTTCAACCAGCGTAGCATCCTGATGTGATTCGAGGAATGAGGCTATTTGCTGGCAGTTTTCATCCGGCAAAATCGAACAGGTGGCGTACACCATGATCCCTTTACTTTTTAGCCGTGGCCAGATGGCATCAAGAATTTCTTTTTGGAGGCTGGCGAGTTCGGCAATATCACTGTCTCTGCGCAGCCATTTGATGTCAGGATGCCGGCGGATAACGCCCGTCGCTGAACAGGGGGCATCGAGAAGAATGCGGTCGAAAATGCGATCACCTGCCCACATCTGCGGCTCGCGCCCATCGCCTTGCTTCACTTCCGCGCTGAGTTTCAAACGCTGAAGGTTTTCATGAACACGTTTCAAACGTTGCTCATCCACATCAACAGCGAGAACATGCGCTTTAGGTGCAGCTTCCAGAATATGGGTAGTTTTCCCGCCCGGCGCGCAACATAAGTCGAGGATCAATTCGCCATTCTGTGGATCCAGCAGATCAACACTGCCTTGTGCCGAAGCATCCTGAACGGTGACCCAGCCTTCTGTGAATCCCGGAAGAAGGTTTACCTGACATGGCGTGTTCAGCCGTAATGCATCGCGGTATTCCGGATGCGGAACTGCTTCGATGTGTACTTCGTTTAACAGGTGTAGGTACTCGTCGCGTGTGTGATGCTGCCTGTTGACGCGCAGCCACATCGGCGGCCTTTGATTATTGGCATCAACGATACTTTCCCAGTCAGTGGGGTAAGCTTTTTTCAGGCGGTTAAGAAGCCAGCTCGGGTGGAGATGGCGGCTGTCATTGTTGGCCATGCGTTGAAGCAATTCTTCCTGCTGCCGCTGAAACTGACGCAACACGCCGTTGATCAGACCTTTTAACTGAGGGCGTTTTAGCGCAACGGCACCGTCAACAGTTTCAGCCAGTACGGCGTGTGCCGGAATCCGGGTATGGATCAGCTGATACAGACCCACCATCAGTAAGTAATGCAATGTTCTTTGCTTACCAGTGAGAGGTTTTGCCATCAGTTGCTGCAAGCACCATTCCAACTGTGGGAGGACGCGAAGCGTACCAAAGCACAGCTCCTGAAGGAGTCCGCGATCTTTTTCTGAGACGTTTTTCTGCAGACCAGGAAGAACAGTGGACAGGGATAATCCTTTGTCCAAAACCTGGCTGATGGCTTGAGCGGCAATGCTACGGAGATTATAGGCTGTTTTCATAGTCAAAAAAGCTGACCGGAGCCAGCATTATCAAAGAGATAAGGCCCGACGAAATATCGGGCGTAGTCGTTATGGTCAGGCTAAACGCGTGCCTTCGATAAACCATTCGCGACGAGAGTTCAGCAAATCCTGTGCGGACATTGCTTTTTTACCTGAGGGTTGTAACTGGGTGATGTTCAGGATGCCATCGGATGTTGCAATCTGAATACCCTTTTTGTCGGCAGCAACAATAGTCCCGGGTGCAGCGCTGCTTTTTCCTGACAGACATTCAGCCTGCCAGACTTTCACAGGCTGATCATCAATCATAAAGAAGCTGACGGGCCATGGGTTAAATGCACGAATACAGCGTTCAAGTTGTTCGGCCGATAGATTCCAGTCTAAGCGGGCTTCTTCCTTGCTGAGTTTCTCAGCGTAGGTTACGTGTTCTTCGCTTTGAACTTCAGGTTTTGCTGAGCCGTTCGCCAGCTGCTGTAATGTTTCAAGCATACCCTGTGGGCCCAGCTCAGCCAGCTTGTTGTAAAGCGATGCGCTGGTATCCTCGGGGAGAATGTCACATTCTACTTTGTGCAGCATATCGCCGGTATCAAGGCCGACATCCATCTGCATGATGGTGATACCTGTTTTTGTATCACCTGCCCAAAGAGATCGCTGAATCGGTGCTGCGCCACGCCAGCGTGGCAATAATGAGCCATGCACATTGATGCAGCCCAATTTCGGCATATCAAGCACGGCTTTTGGCAGGATCAAACCATAAGCAACGACTACCATAATGTCCGCCTCAAGCGCGGAAACCAGAGACTGATTCTCTTCCGGGCGCAAGGATTTAGGCTGGAAAACCGGGATGTCGTGGGTTTGAGCCAGAACTTTAACCGGACTTGCGGTAAGTTTATTACCGCGGCCAGCAGGGCGATCGGGCTGAGTGAAAACACCGACAACCTGATGTTCTGATGATAAAAGCGCGTCAAGATGACGCGCTGCAAAGTCCGGAGTACCGGCAAATATGATTCGCAAAGCAGTGTCCTGTGTTACACGAATATTAGTCAGCCCGTGCGTTCAGCTTGGCCATTTTTTCCATTTTCTGGCGAATACGCTGACGTTTCAACGGAGACAAGTAATCCACGAATAATTTACCTACCAGATGATCCATTTCATGCTGGATACAAATTGCCAGCAGATCATCGGCTTCGAGCTCGAAGGTTTTACCGTCACGGTCAAGCGCGCGGATTTTTACTTTTTCAGCACGCGGCACCAGCGCCCGTTGATCAGGGATCGACAGACAGCCTTCTTCAATCCCGGTTTCGCCGCTCTTTTCCAGCAATTCAGGGTTGATGAGAACCAGACGCTCGTCGCGGTTTTCAGAGACATCAATCACGATGATACGCTGATGAATATCGACCTGAGTTGCAGCAAGGCCAATGCCTTCCTCTGCATACATGGTTTCAAACATATCATCCACGATCTGCTGGATTTCAGCGTTAACTTCTTTGACCGGTTTTGCCGTTATGCGAAGCCGCTCGTCTGGGAAATGTAATATCTGTAATACGGACATATTTTTCTGGATCTTTATTCAATTGATTGAAGATATATAGACTCTATTCTAGACATTTCCTGCCCAGATTGACAGCATCCTCTGCCAATTGTATCAGTCGCTGAAAGGCCTTGAGAAGGGAATGGATAATGACATTACAGGAAGCATGGATACGTTTGTCGGTGGTAAAACGCCTCGATCCTCATCACGCTATGGGGATCATTCAGACCTTATTCTGCCGGGGCATTTATTCGTCCTCAGAATTAGCAAACAGTGGGCTTCTCCCCGAACAAATAGCCGATTTTCAGCATATTAATCAGCGCTGGTTAGTTGAATCATTGAAATGGCTGGAAGGAGAGAATTGTCATCTTATTACTTTTGGTAGCGAGTTTTATTCCCCGCTGTTAGCACAAATATCCTCCCCGCCTCTGATTTTGTTCGCAGAAGGAGCCGCTGAATTACTGCTATCCCCGCAAATAGCGATGGTGGGAAGCCGCGATTACTCACATTATGGCGAACAATATGCACAGGTATTTGCAGGGGGCCTGGTCAGCAGTGGTTTTACCGTGACAAGCGGTCTGGCAATGGGAATTGATGGAATCAGCCATAAGGCAACACTAGAAGCTCAGGGTAAGACGATTGCTGTGTTGGGAAGCGGACTGATGAAGCGCTATCCACCCTGTCATCTGAAGCTCGCAGATCGCATCCTCGAGCAGGGAGGAGCTCTGGTTTCAGAACATCTGGTGACTGCGCCGCCTTTAGCAGCCCACTTTCCCCGCCGTAACCGGGTTATCAGCGGGTTGAGTGCGGGTGTACTTGTTATCGAAGCCACGCTGCGCAGCGGCTCATTGATTACTGCACGCTATGCACTGGAGCAAGGAAGGGAAGTGTTCGCGTTGCCAGGCCCGCTGGGAAGTGCAACCTGCGAAGGAACACACTGGCTTATTCAGCAGGGCGCTTATCTGGTGACTGAGCCCAATGATATCGCCGAACATATAGGAAGCGGGCTGACCTGGTTTCCAAATATCAAAGCGTCAGAATCCTTGAAAATGCCTCCGGATGGTCACTCTGATGCGTCAGAGGTGAATATTTGTGCGCCAGATAGCGAAGTTGAATTGCCATTTGCTGATGTGTTGGCTAACGTAGAATATGAGGTGACATCTGTTGACGTCGTCGCCGAACGTGCCGGCCAACCTGTGCCAGAAGTTGTAGGTAAACTACTCGAACTGGAGTTAGCAGGATGGATCGCAGCTGTACCCGGCGGCTATGTCCGAATTAAGAGGGCAAGCCATGTTCGACGTACTAATGTACTTATTTGAAACTTACATTCACAACGAAGCGGAGATGAATGTTGACGAGGATAGGTTAACGGATGACTTGGCCGAGGCTGGTTTTCACCGGGCTGATATTCACAATGCGCTGAATTGGCTTGAAAAACTTGCGGATATGCAAGAGGGTGGAACCCCATCTTATATGCTGGATTCTGATCCTTCAGCATTACGTGTGTATACCGATGAGGAAACGAGTCGGTTAGATAGCAGTTGTCGTGGTTTTTTGCTGTTTCTGGAACAAATCAAAGTATTGAATTTCGATACCAGAGAGATGGTTATCGATCGTGTTATGGCTCTGGACACTGAAGAATTCGATCTTGAAGATCTGAAGTGGGTCGTGCTGATGGTTCTGTTTAATATTCCCGGATATGAAAGAGCGTATCAGCAAATGGAAGAGCTATTATTTGAAGTTAATGAAGGTTATCTGCACTAAGAGATAACAGGTAAAACGTAACATATGACAAAAGCAGCACTTTTTGCTGATAAGCAAAATGGATCCTGTCCAGCATGCGGGGCCGATTTGGTGATCCGTAGTGGTCGTCACGGCCCCTTTCTCAGTTGTTCATCCTACCCGCAATGTCAGTATGTTCGTCCCCTGAAATCACAGGCGGATGGGCATATTGTGAAAATCCTGGAAGGACAGGCATGCCCTAAATGTGACTCTACTTTGGTGCTGCGGCAGGGGCGTTACGGCATGTTTATTGGTTGCAGTCAGTATCCTGAATGCGATCATATTGAAGCTATCGATAAGCCTGAAGAAACTACTCTGGGCTGCCCGCAATGTGGAAAGGGTCATCTGTTACAGCGCAAATCACGTTTTGGCAAAGTATTCCACGCCTGTGATCGTTACCCGGAATGTCAGTTTGCCATCAATAATAAGCCAGTTGCAGGAGAATGTGTTCATTGCCATTACCCATTGTTGATGGAAAAGAAAACGGCTCAGGGGATTAAGTTATTCTGTGCCAGTAAATTGTGCGGCAAAGCCGTTGAAATAAAAGATAACGAACAAGATGAATAAAGAGACAGAAAAATCATTCAGTGCAGTGCTTGAGGCGCTTCACGGACAACATGTTATTGCTTATCCAACGGAAGCGGTTTTCGGGTTGGGGTGTGACCCAGATAGCGAACAAGCCGTCGAGGCATTGCTGGCGCTGAAAAAACGTCCAAAAGATAAAGGACTCATTCTGATTGCTGACAATTATCAGCAGCTCCTTCCTTATATTGATGACTCATCTTTAACGGAGCAACAGCTTGCGCATGTCGTTTCATTCTGGCCAGGCCCGGTTACCTGGGTTATGCCTGCAAAACCCTCGACACCTGATTGGCTTACCGGCCGTTTCACTTCGCTGGCGGTGCGTGTCACAGACCATCCTCTGGTAAAAGAACTCTGCCAAAAATTTGGAAAACCGCTGGTTTCAACCAGTGCGAACCTGAACGGGCAACCTCCTTGCCGTTTGTCTGAAGAAGTCAGGCTTCAGTTTGGGAAAGATTTTCCCGTGCTGGATGGCGATGTAGGAGGAAGAGATAATCCATCTGAAATTCGGGATGCCCTCACTGGCAACCTTATTCGTCAAGGTTAACAAATGAAAGTCACGCCATCTTTTGCGGTATTTGGAAATCCGATCGGCCATAGCAAATCCCCTCGCATTCATGCGCTTTTCGCCCGTCAGACGGGGATCGATCACACATATGGCACGGTTCTGGCCCCGCAAGAAGCGTTTGAAGAGACGTTGCGTTCCTTTTTTGAAAACGGAGCGCTGGGGGCAAATATTACGGTACCTTTCAAAGAGCGCGCTTTTGCTGAGTCAGATGAGCTGACCGAGCGGGCTGCCATGTCGGGTGCTGTGAATACGCTTAAAAAGTTCGAAGATGGGCGATTGCTTGGGGATAACACCGACGGCATCGGCATGTTGAATGATCTTGAACGGCTGGCGCTTTTAAAGCGAGGGGACCGGGTTCTTCTGATTGGCGCCGGTGGCGCTGCGCGTGGGGTGATACTTCCTTTACTGTACTACGGCTGCCCGGTTGTTGTTACTAACCGGACGTTTGAACGCGCACAGCACCTGAGCCATATTTTCGAAAAGAAAGGGAATATCCGGGCTATTGCTTTGGCCGATCTGGCTGATGAATCTTTCGATCTGATCATTAATGCTACTGCATCGGGTATTAAAGGTCAGATCCCAGAGATCCCCGAAAGTGTGCTGACGACGCAGACCCGCGTCTACGACATGTTTTATCAGTCGGGTTTAACGCCTTTTATCACCTGGGCGAAAAATAATGGGGTAACTCATTATGCAGACGGGCTGGGGATGCTGGTGGGGCAGGCAGCGCACGCTTTTTATCTGTGGCATGGGGTGATGCCCCAAATAGAACCAGTGCTTGAGGAGCTAAAGAAAGACTTGCTGGGGTGATTGTGAAATGCCTGAACAATCAGATTTATTACTGTTCAGGCAGTACGCTTCTTATTGCTCCTGTGAAAGATAGAGATCTTTCCATGTCACATAATTATTAGAAGAGTATGTCAGTCCAGCGAGTTCATCAGAAGTCAGTTCTCGTATCTGCTTAACAGGACTTCCTAAATAGAGGTAGCCACTTTCGAGTGTTTTCCCAGGTGGAACCAGACTGCCTGCGCCAATCATGACATCGTCTTCGACGATAGCCCCATCCAGCAGTATTGATCCCATTCCGACCAAAACTCTGTTTCCGATCGTGCAACCATGCAGCATCGCCTTATGCCCGACAGTGACGTCTTCCCCAATAATAAGAGGGTGCCCCTCGGGATTATGTCGTGACTGATGAGTCACATGGAGCACACTTCCATCCTGCACATTAGTCCGACAGCCGATAACCACATTATTCACATCACCACGTATCACAACCAGTGGCCAGATACTGACGTCATCAGCCAGATCCACATCGCCAATCACCACGCTTGAGGGATCCACCATCACTCTTTCACCCAATGTTGGTGTTAATCCCTGATAAGAACGTAAAGTCTGAGACATCTGAAGTACCCCGTAAGTGAGTATTAATCTTGGCAATATAGTTCGGGTCGGGGGAAATACCAATTGAGGGGCGATAAGATCGGCGTTAAAAGCAGCAGATCGGGTGAGATCTCTGCGAAGGGGTCGAAAAATACGCAGTCGATCCTTTTATTGGAAAAAAGGCTTGTGCAAAAAATTCGGATCCCTATAATGCCGCTCCATCGACAGGGAACAACGTGAACAACATCACGAAGTGACCGGGTCGGAAAGATTAAAAACAGCGGCAACCGGATAAAATAAACGGTTGACACTGAATGAGGAAAGCGTAATATACGCCACCTCGAGTTAGCAAGCGAAAGCGCGTAACTCACTGCTCTTTAACAATTTATCAGACAATCTGTGTGGGCACTCACAAGACGATATCAGCCACTTCGGTGGCAAAAAATATCAAGTCTTAGAGTGACCAAGCAGTAATTCATTTAGTTGAATTATTACGAAGTAATCTCTGAGCACCGCTTCACTTGTTGAAGCAAATCGAACTTTTAATTGAAGAG